>NZ_JAIUHJ010000001.1:0-532756 GCF_020165105.1 Mesorhizobium sp. CA5 | reverse complement strand
TCTGCTTCACAGCCATCGCGATTCCCTCCGAGCTTCCTCTCAGAGAATCACAACCAGCCAATTACGCAACAGGCCCCACAAGGGGAGAAGGAAAAGCGCTAAAGCTCGAGATTCCACGTTTGCCCGACAAGATCCTTGCCAAAGGAATGATGGCGTTCTTCCTCGACCAGCTTGAAGCCGGCAGCCTGGTAGATGCGGCGGGCCGAGCCCAGTATGTCGTTGGTCCAGAGCGTCAGTGTCCTGTAGCCCTTGGCGCGTGCGAAGGCGATGCATTCGTCGACCAGCCGCCGACCGATGCCGAGGCCGCGCGCCGACGGTTCGACGTAGAGCAGCCTGAGCTTCGCGACCTTGGGTGACTTGCGCATGACGAAGACCGAGCCGACCACCTCGCCTTCGCGCTCGGCGATCCAGCTGCGCTCCCATTGCGGGACGAAGTTCTTGACGAACTCACCGAGGATCTCTGCGACCAGCGCCTCGTAAGTTTCGTCCCAACCATAGTCCTGCGCGTAGATGAGGCCTTGACGGTGCGTGATCCAGCCGATGTCGCCGACCTGCAGCGGCCGCAGGATATAGGGAACCTTGGCTTCAGGTCTGTCGCCGAGCAGGTCCTGGACGGTGCGCATGGCGTTGACCAGCCGGTCCTGTTCGGCCGGGGCCAGGCGATCGAGCAACGCGCGCACCTGGTCATGCGAATCCTGGTTGAGAGGCGCAAAGGCTTCCCTGCCGGCTGGCGTCAGCGCGATCGAGGCGCGGCGCGCGTCGGTCTCACTAGCTTCGCGTCCGACCAGGCCGCACTCCTCGAATTTCTTCAACAGCCGGCTGACATAGCCGGGGTCGAGGCCGAGGTCGCGCACCAGGTCGCTTGCGACCAGCCCATCGCGATGGGCGAGCTCGTAAAGCACCCGCGCCTCGGTCAGCGAGAACGGACTTTTCAGCAGGCCCTCGTCGAGCAGGCCGAGCTGGCGGGTATAGAAGCGGTTGAAGGCGCGCACCGCATCGATACGATCCTTGCCTGGGTGATTGTGAATGGTCATGGGAAAATCCTCCTGTCTTGGACAGGATCAACCATTTAGTTGACTTAGTCAATTAATATGGCGAGCGGAACACTACACAATTTCGTCATTCCAGGGCGGAGCAAGGAGCGAAGCGACGCGCAGTTGCGGAGGCCAATGCCAATCGCGACCGCAGCGGCCCTAACCCATTGGCAGCACTGGCCAAAACTCCACAATACTCCCGGCCGAGAACACAGCGATCGCCCCAAAATGCTGCAGCACCGCCTCGCTCTGCGTCGGCCGCAGGAAGGCATAGTCGCCGGGCTTCACATCCGCGCCCGCCGGCAGGCCCATGAATTGCTGGTTGGACGACAGGCCCATCAATCCGTTCGGTTTCATGCCTTCGGGAAACACCGGCTCGGCCATCCATTTGCCGCCATAGAGATAGCAGCCCTTGCGCGGGAAGAGGCCAAGCCCCTGCAGCGCCCTGGAAACCGCCGGCGGGCCGGGCAGCATCGGATCGAGCGCCTTGAGGATCGGCGTGGCGATAAAGGCCGCCGGCTGGAAGCCCTCCAAGCCAGGCGTGTCGAAATCCTTTGGCAGCACGAAGGCCGAGCCGATCGACACTTCGTTGGCGACGCCGCCGCCATGCAGCAGCGCGGTCTTGGAGCCGCCGATGTTGAGGGTGCGGCGCTGGTCCGGATCGAGGGCAGCGACGAATTCCGCGGCCTTGGCAGAGGCCTGCTTCAGCGCCTTGGCCACGCCGCCGAACAGGCCCGGGATCTCCGGCGCATGCGCCTCATAGGCCATGATGCCGTCGCAGAGCAGACCTTTTGGAATCGTGAGCGCGTTAATCTCGGCGGGATCACGAAAACCGCCGCGATGCAGGCCGACGTCCACCTCGAAAGCGAAGCGCAATTCTGTGTCGAGCGCGGCAGCGAGCGCGCCATATTCCGCCAGCCGTTCCGGCGTGTCGATCAGCCAGCAGACGCGCGACCACCAGCCGGCGCCACCCCTGGTCAGCGCGGCCTTGGCGGCACCCACGGGCATCGGCTTGCCGTAGAGAAGATCGCCCTCGGGAAACGCGTCAAGCACGGCCTGCGTCACCGGCGGATGGAAGGTCATGAAGCGGTTGATGCCAAGCGCCTTGGCGATATGCGAAAGCAACGGCACGCAAGGCAGCGACTTGTCGACCAGCCGCACGCCAAGGCCCGGCGCCAGCCTTTGCTTCACCAGCGCGACGTTGCCGTCCAGCCGGTCGCGATCGAGCACAAGGCAGGGCCGGAAAATCTCGGCGGCCATCAATGCATCGGCCAGGGCGGCGAAATAGGCGCTCATTGTTGGATGCCGAACAGGCCGGCCATGTAGGGCGAGACGAAACGGTTTTGCGGATCGATGTCGCGCCGCACCGCCATCGCATCGTCCCAGCGCGGATAAAGCTTCTTGAAGTCCGCCGCCTTCAGGCTGTGCATCTTGCCCCAATGCGGCCTGCCGCCACACTTGCGGAAGATCGGCTCGGCGGCGCGCATGAAAGGCAGCGGGTCGTTCGCCGCATCGTGGTGTATTGCGATCGAGCAGGTCAGCCTCTTGTAGAATGGCGAAAGCCAGAATTCGTCGGCCGCCACCGAGCGCACCTCGATCGGGAAATAGACTTCCGGGAAATGCTTTTCCGTAAGCGCAATGATCTCGGCCAACGCCTTGGGACCTTCCTCGTAAGGCAGGTGATACTCCATCTCGTTGAATTTGGTGCGACGCTCGCTTGCGTAGACGTTGAGCCAGTCCTGCACATAGTCTTCCGCCGGCACCTTCTTCACCGCCCCTCTGATCAGCGCGCGGCGCAACCGCGGCAGCCAGGGTAACGCGGTGCGCAGCTTACGCAAAGTCGCCAACCCTTCCTCGTCGTCTTCGGTCGGCCGCGTCGTCGGCGCCGTGTCGCTAAGATCGCTGGCGATGAACTGGGCGTAGCCGGAGAACGGGATGTAGTAGAACTCGGCCGAGCGATGCGCGGCCATCATCATCTCGAAGTTTTTGAGCATGTCGCCGATCGGCAGCACCCATTTGCGGCGGCGCAGCCGGTAGGTGGCGATGTTGTTCATCGCCACTTCGGTCAGCACGCCGAAGGCGCCTAGCGCGACGCCCGTGGCGTGGATCATGTCCAGGTCGTCTGCCCGGCTGAACTCGCGCAGCTCGCCTTGCCCATCGACGAGTTGAAGCGCCTCCAATTGCGTGTGATAGGCGCCGAGAGTCGGCCCGGAGCCATGCGTTGCCGTGCCCAGCGCGCCGCCGATCGCCTGGCGGTCGATGTCGCCCATGTTGGGCAGGCCTTGGCCGATGTCCTGCAGGATGTGCATCAAGGCGCCGAGCCGCGTGCCTGCCCTCACCCGCGCCCGGTTGTTCGCGGCATCGTGCGAGACTAGCCCCTCGATCTTCTCCAGCGAGACGATGGTGCCGTCGGACTGCACCAACGGCGTGAAGGAATGGCCAGCGCCAGCGACGCGCAGCGGACCGGGCGCCGAGCGCACCAGTTCGGCCAGCTCGCCGGCATCGGCGGGCGCCGCGATCAATTTCGGGGAAGCCGTGACGAAACCAGACCAGTTGCTCCAGGCGGTTGCCATCTTGACCCCTTTGCTCAGACCCGGCCGCGTCGCCGCGCGACGAGCACGAAAATGCCGAGCAAAAGCACGCTCGCCAAAGCGGCGGCGGCGGCGAATTCGGGCACGGGCCGGAAGTCCGCGCCGTCGATCAGCAGCGAGGCGGCGACCGGGCCGATGGCGAGGCCGAAGAGCTGGGCGGCCGGCACCAGCAGCACCGCGGTGCGCGTCTCGTCGGCGGTGATCGCCAGCCGGATCTGGTAAGGCACGATGAAGAGCAGGATGAAGCCCATCACCAGTGCCACGGCCCAGAACACCGAAAGACCCGGGCCGGACGCAAGCAGCAGCGAGCTGATCGCCGCGACGATCCCGATGACGGTGATGGCAAAACGATAGTCGATGCGCGCCTCGAAGCTTGTCGCGGTCATCGCGCCGAGCACCTGCGCGGCAAGGCTCGCCGAAACCATCAAGCCGACGGTGCGGCCATCGATGCCGAACTGTGCGCCGATGGGCTCGAGAAAAGCCCAGACGGCGCCGAAGAACATGAAATAGCAGAAGATCGACAGTAGCGCGGCGATCGCCGGCACGGTCGCCACGTTGGCGAACTGTTCTTGCTTGGGCAGGTCGGCATAGTCGTCGGGCACGGTCCATGCCACGACGAGCGAAAGCAGACAGACGATGCCGAGCGCGATGAAGCCGCCGGCCGAGCCCGCTCTCGGCACGGCAAAGAGCGCGAGGATCAGCGCCAGCGCGCACTGCGCCAAGGTCTGCAGCGTGACGAAATAGCCGCCGATGCGCTCGGCCCGGCGCGAGCGGGCGATCAGCTCGGTTGCGACAGCGACAAGCCCGCCCTCCGCCAGGCCAGCCAGCGTGCGCGCGCCAATCAGCGCATTGGGGCTGCCAGCATAAGCGGTCCAGACATTGGCGAGCGCGAGCAGGACAAGCAGCACCGTGCTTTTCCAGCGCATGTTGCGCGCCGGCAAGAGCATCGCCACCACGCCCGAGCCGATAGCGATCGCGATCATCTCGGCGGTGGCGACCAGCGCCAGCTCGTCGCCGGTGACATGGCCTTCGCTGTAGAGCGCACCGAGCAGCACCGGCTGCAGTCCGAGGATGAGGAGGCCGACCGAGCCGATCCACAGCGCCGAGGCCAGCTGCAGGCCCGTCGGATTGCCGACAAGCCAATCGCCATTTTCCGCTTGCGCGGCTTGCGATGCAGTCACGAGGCGCTCTCCCTTGCAGCTCGCTCGAAAAACTGACAGGTTGTCAGCATTTGACGGAACTGATACTTGATCATGTTTCTTGTCAACCGCGAATTCGCGGCTTTCACGAGATTTGGCGCATGACGCAGACAAGGCGAACAGCGACGGAACCGCGGCGCAGGCCGAAGCAGGAGCGCAGCCGTGAGCGCATCGACGCGATCCTCGCCACGACCATGCGACTGATCGGCGAGAAGGGCATCGACGCGGTGACGATGAAGGAAGTCGGCGCGCTGGCCGGCGGGCCGATCGCTACCGTCTATCATTACTTCCCCAGCAAGTCGGCGATCCTGGCGATGCTCTATGAGCGGTTCTCCGAGGAAAGCCGCGCACGCTTCGGCGCGATCATCGCCAGGATAGCCCGGCTGGACGACGTGACCGCCGCGGCCGACCAGCTGCTCGACGATTATCATGCCCGTGTCGCCGCGGACCCAGCCATCCAGGACCTGCAGAACGCCATCCAGGCCGACAAGGCGCTGCAGCATCTCGACATCGCCGAGACGAGGCAACAGGCGAAGATGTTCTGCGATAAGGTCGGGCCGATGCTCCAAGCGGAGCAGCGCGAGGCGTTCGGACGTGTCGTGTTCCTGATCTTCCAGCTCGCCGGCAGCGTCGTGCGGCTGGCGCTGACACAGGACGAAGCGGAGGGACGGAGGACGATCGAGGATTATCGGTCGATCATCCATACGCAGTTGAAGCTGTTTTTGTAGCCGACGCCATACTCGGGGCCGCGCCTGGCTGCCTCAGCCCGCTTCCAGCTTCGGCCCCAGAATCTCCACCAGCCAATCCACAAACACTCTCACCCTTGGCGAAAGCTGGCGGCTCGGCGGATAAAGCACCGAGATCGGCGTCGGCGTCGGCGGATTGTCCGGCAGCACCTCGACCAGCCGGCCCGCTTCGATGTCGGCGGCGAAGCGGCGGCGCGGCGCCTGGTAGAGGCCGAAACCCTGGCGCACGAGCGTGGCGGCGGTGTCGGAATTGGAGACGGTGACGCGCGACGGCAGCACGATCTCGCGGATCTTTCCATCGACGGTGAACTCCAGCGGCATCACCTGGCCGGTGCGGGACGAGACGAAGCCGATCATGACGTGCCCGGCAAGCTCGTCCAGAGTGCGCGGCAGGCCGTAGCGCTCGACATAGGCGACGCTGGCAACCGTCGCCTCGCGCGCCATGCCGATGCGGCGCGCGATCATGTCGCTGTCGGGCAGCGTGCCGGCGCGGACCACGCAATCGACGCCTTCGCGCACCAGGTCGACGAAGCGGTCGCCCTCGCCGATATGCACGCTGAGCCCGGGATAGCGGGCGAGCAGCGCCGGCAGTTCCGGAATGACGAAGGTGCGGGCCATGTTGCCGTTGATGTCGATGCTCAGACGTCCGCGCACCTCATGCGCGCCGAAGCTGCCCTCGGCATCCTCGATGTCGGCGAGGATGCCGATGCAGCGCTGGTAATAGGCCTCGCCGTCCAGCGTCGTGGTGACGTGGCGCGTTGTGCGCCTCAGCAATTGTACGCCGAGCCGCTCCTCGAGCTGCTTGATCGCGGCGGTGGCGCTGGAGCGCGGCAGGCCGAGATCGGCGGCGGCCGCGGTGAAGCTGCGCCGTTCCACAACGCGGGTGAAGAGCCGCATGCTGTCGAACCGGTCCATCGCCGATTGTTCGCACAGACTGAACAGTGTTGGCAATCCATGGCCGATTATATCGATCAGGCAGGCGAGTATATGCATCTCCATCCAAAAGAAGGAGATTCGCCATGACCACTCGTCCCATTGCTCTCATCACCGGCGGCAGCCGCGGCCTCGGCCGCAACACCGCGATCCACCTTGCCCGGAGGGGCGTCGACGTCATCGTCACCTATCGCTCGCGCGCCGACGAGGCGAAGAGCGCAATCGCCGAGATCGAGGCTGCCGGCGGTCGAGCAGCGGCGCTTGAGCTCGACGCCGGCGCCGTCGCCAGCTTCCCGGCTTTCGTTGCGGCGTTGAAGAAGACCCTCAAGGACACCTGGCAGCGCGACCGCTTCGACTATCTCGTCAACAATGCCGGCACCGGCCTGCGCAAGATGATCGCCGAAACGACGGAAGAGGAATTCGACACGCTGATGAACACCCATCTGAAGGGCGTGTTCTTCCTCACCCAGGCGCTGCTGCCGCTGATCAATGATGGCGGACGCATCATCAACATCTCGAGCGGGCTCGCCCGCTTTGCTGCTCCCGGATCGTCGGCCTATGCGATGATGAAGGGCGGCATCGAGGTGTTCACGCGCTACCTCGCCAAGGAGCTCGGCCAGCGCGGCATCACCGCCAACACCGTGGCGCCCGGCGCGATCGCCACGGACTTCAATGACGGCCATGTGCGCGACAATGCCGAGATCAACCGCATGGTGGCCGGCGTCACCGCGCTCGGCCGCGTCGGCGTCCCCGACGATATCGGGCCGATGATCGCCTCGCTGCTCTCCGACGACAATCGCTGGGTCAATGCCCAGCGCATCGAGGTGTCTGGGGGCATGAATATCTAGACGATCGGTCACTTGACCTGGCGGATCAGTCCTTCGAAGCCGTCGGCAAGATTGGCATTGCCGGCGGCGATGAAGCTCGACAGGTTCCTGGCACGCCCAGGGGTCTTGTTGGCATCGAGCAGCACCGCCCTGCCCTCATGCATGACGAAGTCGAACTTGCCGTAATCGAAGCCGAGCTGGCGCCGCAGCGCGCGCAGCTCGTCCGGCACGGGCACCGCCTCGCGGCGGATGGTGTCGTCGCCCTTGACCAGGCTCTGCGGCGAGACATGACGGGTGCAGCGCTCGCGCTCTCCGCAGAACAGCCAGAAGCGGGCGCCAAAACCGTCCGGCTCCGGCTCGGGAATGAATTTCTCGACGACCAGATCCCGGCGTTCGAAGACCGCGGCCGGAACATCGGCGAGCGAGGCATGGATCTCGTATTTTTCGAAGGCTTGGACGCCGGGAAACGGCTCCGGCCTGCCGGCTCGCCGCGCGCGCCGGTTCAGCTGCTGTTCCGGCGTTCCCCGATGGTTGAGGCTGCTCTTGACGATGACCTGTCCCTGCCAGTCGTCGCCTTGGCCAATCACGGCGCCGCTGATGCGGCGTTTCGAGATGTCGGCGGCCCCAAGATTGAGGCAGAAGGGAAAGCGGCGCGCATAGTCGACATATTCGGGCGGCGTCACGGTCGCGTCGAGATGCAGCACCGCGATGTCGGCGGCCGGCTTCGCCGACGTGCCGCGCAGGACCCGCACCGAATGGCCGCGGCGCTTCAGCTCCTGCAGCAGGTCGAAGAGCATATACGGGCTGTCACGGCGCAGCAGCAGCCCGCGCCGGGTCTGGAAGCGGTCTTGTTCATGCGTGATGACGGCGATGCGTGCCATGCGCCCCACTTGGCTTATCATGCGCCTTCGATTATGCGACCGAACACAATGCCTAACCGATACAGGGTTTGCATGACCGAGCACTGGAATGCAATTCGCAAGCACTGGCAGTTGCTCGGCTCGCCGCTGCGGCCGCCGGCTCAGGTGGTCGAGGCCTACGAACGTGAGCTCGAGCTTTCGCAATCGCACGTCGTCATGCTCGGCGTGACGCCAGAGCTCGCCGGGCTCGGCGCCACGATGACGGCGGTCGACGAGTCTCCCGACATGATTGCCGGCATCTGGCCGGGCGACACCGATATGCGCAAGGCGGTGCAGGGCGACTGGTTCGACTTGCCGTTTCCCGGCGCGAGCATCGAAGCGCTGATCGGCGATGGATGTCTCTCCGTCATCGGCGCCGCTGACCTCAGACGCACGCTGTTCGCGTCGATTGCGCGTTCACTCAAATCCGTCGGCCGTGCCGCCATCAGGCTTTATGCTTCCCCCGTAACTCCAGACGACCCGAAGGATGTCCGCGCCCTGGCGCTGAGCGGCGGCGTCTCGACCTTCCATGAACTCAAATGGCGCGTGGCAATGACCGCCATCGGCGGAGCGCCTGATTACACGATACCGGTGAGGGGCATCCTCGAACAATTCGACAGGATGTTTCCCGACCGCGAGGAGCTGTCGGCTCGAACCGGGTGGGAGCTGCCGACCATCGGGACCATCGACGTCTACCGGAACTCGTCCGTCGTCTACAGCTTCGCCCCGGCGGCAGCGCTGATCAAGGAAGCCCAGACCTTCTTCGATGATGTCCGGCTGGCCCCGACCGGCACATACGGGCTCGCAGAACGCTGCCCGTTGCTGGTGCTGCGTTCGCCGAAGGGCCTGGACTGACGGGCGGGTTGCTCGTCGGCGCCTCGCGATGGCCGGTGCATTTCGGCCTTGCGTCTCGCACGAGAAAAATTTCGCGCCGCTGCCCCGTTGCGCGCGCCTTGACTCCGGCAACCCAGCGGCCTATCTCAGCGCCACGTTAGCACTCGCCTTTGGTGAGTGCTAACTTATATCCGGCGGCCTCGCCGGATGGAGGAACAGTTCTCACCGTTCTCATTCGAGGAAGAAAACATGGCAAAGTCCAAGTTCCGCCCGCTTCATGACCGCGTGGTCGTTCGCCGGGTCGAATCCGAATCCAAGACCGCCGGCGGGATCATCATCCCGGATACGGCGAAGGAGAAGCCGCAGGAAGGCGAGATCATCGCCGTCGGCTCCGGCGCCCGCGACGAAAGCGGCAAGCTCGTGCCGCTGGATGTCAAGGCCGGCGACCGCATCCTGTTCGGCAAGTGGTCGGGCACTGAAGTCAAGCTCAATGGCGAAGACCTTCTGATCATGAAGGAATCCGACATCATGGGCATCATCGGCTGAATTTCGGCCTCACCTGAATCTTCATCTTCGGGCTCTTCCCGAGCCCCTGCCAGGAGCTAAAACATGGCTGCCAAAGACGTAAAATTCTCCCGCGATGCCCGTGAGCGCATGCTGCGCGGTGTCAACATCCTCGCCGACGCGGTGAAGGTGACCCTCGGCCCGAAGGGCCGCAATGTCGTTATCGACAAGTCGTTCGGCGCCCCGCGCATCACCAAGGACGGCGTCACCGTCGCCAAGGAAATCGAGCTTGAGGACAAGTTCGAGAACATGGGCGCGCAGATGGTCCGCGAAGTCGCTTCGAAGACCAACGACATCGCTGGCGACGGCACCACGACCGCAACGGTCCTGGCGCAGTCGATCGTCCAGGAAGGCCACAAGGCGGTCGCCGCCGGCATGAACCCGATGGACCTGAAGCGCGGCATCGACCTCGCCGTCACCGAAGTCGTCACGGCGCTCGGCAAGGCCGCCAAGAAGATCAAGACTTCCGAGGAAGTCGCCCAGGTCGGCACGATCTCGGCCAATGGCGACGAGTCGGTTGGCAAGATGATCGCGGAAGCGATGCAGAAGGTCGGCAACGAAGGCGTCATCACCGTCGAGGAAGCCAAGACCGCCGAGACCGAGTTGGAAGTCGTGGAAGGCATGCAGTTCGACCGCGGCTACCTGTCGCCCTACTTCGTCACCAACGCCGACAAGATGGTCGCCGATCTCGAGGACGCCTACATCCTGCTGCACGAGAAGAAGCTCTCCAACCTGCAGGCCATGCTGCCGGTCCTGGAAGCCGTCGTCCAGACCTCGAAGCCGCTGCTCATCATCTCGGAAGACGTCGAAGGCGAGGCTCTGGCCACGCTGGTCGTCAACAAGCTGCGTGGTGGCCTGAAGATCGCCGCCGTCAAGGCTCCGGGCTTCGGCGACCGCCGCAAGGCCATGCTGGAAGACATCGCCATCCTCACCGGTGGCCAGGTCATCTCGGAAGACCTCGGCATCAAGCTCGAGAATGTCGGCCTCAACATGCTCGGCCGCGCCAAGAAGGTGTCGATCTCCAAGGAGAACACCACCATCGTCGACGGCGCCGGCAAGAAGGCCGAGATCCAGGGCCGCGTCGCCCAGATCAAGCAGCAGATCGAGGAGACCACCTCGGACTACGACAAGGAGAAGCTGCAGGAACGTCTGGCGAAGCTCGCCGGCGGCGTTGCCGTGATCCGCGTCGGCGGTGCGACCGAAGTGGAAGTCAAGGAAAAGAAGGACCGCGTCGATGACGCCCTGAACGCGACCCGCGCGGCCGTGGAAGAAGGCATCGTCGCCGGCGGTGGCGTCGCCCTCCTGCGCGCTTCGGGCAACCTCAAGGCCACCGGCGCCAACTCCGACCAGGCCGCCGGCATCAACATCGTGCGTCGCGCGCTGCAGGCTCCGGCCCGCCAGATCGCGGCCAACGCCGGTGCCGAAGCCTCGATCGTCGCTGGCAAGATCCTCGACAACAAGGGCGCGACCTTCGGCTACAACGCCCAGACCGGCGAGTATGGCGACATGATCGCCATGGGCATCGTCGACCCGGTCAAGGTCGTGCGCACGGCTCTCCAGGACGCGGCCTCGGTCGCCGGCCTGCTGGTCACCACCGAAGCCATGATCGCCGAAGCTCCGAAGAAGGAGTCGGCTGGCGGCGGCATGCCTGGCGGCATGGGCGGCGGCGGCATGGGCGGCATGGGCGGCATGGATTTCTAAAAAGTCTGACCCATCACTGATACGGAAAGGGCGCCGAAAGGCGCCCTTTTTATTTGCATTTGGAGATCAAATCCGAGTCCTCAGGCGGCACTCTCCGCCTGCCGTGCTGCCTTTCCGGCAAGCACCGCCTGCTCGACCAGCGCCGCGACCTCGTCGGCAACCGCCTGGACCGGGGTACGGTCGCGGGTGGCGCGGGCGATCACCATCAGACCTTCCAGCGAGGATTCGACCAGCAGGGCCAGCGCCTGCGCGCGCCGCTCCGGCACCCCTGCCCTGACGAATGCCTGACGCAGCAGCCCGATCCACTGCTCGAAGGCCGAGCGGCAGATTTCAATCAGGTCCGGCACGTCGTTCGGCGCGTCGAGCACCACCGGCGCGACCGGACAGCCGAGCGAGAATTCGTTCTCCTCCAGCATGCGTCCGACCGACTGGTAGATGTGGTGGACGGCAACGGCGGGATCGCTTTCCTCCAACAGCGCGGCGCCCAGCCGCTCCGTCACGTCGGCGACACTGGCGCGCGTCACCTCGACGACCAGTTGGTCCTTGCCGCCCGGGAAATGGAAATAGAGCGAGCCGCGCGGTGCTGCGCTGGCGCTTAGAATGTCGTTCAGCGACGTGCCGTGATAGCCGCGCTTGCGGATGAGCAGCGCCGTCGCCTCGATCATGCGGGTGCGTGTGTCCGTCGCCACGTCGACCTCTCAAAATGTCAACCTCTGTCAGGAGCGCGCATTATAGGACTTGCCCTGAATATGACAATCGGTCTACATAATATGTAAATCGGTCTACATATACCGGAGGCAAAAATGCGGACTTACCGGCTCGAGGAATTCGGCGACATCGAGGGGCTGGTCATGCGCAAGGAAGCGCTGCCCAAGCCGGGTGCAAACCAGATCCTGGTACGAGTGCGCGCCGCCTCGCTCAACCGCCGCGACACGATGATCCTCAACGGCACCTATCCTTTGGCACCCCGCGCGGGCATCGTGCCGCTGAGCGACGGTGCCGGCGAAGTCGTGGCCGCCGGCAACGGCGTCACTCGCTTTGCCGTCGGCGACCGCGTCACCGGCAGCTATTTCGCGCGCTGGATCGACGGCCGCATCCATCCGGGCGTGATCGACCAGCTCGGCTGCACACTGGACGGCGTGCTGAGCGAATATGCGCTGCTTGACGAGCAATGGGCGGTGCGACTGCCGGACCATCTTTCCTGGCAGGAGGCTGCGACCTTCACCTGCGCCGGGCTGACCGCCTGGAGCGCGCTGACGCACGCGGAGATTCCGAAGCCGGGGCAATGGGTTCTCACCATTGGCTCAGGTGGTGTTGCGCTGTTTGCCTTGCAGTTCGCCAAGCTCATGGGCTGCCGTGTGGCCGCTGTCACCTCGCGGGCGGAGAAGACCGACAGGCTGCGGGCGCTCGGCGCCGACCTCGTCGTCGCGGCAGCCGAGACACCGGAATGGGGCATGAAGCTGCGCGAGGCGACCGGCGGCATCGACTTGGTCGTCGAAACCGGCGGCCCGGCGACCTTTGCGCAATCGCTGATCGCCAGCACGCTTCACGGGCGCATCGTGCTGCTCACCGTGCAGGACCGCAACGGCAAGTCGGTCGAGATTCCGGGCGCCGTCTATCAGCGCAGCCTGGTCACCATCGGCCGTCTCTTTGTCGGCAGCCGCAACGGGCTCGAGGCGATGCTTGCCGCGGTCGCCACGCACCGGCTGAGACCGATCATCGACAAGGTCTTCCCCTTCGCCGAGGCGCGCGAGGCTTACCGCCATTTCCGGCTGGGCGACGTCTTCGGCAAGGTCGTCATCGACGGCGCGTGACCATCATGCTTTCCCGCAAACAGAAAGGAGATCAGCCATGACAATCCGCGAAGCCTCCGCCCAATGGCAAGGAACGCTCAAGGAAGGATCCGGCCGGCTGCGGCTGGGCAGCGGCGTTTTCGAAGGCGCCTATTCCTTCCCGTCGCGCTTCGAGAGCGGCCCGGGCACCAATCCAGAGGAATTGATTGCGGCCGCCCATGCCGGCTGCTTTTCGATGGCGCTTACCGCCATTCTCGGCGCCGAAGGCCACACGGCCGAGAGCATCCACACCATCGCCAAGGTGCATCTCGGCGCGACCACGGCCGGGCCGACGATCACCCGCATCGAGCTCGAAACTCAGGCGCGCATCGCCGGCATATCGGCCGAGGATTTCGAGCGGCTGGCGCAAAAGGCCAAGGCGGCCTGTCTCGTCTCGCGGGCGCTGGCCGGCGTCGCCACCATCACGCTCAAGGCGAGCCTCGTAGCTCAATGAAACGACAGGAGAAGATCAAATGACCCATGAACACATCATCGACATCGCCGCGGCCAAACGCTCCGCGGAAACGGCGGAAATCATGCGGCGCTACAACGACGTCTTCCAGCGCCACGACCCTTCGGCACTGGACGAACTGGTGGCGCAGGACTGCGTGATCGAGAACACCACGCCGGCGCCCGACGGCGCCCGCCGCACCGGCAAGGCGGCCTGCGTCGAATTGTGGTCGGCGATCGCTACCGGACCCGGTACCCGCTTCGACATCGAAGAGACGTTCGTCGCCGGCGACCGCGCCACGATCCGCTGGCGCTTCTGGATGGCCGACGGCAGTTCGCTGCGCGGCGTCAACCTGATGCGTGTCGCCGATGGGCAAATCGTCGAGGCGATGGGCTATGTGAAAGGCTAGGCGTCGACCACCGCAACCGCATCGACCTCGATCAGATATCCAGGCGACAGGCTGGCCACTCCCAACACGACGTTGGCCGGCTTGTGGTCCCCGAACAGAGCCACGCGGGCGGCATCGATGATCGGGTAATGGTCATCGAGCCGATAGTCGACGACGTAGATCATGATCTTGGCCACGTCGTTGGGACGGGCGCCTGCGGCGGCAATCGCCCGACCGAGATTGGCGAACACCTGGCGCGTTTGAGCCGTGAAATCACCTTCGCCGACAAGCTTGCCGTTTAAGTCTTCAGGTTCCTGGCCGGCGATAAATATCAGCCTGGTGCCCTTTGCCACGACGACTTGGCTGTATGTGTCAGGCTTGGGCAGATCGTGGGGATTGATGCATTCAAGCGTCACTGCGACCGCCTTTCTTACTCGGATTTCCGGCCTTACTCGGATTCCTGAATCTCTCGAGCCCCATCAGCCCAAAGCTCCCCCGAGGCGACCATGGGCTATGTAGAGGGCTGGCGCCAAAGGCTACCGATCGGCCAGCGCCAGCTTGGCGCCGAGCATGACGAAGGCGGCGGCAAAGCTGCGGCGCATCCATGTCAACACCTTCGGCCGCGACACGATGTGGCTGCGCACCGATGCCGCGAAGACGCCGTAGATGGCGAAGACGATGAACGTCATCAGCATGAAGACGCCGGAGAGCTCCAGCATCTTGGACAGCGCGTGCGGCTCGGTGGTGCTGACGAATTGCGGCAGGAAGGCAAAGAAGAAGATCGACAGTTTCGGGTTCAGGATGTTGATCAGGATGCCCGAGGTGATCGTTCTGGCGGTCGAGCGCGGCGCGGCGTCCTCGTCGATGCTGAGGCCGCCTTTTTCCTTCAATGTGTTCCAGGCCATGTAGAGCAGATAGGCGACACCGAGATATTTCAGCGTCTCGAAGGCGACGGCGCTTGTGTGCAGCACTGCGGCCAGGCCGGTGATGGCGGCCGCCATATGCGGGATGATGCCAAGCGTGCAGGCGAAGGCCGCGATAATTGAGGCGCGCGCGCCGCGCGAGAGGCCGGCGCCAAGCGTGTAAATGACGCCGGTGCCGGGCGAAGCCACGATGATCAACGACGTCAACAGAAATTCAATGCTCATGGATTTCCTCCGCTGCCCTGCCCGGCGAGAAGGTACCGGGAGGCGCGCAACAGGGCAAGCGGGGCGCTTTTCCTCGCCCCCGCGATGCGGGGGCGAGGAAACTAGCTGACCGCCAGCCCATGCGCCGCCCTCGCCATCAGGCAGTCGCCGCCCCCGGGCATGCAGGCGCGGCAGACGTCGGGGCGCAGCTCGTAGATGCCGCAGGCCGTGTGCTTGCCCACCTCGCCGGTGAGCGCCGAGCATCGGCCGCCCTCGCAGCGCATGCCGGACTGGTCGGCCGCTACCAGCTCGGCCGGGATGCGGTCGAGCTGCTCATCCTCCTCGGTCGAAAAGCGCGGCCAGTCCGCCGAGTAGGAGCAGCAGGCGCCGCAGCTCTGACAGTCGAAGGCGGCGACCGCGCCGCCATCCTCGTCGACAGACAAAGAGGACTGACCGGGCAGGCCGAGCGGCCCGGCTGTGCGACCGCCGTCCTGCGGCAAGGGCGCTACTTCTTCCTGGTCTTGCGCGGCGGCGCTTCGGCCGGCGACTTGAACAGATCGGTCGCAACCTCTGCGGGCGCATCCGGCTTTGCCGCCGGCTTGGCTGGCTTGGCCGCGGCGGGCGGAGCTGCCGGCTGGTCCTTGGCGGAGAATTTTATGGCCATGTCAGTCCTCGTCAGAAAAGCGCGATGATGGCGCGTTCGGATTGCGCAAGCGGCCGATCAGCGCCGAGACCGCCGTGATGTTCATTTCCTCGGGCGACCAGTTCCTGGCGTCCTCGATGTGGTGCGGCGCCAGCTCACGATGCGTGCTGCCGCTGTAGGCGGCATCCTGATAGCTGGTGCGTTGACGGGTCTTGGCGTCTTCCCGCACATACTCAATCATATAGTTCGGGGCTTCGGCGCGGCCGCGCACGCCAACGCGCACCTGGGCATCGCCATGCGCGCGCTTGCAGCGTTCGAGCCTTTCCAGCACTCGGCGAACATATTCGATCGGCTTGTCAAGGGTGTCGACCATATCGGCGATGGTCGCATCGGCGGCGATCGGCGTAGATGGCACGCGTTTGGCGGCCATCAGCGTGTGCCTGCCGGTTTCGGCAAAGTCTGCCCACATGATTCATTCGAGCTAGCGGTCAAAATCTTCTCCTGCCCGCAGGTTGATGCCGAAATGGCAGAGCGTCTTTCCGCCATGACCACGCACAAAGCAACATTGGCGTCGGATTAAATTGCGGACGTCCGCATCCCTGGCCTTGCAGCATTCTTATCACATCGCGGCGGACGTTGGGGCTATCCGCAAAAAAGGGCAAAAAATTCGTCGGCTGCGGAACCAATCTCATGGCGGGCCGTTTTTACTCAAGCCGTCGGCAAATTCACGAGCAATCGAGAACGGTTGACGGCAAAAGCGCCTCCCGCGCCATAACAAGCGCGAGAGGCGTTTTCTATTGTTCACCGCTCCTGATCGGTCGGACGGATAAGTATCTCGTTGACATTGACCCTCGGCGGCTGGCTGACGGCATAGAAAATCGCGTTCGCAATGTCTTCCGCGGTCAGCGCTTCCATCGTGGCGAGACGGTGTTCGAGTCCGGCCTTGGATTGCACGTTGGTGATATGATCGCCGAGTTCCGTACGCACAAGGCCCGGCTCGACGACGGTGACGCGCACCTTGTCGGCATAGACCTCGCGGCGCAGCGATTCCGAAAAAGCCACCACCCCGAATTTTGTCGCCGCATAGCCGCTGGCGCCGGGATTTGCGACCCGGCCGGCGACCGAGGAGACGTTGACGATATGACCCTTTGAAGCCTTCAGGTGCGGCAGCGCCGCCTTGGTGGTCGCCATCAGACCGATAAGGTTGAGCTCGATCATCTGGCGCCAGTCGTCTAGATCGGCTTCGGCCGCGGGAGCAAGCAGCATCACACCGGCATTGTTGACGAGGATATCGAGCCGTCCCCATTCGGATACGACCTTGTCGACCATAGCGGTGATGTCGCCGGGCTTGGCGATGTCGGCTTCAATGGCGAGCGCGACGCCATCGGCCTGTTCGATGCGCGCAACCAATGCTTCGAGGCGATCGGCACGACGGGCGGCGACTGCGACTTTCGCGCCGGCCGCGGCAAGGACCGCGGCGGTGGCCTCGCCGATGCCGGACGAAGCGCCGGTGACGAGCGCGACCTTTCCCGTGAGTGGTGAATTTGCGATTGTCATGAGAAATCTCCAGGAGCCCGGCCCGCGCCTTCACATAGGCCGCGCCGCCGGGGCTTGAAGACCCCCCATCAGAGCAGTCGACGCAATTTGCCGAGCCGACCCGGGCTCAATCCTGTTCGTGCGGCCCGGGCTCCGGCCAGGGCTCCCTGGCGGCTTCCGCATACCAGTGCCGCATCGCGGGCGTCGCCAAGACCGCGTCGACATAGGCGCGGGTGACGGGCGCCAGTTCGCCGCCATAGGTGTCGAAGCGCGTCACCACCGGCGCATACATGGCATCGGCCGCGGTGAAATGGCCGAACAGGAACGGGCCGCCTTCGCCATATTGCTCGCGGCACTGGCGCCAGATCGCTTCGATCCTCGCCCGCTGCGCCTCGCCCTCGGCATCGAGCGGCTTATGGGATTTCGGCCGGCGCAGGTTCATCGGCCAGCCGTAGCGGACCTCGCGGAAGCCCGAATGCATTTCCGTCGCCACCGAGCGCGCCAGTTGACGGGCGCCGAGATCGGTCGGCCAGAGCCTTTTTTCCGGATAGAGATCGGCCAGATATTCAAGGATGGCAAGCGTTTCCCAGACGATCCTTCCATTGTGATTCAAGACCGGCACGAGGCCGGTCGGCGACACCTTGGCGAGGTTTGCCGCCGTCTCGGGCGTGCGCAGCCGCACGAAGCCTTCCTCAAAAGGGATATCCAGGTGCTTCATCGCCACCCATGGCCGCAGCGACCATGAGGAAAAGCACTTGTTGCCGATATAGAGGGTGAACTCCGCCAAGACCGTCTCCTGATGATGTCAATTCGCTGCGGCCGTCATGATCGCCGCCGGCCTGACGCCGGCGCGGGCCTGGATCGCAGCGACCGCTACCTTTATGTCGGGGTTGACCTTGTAGTCGAAATAGGTGGCGACGGCGCCTCCCGAGGCGCCGGAAGTCATCCTGATGTCGTCGACCAGCGTGCGGCGTTTCGGCCGTTCGTCGATGACAATATCGTCGAGCGCCCGCAACACTCCATAGGAGAAAGCCGCCGCCCGAGTGCCGCCGCCCGAGAACGCCAGCCCGACGACGGTCGAACCGTCATCGGCGGTGTCGGGTATGTAGGTGGGTGACGGGTGGCCGACTTCTGTGCTCAGCACGTTGATCGGCCCGACATCGTCGGCGACGGCCACCAGAACTGCGACAAAGGCCACACGAAGACGCAAACTCGTTTCCCAGGACTGCCCTCTCCGCAGCCGCGGCAGACCCTAACCGGATTGCGTTATCCGATGCAACCGCACCGAGAGAGAGATCGCCGCGGCCTGGAACCCAAACGGATCCGGCACGTTGTCAGACCCGGATGCGGTTCTCGTGTCCAGTTTCCCTTCCAGACCCAGGAGATGCGCGCATGGTGAACAGGGATCAGGTCGCCGGTATCGCCAAGCGACAAAATCGCCGGCAAGGTGCAGAAGGCTTATGGCGACGACGGAGGTTCGCGAAGCATTCTGAGGCCGTCTTGTCTTGATGGCGAGATAGGCAAGAGGCCGTCGCGAGGCGGCCTTTTCATGTCTGGAATTGTTTGGCGAAAGCGTTGGTGAAGACGATCTCGCCATGGTCACCGGCCGCCTCGCCCAACACCATATCCATGTTGCCGGCAGTGACCCTGGCCAGCGCGAAGCCGCCCATATAGGCCGCCTTCGGCTTGATGATGTCGAGCCCGTCACGCTGGTAGATCATCGGCACTTCGTGCTGGTGGCCGTGGAAGACGGCAATTACATTGTAGCCCTTGATCGCGGCCAGCAGCGCCTGGCGGTCGGCCTCGCCCCACCAATGCGGGCGGCCGGAGCCATCGTCATCATAGGTGCGTTTCACCGGATCCCAGCGCTCCGTAGAGAAAGTGTCCCAGCCATAATGCTGGAACAGGACGACCGGCCGGCCGTCGCCGGCATAAGTGGCGAGGTCCTGCTTCAGCCAAGGCAGGCTGCTTGGCGCGCCATGGCCGGTATCGCCGGCGAAGCGGTGCATCTGGACGAGATGCAGGCCGCCCCAGTCCCAGGAATAGCAGTCGGTATCGACGTCGTATTCGGTAGCGGGCACCGGCGGCTTGAAGAACACGCCGGGACGATGGTTGACCTCGACATAATCGCGCAATTCGCGGCGATACCAATCGACGTGCGGGGGCGAGCCGTTCTGGTCGAGATCATGATTGCCGAGTCCGACATAGACCGGGATGTGGATCCGGTCCGGCCCGACACCTTCCTGATAGCGCTTGGAGAACTGCAGAAGCTGCGTGCCTTCGCTAGGCTCGGTGACCTGGCCGCCACCATCGTCGGTGATATCGCCGCCGGTGACGAGGCCGAGCGGCGTGCCGATGCGGGTGCCGGCCGAATGCAGGCCAGTGGCAACGCCGTCGATCTCGGCCGGCCACTTCTTGTCGGCAATCGCGTTCAAGGCCGCGACGTTGCGCAGAAGTGCTGCATCGGTCTTGCCTTCCTGCAGGCAGTTGGGACTGAGCCCGTTCGCCATGCGGCAGGCATGAATATCGGCGATGAAGAGGAAAGTGGCGTCGATCGGCTGGATGCGCCTGCCGGTCTGGCCGAAGGCGACGCGAGGCAGCCCGCCGGCAGTAGCGAGACCTCCGGCGATGAAGACGCGGCGCGAAACGGTTGCTGGCGAAGAGCGATTCATCGTCACCCGATTAAACAACCTCGGACCGCCTCCCTCTGTCCTGACAGCATTTATCGCAACAGCACCCTTCGGCGTCGTCTCGTTGCCAATCCGCCCGAAGACGGATGCACGCTTTCCAGCCCCCTCAAGCACTCCAGCAACAACCTGGCGTCCTGTGATGTCTTGGCCATCGACATGGCGCCGGAATAAGCAGCCACCGCAAGCGCGGCGAAGCGGTCAGGATCGGTCCCACCCTCCCCGCCGTCCTGCTGGTCGGCTCGGATCTTGTCGGCGATCGCCCTCCGCCAGCCGGCGAAGATCTTGGCAAGCGCCAGGCGAAACTCGTCGTCGGCCAGCGACAGTTCATGCGCCAGATTGTTGAGCGGGCAGCCGCGGACATAGCCCTGTCGCTCTAGCTCCGCAGCCACAGCCTCGAACACGGCCCGCACGCCTTCGCGGGCCGATGACGCCGCCAGCATCGGGTCGATCCAGGTCTCCTGGACCGCCGCCGCCACTCGTTCCTCGATCACTGCGAGCGCCAGCGCCTTCTTGGTCGGGAAATGGTGGTGCAGCGCGCCGCCGGTGACGCCGGCCGCCGCCATCAGATCGCCAAGGCTCGAGGCGTGATAGCCGCGCGCCTGGAAGGCGCCTTCCGCCACGTCGAGGACGCGCCGGCGCATGCCTTCCGGATCGTTGGTGCGCTTTTTGCCTATCGCCATCTCCGCCTTCTCCCCTTGTGGGAGAAGGTGTCGCCGAAGGCGACGGATGAGGGGTGCTCCAGCTTGGCAATGACGGCGATCCGTCACCCACCCCTCATCCGTCTCGGCGCTGCGCGCCGATCCACCTTCTCCCACAAGGGGAGAAGGGAAGAAGATAGCAGATTGACAAAACAGGACAACCGGTCTGTTTATAAACAGGACGATCACCCTGTTTGAGATTCTGGCCATGAACCGATCTTCCCGCCTTGCTTCGCCCGTCGTCGAGCTTCGGCAATACACGCTGAAGCCCGGACAGTGCGAAACGCTGATCGCGCTGTTCGAGCGGGAGCTCGTCGAAACGCAGGAAGCGACGGGCATGACCGTCATCGGACAGTTCCGCGATCTCGACCGCCCCGACATGTTCGTCTGGCTGCGCGGTTTTGAGGACATGGAAACGAGAAAGGACGCGCTGAGCGCCTTCTATGACGGCCCGCTGTGGGCAGCGCATCGCGATGCCGCCAATGCGACGATGATCGATTCCGACGACGTGTTGCTGCTCAAACCGGCTTGGCGGGGCGCCGGGTTCGACCTGTCAGGGTTGCAGCGGCCGACAGCCACCGAGGCCGAAACCATGAGCAATGGGAGCCGGTTGCCCGGCTTTGTTGAGATTTCGATTCACCATTTGCGGCCAGGTGCCGAGGCCGGCTTTGCCGAACGCTTCCAGGCTGAGGCGGTTCCGCTGCTTGCGGCAAACGGCGCCCGGCTGCGTGGCGCCTTCGTCAGCGAGCGTTCCGAAAACACATTTCCTCGGCTGCCCGTGCGGGCCGGCGAAAATGTCTTCATCGCCATTACCGGTTTCGACGATGGCGATGCCCACGCGGGCCATCAGGCCGCTCTCGCCGCTTCGCCGGAATGGCAAGTTGTTCGCGAAACCCTGCAAGCTGTTTCGACGAAGCCGACCGAGACGTTGCGCCTGACGCCCACGGCCCGGTCGCTGTTGCGATAGTCACGCTGCCGGCAACATGCCGGCTATTGCCTCGGCGACAAAGGCCGGATCTTCCCAATGCGGGTTGTGGCCGCAATCCTGTGCCCACACCAGGCGCGATCCGGCCAGCGCCCCTGCCATCGCCCGCTGATGCGCTTCGCCAAAAAGCGGATCGCGCCCGCCTGCGATGATCAGCGTCGGGGCCTGCACGGCGCGCGCCGCGGCGGTCAGATCGGTGCGGCGGATTTCCTCGAGAACGGCGCGCCAGCGCGCCGCGGGGATCGCGGACGCGTCTTTCGCCAGGCCGGCGAGAAAAGCCCGCGGCACGCCCGGCCGGCAGGCATGCCACCAATCATAGAAGGGATCGACCGGCGAGATCGGGTCGCGCAAGGCCGCCACGCCGTCGATCAGCTGGTGATCCGATCCGAAATCGGGCTTCAGCGTGCTGGCCAGGATCACCATCCCACCGATCAGTTCCGGATATTGCGCGGCCAGCGCGATCGACACCATGCCGCCCAGCGAATGTCCGACGACGACCGGCCGGTCGAGCCGCAAGCGCCGGATCAGCCCGGCAATGTCCTCAGCGAAATCGACGACACTGCACCCCTCGCCCGTATTCGAGGCGCCGTGGCCACGCAGATCGGGCATGATCAGCCGGCGCCCGGAAAGATGCGGCGTCAGCAGAGAAAAACTGCGGCTGGTGTCGGTGAAGCCGTGAATCAGCAGCAGCGGCGGCTCCGCACCGGCGATCTCGACATAGGCCAGGTCGAGGCCGCCGACATCGACAACTCGCTTGCCGCCGGACCATGCGGTCTGCTCGATGCCCTGCTCCCCAGGCTCCGATAACGCCGGCCTCACAGTCCGAGCTTTTCCTTGACCGCGGCAAGGCCGGGCTTGCCGTCAAAGGTGGTGACGCCGGCGAGCCACGCATCGAGCCGATCCTTGTGCAGGGTGATCGACTTCAGCGCCCCATCCTCCGGCTTCATGCCGTCATTGATGAGATAGCCCATACCGATATTTTCCATGTCGATGTCGAAGGCAAGGTTCTTCAGGAACTGCGCGACGTTGGGGCATTCCTGCAGGAAACCCTTGCGCACCTGGGTGGTCACGGTGGCGGCGCCGAAATTCGGGCCGAAGAACTTGTCGCCGCCGGTCAGGTACTTGAAGTCGTACATCGTGTTCATCGGGTGCGGCGCCCAACCCTGGAAGACGATGAACTGCTTCTCCTTGATCTCGTAGCCGACCTCCGAAAGCATGCCGGCTTCGCTCGATTCGACCACCTGCCAGCCATCCAGACCATATTGCGGATCGGCAATGGCATCCATCATGAGCTGATTGGACCCGGGCTCGATGCCGTACATCTTCTTGCCGAACTTGTCGGCGAATTTATGCAGGTCCGACAGGTCCTTGACGCCGGCGTCCCAGACATAAGTCGGCACGGCGAAGGTGTATTTGGCGCCGACCAGATTGACGCGCACATTCTCGATCGAACCGTCCTTCTTGTAGGGCTTGTAGTAGGTGACCATCGCAGGATCCCAGTAGCCGAGGAACAGGTCGAGGTCTTTGTTCTTCATCCCTTCATAGATGACGTTGATGCCAAGCACCTCGCTTTGCGGCTCGTAGCCGAGCGCCTGGAGCAGCACCTTGGCCACACCCGTGGTGAAGGCGAGATCGTTCCAGCCGGATTCGGCCATGCGAACCGCTTTGCAGCCTTCGGCTTCGGCGGCGCCGGCCGCCTGGGAAGCCGCCATTAGCGCCGCGACATAGACGCCTCTCGCAAGCATGCGCAACATTCCGGTTCTCCTCTTTCAATCTTTTTTTGACCTTGTGGTCATTTTATTGTCCCATTGGTCAATCATTGATCTGGACGGGCGAAAATGTCAACGTGGATTCGCCATGCATGGATCGGTCCGGTGAAACTCACGCGTCTCAGCGACATTCGCCGCAAGGAACTGCGGCAGGCGGCCTTCGCGGTGCTGGAGCGCGAAGGCATCGCCGGCGCGACGCTGGAAAAGGTCGCGGCCCAGGCCGGCGCCTCGAAGGGCATCGTGCTGCATTATTTCCGCAACAAGCAGGAGCTGTTCGAGCACGCCATGCGCGAGGCCAATGCCGTGCTCTGTCACGCCGTCGTCGCCCGGCTTCAGCGGGCGCGAACGCCGATGGAACGGCTGGACGCCGTGATCGAAGGCAATTTCGAGGAGCATTTGTTCCTGCCACCGCTTTGCCATGCCTGGCTGTCGCTCTGCGCCGAGGTGCCGCGTGACGAGAAGCTGGCGCGCATCCAGAAAGTCATCCACGCGCGCATGCGCTCGAACCTCTTGTCCGGCCTGCGCGGCCTCGCTTCGCCCGAACTGGCCGAGGAGACCGTGCTCGGCGTCACCGCTTTGATCGACGGACTGTGGCTCAGGCTTGGCCTGCAGCCGGGCAGCGTCACGCGCGAGCAGGCCGTGCGCCAGGTCAAGGATTTCGTCGCGGGCCGGCTGGGCCTGCGCCAGCCCGCGCCGGTCGGGTTAGCCTCAGCCGGATAAGGTTCATACCGGCGATCGCTCCCGCGCTTGACCGTCCGCGTTGCTCAGCGCTGCACTCCCGCTCCAACGGCAGCTATACCCCCGGGAGGGCACTTGCGGTGCCGTCCCAGTCCTTGAAGCCGAGCGTTCCCACCTCATCGAGTATCTGTTCGCGGATCCAGCGATGCGGTGGCTCATCATCGCGGCGGGCGTGCCAGTACATTCTGACCGCCGGCGATGGTATCGGGATCGGCGCCCGATAGATGCCGATCGGCAGGGATTTTGCCGCCGCTACAGCGAACTGCGTTGGAACCGCAGCCAGATAAGGCCCGTTCGCCACGGCCAGCGCGACGGCCTGGAAGTGCGGCAAAGCAAGCATGACGCGACGCGCCCGGCCCATCCTGCCCAGCGCATCGTCGGTGAAGCCCGACATTGATCCATCGATGGAGCGCAGCGCATGCGGCAGCGCGCAGAACAGGTCGAGTGGCACCTCTTCGCCCTCGGCGATGCCGGCCTGGCCGAGCGCCGCATTGTCCTTCGCCGCGACAATGGCGAAGGGCGAGCCGAACAGCGCCACGCTTGAGACCCACTCCGCGACCTCCAGCGGGCGCTCCAGCGCAAGGTCGATCCGATCGTCCTGCAACAGCTTCGAGACGTCGCCGATGGCGCTGTCGAGGAAACGGAACGATACGCCGGGCGCCACCGCCGCAATGCGCGCGGCGAAGGGCGGCATAAGAAGCATGGAGAAGAAATCCGCGCCCATGAAGGTGAAGGTCCGTTCCAGCCTTGCCGGATCGAAATCGGTCGCCGGCTGAAAGGCGCGCTCGATCTCGCGCAGCGCTGCACGCACCGGCTCCGCGAGGCTTTCGGCGCGAGGCGTCGGCACCATGTCGTTGCCGCGGCGCACGAAGAGCTGGTCGTTGAGCGCATGGCGCAGGCGGTTGAGCGCGGCGCTAACAGCCGGCTGGCTGAGGCCGATCTGCTCGCCGGCGCGCGTCACGCTCTTCTCGCGCAGCAGCGCGTCGAGCACCCTCACCAGATTGAGGTCGAGCGCGTTCAAATTCATCGCATCAATCCGCCCCATACGATCATTCGATTTCTATCACCGGCTCATCCTTGCTTAGGTCGCCGTCGAAGCCGCTTTGTCGGCACTCAACAAGGGAGAGCAATGATGACAATGATCAACACGACGATCGCAGGCAAGGAACTCCTCTGGTTCAACAACACGCTCGTTGCCATCCAGCTTTCGTCGGCCGACGGCGAGGACGGCATCTGCATCATCGAGCACCGCCAGCCCTACGGCGATTCCGCGCCGCTGCACGTGCACCGCAATGAGGACGAGGTGTTTCATATCCTCGAAGGCCGGATACGTTTTGTCGTCGACGGCCGCGAGCGGCTTGCCGGCGCCGGCGAAACGGTGCTCGCTCCGAAAGGCCTGCCGCACACTTACAAGGTCGAGTCTCTCGAAGGCGCCCATACGCTCACCGTCACGCGCGGTTCGGATTTCGAGACGATGGTGCGCAAGGCTAGTCGCCCTGCGGAGCGAGCCGAACTGCCGCCGGCGGCAGCGCCGACGCCGGAGATGATTGAGGTGTTGACGAGCCTGTGCGCCGAGAACGGCATCGATATTGTCGGGCCGCCGCTGAAGCGCTGATCTCCCGCCGGGCATCTCCCCATAAGAAGGGGGAGATTGGCCGTCACCGCCGTCTCGCCCAGAGCGAGAAGAAGAGGCCTCTCTTCAACCGATTTGCATCTTCCCCGACCGCAATCTCCGCTTGAAGCGGTTTGTGCAACGCGATACGCCCTTGCCCAAATCGACAGACGGAGACTTGCCGTGAGCGCTGAAAAGACCAGAACCGAAACCGATACGTTCGGCCCCATAGAGGTGGCGGCCGACCGCTATTGGGGCGCGCAGGCGCAGCGTTCGCTGGGCAATTTCAAGATCGGCTGGGAGAAGCAACCGGCTTCGATCGTGCGCGCGCTCGGCATCGTCAAGCGCGCCGCGGCCGAAGTGAACATGGAGATGAAACGGCTCGATCCGGTCATCGGCAAAGCGATCGTCGAGGCGGCGCAGGAAGTGATCGACGGCAAGCTTAACGATCATTTCCCGCTGGTGGTTTGGCAGACGGGCTCGGGCACGCAGTCCAACATGAATGCCAACGAGGTGATCTCCAACCGGGCGATCGAGATGCTCGGCGGGGTGATGGGCTCGAAGAAGCCGGTGCATCCGAACGACCACGTCAATATGAGCCAGTCGTCCAATGACACCTATCCGACGGCCATGCACATCGCCTGCGCCGAGCGGGTCGCGCACCACTTGATCCCAGCACTGCACCATTTGCACAAGGCGCTCGGCGCCAAGGCCCGCGCCTTCAACCATATCATCAAGATCGGCCGCACCCATACTCAGGACGCCACGCCGCTGACCCTCGGCCAGGAATTTTCCGGCTATGCCGCGCAGGTCGCCTCCTCGATCAAGCGCATCGAGCTGACGCTGCCCGGTTTGCAGGAGCTGGCGCAGGGCGGCACCGCCGTCGGCACGGGCCTCAACGCACCGGTCGGCTTCGCGGAAAAGGTGGCGGACCGTATCGCCGCCATCACCGGCATCGCCTTCGTCACCGCGCCGAACAAGTTCGAGGCGCTGGCGGCGCATGATTCCATGGTGTTCTCGCATGGTGCGATCAACGCGGCGGCCGCGGCGCTGTTCAAGATCGCCAACGACATCCGCCTGCTCGGTTCCGGGCCGCGCTCGGGCCTCGGCGAGCTCTCGTTGCCGGAAAACGAGCCGGGCTCCTCGATCATGCCGGGCAAGGTCAACCCGACCCAGTGCGAGGCGCTGACGCAGGTCTGCGTGCAGGTGTTCGGCAACAATGCAGCACTTGCCTTCGCCGGCAGCCAGGGCCATTTCGAGCTCAACGTCTACAACCCGCTGATGGCTTACAACTTCCTGCAGTCGGTGCAGCTGCTGGCCGATGCTTCCGTCTCCTTCACCGACAATTGCGTGGTCGGCATCGAGGCGCGCGAGGACAACATCAAGGCCGCGCTCGAGCGCTCGCTGATGCTGGTGACGGCGCTGGCGCCGACCATCGGCTACGACAACGCCGCCAAGATCGCCAAGACCGCGCACAAGAACGGCACGACCTTGCGCGAGGAGGCCTTGGCCACCGGGCTGGTCAGCGAAGCCGATTACGATCGGCTGGTGCGGCCGGAGGACATGACGCATCCGGGGTAGTTTTCGCCATCGGGGAAAGCCCACGTCGTCATCCAGGGTCTCCGCGACGGAGCTTCGCTCATGGTACGCCCGAGAATGACGAAGCATTTATCGTGTCGGCGAATCTCCGAAAGCCCGCGACTGCCGCTGCCCAAATCACCGACTCGGTAGCAGAGCCATTTGGTGGCAGAACAATTTACTCCCCCGGCGCGACCTGCCGACAGGTTTTTCGCGCGCTGCTGCCGATATCGGAATATATATTCTGTGAACAATGTGTCGTCACATATGCGGCTTTGGTGAACAGTTACCGTCGTCTACTTGACGGACTATTCAACCCCGTTCGGAGAACCGCCATGTCCATCAACTCTTCCGTCGCCGGCACTGCGCCCAACAGCTCCACCACGATCCTCCTGGGCCGCATTCTGCTAGCCGTCATCTTCCTGCTTTCCGGCTTCGGCAAGCTCACCGCGATTTCCGGTACTGCCGGCTATTTCGGCGCTCTCGGCCTGCCGATGCCAACCGTAACCGCCGTCCTGGTCGGCCTGATCGAGCTGCTTGGCGGCCTTGCCATTCTCGTCGGCTTCCAGACCCGGATCGCCGCCTGGGTGCTCGCCATCTTCACGATCGCCACCGGGCTGGTCGCGCACACCGGCTGGGCCGACCAGATGCAAATGATCCAGTTCCTCAAGAACCTCGCCATCACCGGCGGCTTCATCCTGCTCGCCTCCTCGGGCGCCGGCGCCTATTCGATCGACGCCAAGCGCGGCTGATCTTTTTCCTCCCAGACTGATCCTCCCAAACTGAAACGAAAGCGGTGCGGAATTTTCCGCACTGCTTTTTCGTTTTCCGGTTGTAGGCGTAGACTGCGCTGGCAGCCCGCCTGATGCCGGCAAGGGAGATGACCAATGCCCCGCAATGCGTTGCTTCTGGTCTCGCGGCTCCTTCTTGCCGCGCTGTTCGTACCGTCGGGCTTCCAGGCGCTCACCAATATCGGCGGCACGACCAGTTACTTCGCCGGCCTCGGCCTGCCGCTGCCGACCTTGGCGGCATGGGGCACAGGCCTGTTCGAGTTGATCGCCGGGTTGGTGGTCCTCGTCGGTTTCCAGACGCGGATCGTGGCGCTGCTGCTTGCCGCCTTTAGCGTAGTCGCCGGTTTCATCGGCCATTACGGCCAGGGCGCGGACGACGCCACGCTGTCCTTCATGCACCAGCAGATGCTGATGAAGGACATCGCCATTGCCGGCGGCTTTCTGGCGCTGGCCATGGCCGGCGCCGGCGCATGGTCGGCGGACGGGCGTGGCTTCGGAATCGGCGCCGACGTCAGCTGATCCGTTACTTCACCGAGACGCTCGGCCCGCCCTCGACCGCGAGCACTAGGCGGCGATTGGTGATACGCGCCAGTTGCGCCAGCCGGCCGGCCGGGCGCTCACCATAGAGGTCGGAAAGCGAGGCCGGCAGCACCAGCGCCAGCGCACCGTTGCCGCGGCTCTCCCATTTCAGCCTCGGCATCACGCCCGGCATAGCCGCCGTCAGCAGATAGACGACGCGCATCATGGCCGCCAGCGTGCGGGCGCGTTCCAGAAGGCGTGGCGGCGCCAGCGCCTTGATCTCGGGTGCGATGCCGTCGTTGAAGACGCCGTCATGGCGATAGGCGTTGGCCAGAGCCAGATAGGCGCGGCCCGGATGGTCGACGCCGGTGAAGGAGGCATGCGCGATAATGTTGAGCGACTGCCGGCCGCGATATTCCGGATGCGCGCGCCAGCCGATATCGGCAAGCAGGCAGGCGGCATGGCGGTAGCGTGCCTCGTCTTCCGTCTCATCAATGCCGAAGGCCTTGAACGCCTTGCCGGTCCATTCGACCAGGTCGTGCGCGTGATGCACCGAGCGCGAGCGCAATAGCGCCAGTTCCTCGGCGGCCGAGATCAGCGGGTCGGCCTTCTGCTCGGCGGCGTCGAGCAGCGAATAGAGGAAGCCCTCGCGCACGCCCTGCGCCGAGACGACGATCTTCGACGGCTGCATGGCCGACATGATCTCCTGCAGCACGACGGCACCGTAGGGCAAGAGCGAGCGGCGGTTCTTGGAAACGCCCTCGATGCCCCTCACCTTCTCGACCTCGCTGCGGGCGACCTGCTTGAGGAAAGTCTGCGCGCTGTCGGCCGATATCTCGTAGTGATGCATGACGCCGAGCGGGTAGTTGTTCATCTCCATATGCAGCCGGGCAAGATTTCGCCAGGTGCCGCCGACTGCGTAGAAAACCCTGCCCTGCCCGCCCTTCAGAAGCTTCGCCCGCGCCAGTTCCTGGCGCGCGATCTTCTGGGCCTGCACGAGCGAGTTCCTGGCCATGTCCTGCAGGCGCAGGCCGCCGAGCGGCAACGTGATGCCGTCGCCTATCGCTTCGCCATTGATGTCGATCAGCTCGAGGCTGCCGCCGCCAAGGTCGCCGGCGATGCCATTGGCCGGATGGAAACCGGAAATGACGCCGAGCGCCGAATAATAGGCCTCCTGACGGCCGGTGAGCACGCGGATCTCGGTCTTCAGCACCTCCTCGGCACGGTGGATGAAATCGGGGCCGTTGCCCGCCTCGCGCGCGGCGGCTGTCGCCAGCACATAGATGTGCTCGGCACCCGCCTGGTCCGAGAGCGCGCGGAACCGGCGGAATTCCTCCATCGAGCGCGTCACCGCCTCCGGGTCGAGCTTGCCCGTCGAAACGATGCCGCGGCCGAGGCCGGCCAGCATCTTCTCGTTGAACAGAAGCGTGGGCGAGCGCGCCAACCCCTCATAGACGACAAGGCGGATCGAGTTCGATCCGATGTCGATGATCGACAGCGGCCGCCGGTCCTGAAGCCGGCCCTGGGAAACTGCAGTCACGCGGCGCTGTTCTTCTTGCGGCGCTTGAACTGGGCAATGCGCTTGGGCGCATGCGATTTCAGCGCGTCGCCCCGCCCGGAGAGGCTCGGATTGGTCATGAAATATTCCTGCGCGTTGAACGGCTCCTCGCCCTCCTCCAGCACAGCGCGCCGGGAGGTGCCGTCAGCCAATACGTCGAAACTTTGCTGGTTGTCCATGATGTTGCCCAGCATGATCTGGCCAAGCACCTGTTCATGCACAGTTGGATTGGTGATCGGCACCAGAGTCTCGACGCGACGGTCGAGATTGCGCGGCATCATGTCGGCCGACGAAATGTAGACGACCGCCTCGTCGGACGGCAGGCCGTGGCCGTTGCCGAAGCAGAAGATGCGGCTGTGCTCGAGAAAGCGGCCGACGATCGATTTCACCCTGATGTTCTCGGAAAGACCCGGCACCTGCGGCCGCAGACAACAGATGCCGCGCACGACGAGGTCGACCTCGACGCCGGCATGGCTGGCGTCGTAAAGCGCGTCGATGACGGTCGGATCGACCAGCGCGTTCATCTTCATCCAGATGCGCGCCGGTCGGCCGTCGCGGGCATGAACGATCTCGTCCGAGATGTGTTTCAGGATGCGCTTGCGCAGCGTGAAGGGCGATACGGCAAGGCGCATCTCCTCGGCGGGCTCGGCATAGCCGGTGATGAAATTGAAGAGCTGCGCGACATCGCGCGCGATCGTCGGGTCGGTGGTGAAGAAGGACAGGTCGGTGTAGATACGGGCGGTAACCGGGTGGTAGTTGCCGGTGCCGAGATGCACGTAGTTGCGCAGCCGGCCATCCTCGCGGCGCACGATCAAAGACATCTTGGCGTGGGTCTTCAGCTCCAGGAAGCCGAACACGACCTGGACGCCGGCCCGCTCGAGGTCGCGCGCCCAGCGGATGTTGGCTTCCTCGTCGAAGCGCGCCTTGAGCTCGACAAGTGCCGTGACCGACTTGCCGGCCTCGGCGGCGTCGATCAGCGCGCGCACGATCGGGCTGTCGTTAGAGGTACGGTAGAGCGTCTGCTTGATCGCCACCACTTCCGGGTCGGCGGCGGCCTGGCGCAGGAACTGCACCACCACGTCGAAGGACTCGTAGGGGTGATGGACGACGATGTCCTTCTCGCGGATGGCGGCGAAGCAGTCGCCGCCATGCTCGCGGATGCGCTCGGGAAAGCGCGGATTGTAGGGGGTGAATTTGAGGTCGTCGCGCGGAATGGCGACAATCTCGGAGATCTGGTTGAGCGCCAGCGGGCCGGTGAGCACGCTGATTCGGCTCGACGACACGCCGAGCTCGCCGGCGACGAAGTCCCGCAACGCAGCCGGCATCAGCGTGTCGAATTCGATGCGGATCACCGAGCCGCGACGGCGCCGCTTCAGCGCCGTTTCGAACAGGCGCACCAGGTCTTCCGACTCTTCCTCGACCTCGATGTCGCTGTCGCGGATGATGCGGAACGTGCCGGAGCCCTTGACCTCGTAGCCGGGGAAAAGCTTGCCGATATAGATGCCGACCACTTCCTCCAGCGGAATGAAGCGGACGTGGTTCTTGCGGTCGGGCAGGCGGATGAAACGCCTGAGCGCCACCGGCAGGCGCAGCAGCGCGCTCATCTCCTCGCCATTCTTGCGATGGCGCAATTGCAGGGCGATGGAAAAGCCGAGATTGGGGATGAACGGAAACGGATGCGCCGGGTCGATCGACAGCGGCGTCAGCACCGGGAAAACCTGTTCCTGGAAATGCTCCTCCAGCCAGGCCTTCTCATCCTTGGTCAGCGCGTCGCGGGTGATGCTCTCGATGCCTTCCTTGTTGAGCAGTGTCATCAGCGCCGAGAGGCTCTTCTGCTGATCTTCCTGAAGGCGCTCGACCTCCCGCAGCAATTGTTCCAGCTGCTGTTCGGGCGTTCGGCCGTCCGGGCTCTTCAGCGCGATGCCCTCGCGGACCTGGCCGGCAAGGCCGGCGACGCGGACCATGAAGAACTCGTCGAGATTGGCGGCAGAAATCGACAGGAAGCGGACGCGTTCAAGCAGCGGATGATGCTCGTTCAGCGATTCCTCCAGCACGCGGCGGTTGAATTGCAGCCAGGAGAATTCGCGGTTGACGAAACGATCGGGATTGCCGCCGTCGGGGCTTGCGGCCTCGACGGTTATGAACTCGCTCTGCACAGGCTTCAGTTCGTTCATGGTTTCCTGCTCTTGCCCGCAACCGTTCCCAGGAGGCGCCGCATACTGCCGTTCAACGACGCTCTAGCATGTCTTTATGACGCATGATCGTCACGGAATCGCTCCGGCACCGGCCCCATGCGCTTAACCGGCTCAACTTATCCTCTGCCAGCCTTTTGCGACAGTTTGATTTCATCGATCTTGCAAACTGGCCTGTTATGCTCCAGATGCAAACTGGTCACACCCACTGGCCGAACCCAATTGGAGACGACGATGGCAGGCGGCAGCATTCCCCATTTCCAGAACGACGCGGGCCATCCGGTCATCGAGATCGGCGTCAAGGAATTCATGTGCACCGGCGCCAACCCGCCTTTCGACCATCCGCACGTATTCCTCGACATGGGCGACGACAATGAAAAGGTCTGCCCTTACTGCTCGACGCTCTACCGCTATTCACCGTCGCTGAAGGCGACGGAAACGCAGCCGGCCGGCTGCCTCTATGTCGACCAGGCCGCCTGATCGCCCCGATCAACCATGACTGAAATAAGGTCCCGGCAGATCGTCATCGCCGGGGCTGGCATTGCCGGGCTCGTGGCGGCGCTTGCCTTTGCCGAGCGTGACTTCCCGGTAACACTGTTCGAGCAGGCCAGGCAACTCGAAGCGGCCGGCGCCGGCCTCCAGCTTTCCCCCAACGCGACCCGGATCCTGCGCCGGCTCAGCGTGCTCGATCGCCTGCAGCCCAACGCGATCCGGCCGCGAGCGGTGGTGCTGAAGGACGCAAGGAGCCTGCGAGAGCTGGCGCGCGTGCCGCTTGGGGAAACCGCAGAAAAGCGCTGGGGGGCGCCCTATCTCGTGGCGCACCGCGCCGACCTGCAGGCGGCGCTGATGGCGGCAGTGGCGGAACGGCCCGGTATCGCGCTTGTCACCGGTGCGCGCGTTACCAGCTTTGCCGTCGACCCGCAAAGCGTTACCGCGACGGTCGAGATCGACGGCAAGGCGACGGATGTCGCATGCGGTTTGCTGGTTGCAGCCGACGGCGTCTGGTCGTCGGTTCGCGCCAAGCTTGCCCGGACGGCCGGCTTTGCGGCAAGCCGCTTTTCGGGCGAACTCGCCTGGCGCGCGACGGTCCCGGCGGAAAGCGCCGCCGGCCAGGCTTTTATGCAAATCGGAGCCACCGACAGCGTCACCACTTTCCTGCATCCCGGCTTCCACATGGTCGCCTATCCGGTGAGCAAGGGTAGCGCCGTCAACCTTGCCGCCTTCACCAAGGGCGAGCGCATTGCCGAAGGCTGGTCCGGCCATGCCGACCCTGCGATCCTTTCGGCTGCCATGCGAGGCACGGCGGCAGCGCTGGCGGAGCTGGCGGCGCTTGCCGGGCCGTGGACAGCCTTCCCCATCCACACGGTCGCGCAGCAGCGCTGGACCATGGCGGAGGGAGTAGCACTGATCGGTGACGCCGCGCACGCCATGACGCCGTTCGCGGCGCAAGGCGCGGCCATGGGGATCGAGGACGCCGCTATGCTTGCCAATCTCGTTGCCGACTTCCCCGGCGATCCAGCTCGAGGCCTTGCCATCTGGGAAAATCTCAGACGCCCGCGCGTCGAGAAGGTGCTGAAACGCGGCGCTCTCAATCGGCTGGCCTGGCACGCGTGGGGACCGGTGGCGATCACACGCAATCTCGTGCTGGCGGCGCGACCGGCGGAAAAGCTCGCGGCGGACCTGGACTGGCTCTATGGGTGGGAGGAGCGGGAGGTTGTGCGGCGGTAGCGTCTGCCACCAGCTGGATAGGCCGGCGGGACAGCACCCCCCTCTGCCCTGCCGGGCATCTCCCCCGCAAGGGAGGAGATTGGCAGCTTGGGCGCTGGCTCCCGCCTTGCGACGTTGATGATTGGCGAAAGCAGCCACGACAGCTGATTTCCCCCTTGCGGGGGAGATGGCCGGCAGGCCAGAGGGGGTGTGACGGAACGCGGCGTTTGCAAATTCCCATCAACCCTCAATCATACAACCTCAATGACCACCCCAGCGATACCGGCAGCGGGTTCCACCAGCCGGTGCGCAGACCGGCGGTGCGCAGCGCCGCCGCGGTCCACGTATTGCAACCGACCAGCGCGTTGAAATGGCCGTTGGCCTCGTAGAAACGGTCGAAAGTTGAATAGCCCGCATTTTCAATCGCCATCGGCCCGCCCGCCTCTCCCTGCCGGAAGCTTGCCGCGATATCGTCGAGCAGCGCCGAGAAATGGTCCTCATCGATGTCAAAACCGGCGACATCCGGATGCGGCTCAAGAATAGCGCCCGCGACATCGACATGCATCACCGCGGCGTCGAGCGTAAGCGCCTTCAGCACCGGCATGGTCTTCAATTGCGACCAGGTCGGCGTCTCCAGATAGAAGGCGCGGCCGCCCCAGCCGAAGACGATGTAGCGCGCCCCCGGAGCCTCGATCGGCAGGCCGGTATCGGCGAGAAAGGCAAAGCGCCGGCGCACGCCGTCGTCGAGGGGCACGGCGATGTCGGTGTGGATCGGGTTCTTCAACACCAATATGTGCCGCGTCCCCTCGCCTTCGGCCCGTGCCGCCGGCCAGAACGGACGCGGCACCAGCGTGCCGAGCGCGGCGGCAAGCACCGCCGCTCCCAACAGCATCACCATAGATCGCAGGACTCGTCTCATCGGGTGCGGTCGTTCCGTCTCGTCTGCGTCAACCCCAGGATAACCTGGACGATCAGGCTAGACGATTTCGCAGCGTCAACCAAAAATGAGCCGATCCTTGTCCGATCGCCCGAATGCAAAAAAAGCCCGGCTGTTTCCAGCCGGGCTTCCGAAAATTTAGCGTTGCGCCCGCTCAGTGCAGTATCTGCGACAGGAAAAGCTTTGTGCGTTCATGGCGCGGATGGTCGAAGAATTCGGCCGGCGTGTTCTGCTCGACGATCTGGCCCTGATCCATGAAGATCACGCGGTTGGCCACCTTGCGGGCAAAGCCCATCTCGTGGGTGACGCAAAGCATGGTCATGCCCTCTTCCGCCAGACCCACCATCGTCTCCAGCACTTCCTTGATCATTTCCGGGTCGAGCGCCGAAGTCGGCTCGTCGAACAGCATGATGCGCGGGTTCATGCACAGCGAGCGTGCGATCGCCACGCGCTGCTGCTGACCGCCGGAGAGCTGGCCCGGATATTTGTTGGCCTGCTCGGGAATCTTGACGCGCTTAAGGAAATGCATCGCGATTTCCTCGGCCTGCTTCTTCGGCATCTTGCGCACCCAGATCGGCGCCAGCGTGCAGTTCTCCAGGATGGTCAGATGCGGGAACAGGTTGAAATGCTGGAACACCATGCCGACCTCGCGGCGCACCTCGTCGATCTTCTTCAGATCGTTGGTGAGTTCCTTGCCGTCGACGATGATCTTGCCCTTCTGATGCTCTTCCAGCCGGTTGATGCAGCGGATCATGGTCGACTTGCCGGAGCCGGACGGACCGCAGATGACGATGCGCTCGCCACGCATCACCTTGAGGTTGATGTCCTTCAGCACATGGAACTCGCCGTACCATTTGTGCATGCCGACGATGTCGATGGCGACATCGGTGGTGGAGATGTGCATCTTGGCGGCGTTGACCTTGATTTCTTCCGCGCTGACGGCGTTTTCGGTGGCCATAACCTGTTCCCTTTTTATCGTTTATAGCCGGTGTCGAGCCGGCGTTCGGTGTACATTGAATAGCGCGACATGCCGAAGCAGAACAGCCAGAAAACGAAGGCGGCAAAGATCAGCCCGGACCTCGCGGTCTGCGGGGTCGCCCAGTTTGCATCGGCGAAATTCTGCTTCACCACGCCGAGCAGGTCGAACATCGAGATGATCAGCACCAGGCTGGTGTCCTTGAACATTCCGATGAAGGTGTTGACGATGCCCGGAATGACCAGCTTCAGCGCCTGCGGCAGCACGATCAGGCTCATCTTCTGCCAGTAGCCGAGGCCGAGCGAATCGGCGCCCTCATACTGGCCCTTCGGGATCGCCTGCAAGCCGCCGCGAATCACTTCGGCCATATAGGCGGCGGCAAACAGCGACACACCGATTAACGCACGCAGATACTTGTCGAAAGTAACGCCCGCGGGCAGGAACAGCGGCAGCATGACGCTGGCGAAGAATAGCACCGTGATCAGCGGAATGCCGCGCACCGTCTCGATGAAGACGATACAAAGCCATTTGATGATCGGCATCTTCGAACGGCGCCCGAGCGCCAGCACGATGCCCAAAGGCAGCGACACCGCAATGCCGACGAAGGAGAGGCTGAGCGTCACGAGGAGCCCGCCCCAGCGCGAGGTCTCGACAACCGGCAGGCCGAACACGCCGCCAAGCAGCAGGAAGAAGGCGACGATCGGCAGCGCTACGAACAACAGCACCGCATTCAATCCCTTGCGCGGCACGCGCGGGATCAGCATCGGCACCAACAGCGCCACGAACAGGATGGCGACCAGGATCGGCCGCCAGCGCTCCTCGATCGGATAGGTGCCGAACATGAACTGGCCGAACTTGGCGTTGACGAAAGCCCAGCAGGCACCGGTCCAGCCGTCGGGCTGGATGCCGCCTTGCGTGACGGTGGTGCAGACGGTGCGATCCGGCCCGGTCCACTGGGCATTGAGGAAGGCCCAGCTGATGACCTGCGGCAGGATCCAAAGCACGATGGCGATGCCGAGGATTGTGAGGACGGTGTCGCCGACCGAACCGACCAGGTTCTTGCGCACCCAGGCATAGGCGCCGCGTTCGGTAGGCGGGGCCGGCTGGGCAAGCGCCATCTCGGTGCGCACCCAGGACATGTCATGTTCCTGCATGGCCCTACCTCTCCACCAGCGCCATTCTGGCATTGACGATATTCATGACAAAGGACGTCACCAAGCTCAGCACCAGATAGGCGATCATCATGATGAAAACGCCCTCCACCGCCTGCCCGGTCTGATTGAGCACCGTGCCGGCGGTGGCGGTAAGGTCCGGATAGCCGATAGCGATCGCCAGCGAGGAGTTCTTGGTCAGGTTGAGATACTGGCTGGTGAGCGGCGGGATGACTATGCGCATCGCCTGCGGGATGACCACCAGCCGCAGGATCGGACCGGAGCGGAGGCCGAGCGCCGCCGCCGCTTCGCTCTGCCCTTTGTTGACGCCCCTGATGCCGGCGCGCACGATCTCGGCGATGAAGGCCGCCGTGTAGAAGGAGAGCGCCAGCAAGAGCGACAGGAATTCCGGCTTGACCCAGAAGCCACCGGTCAGGTTGAAGGTCGACTGCTTCGGAAAATCGAAGGTGAGCGGCATGCCGCCGAGCAGGAAGGCCAGCACCGGCAGGCCGACGATAAGCGCGACCGATGTCCAGAAGACCGGAAATTGCTGGCCCGTCGCCTTCTGCCGCTGTCGCGCCCTGTGGGCGACGAACCAGACCATTGCAATGGCGAGCAGCAGTGCGACGCCGATCAGCCAGGAGCCATCGCCCCAAACGGCGCGCGGAAAATAGAAGCCGCGCTGGTTGAGGAACGAGCCGAAAGGCAGGTGGATGCTCTCGCGCGGCGGCGGCAGCACGGCCAGCACGCCGGAATACCAGAAGAAGATGACCAGCAGCGGCGGGATGTTGCGGAAGATCTCGACATAGACCGTGCAGATCTTGCGGATCAGCCAGTTCTGCGACAGGCGGCCGATGCCGATGGCGAAGCCCACGATGGTCGCAAGCACGATGCCGGCGGCGGCGACAATGATCGTGTTGAGCAAACCGACGACCAGCGCGCGGAAATAGGTCGAATCAGACGTATAGGCGATCGGCGTGTCGGAAATGTCGAAACCGGCCCTGCTCCTGAGGAAACCGAAGCCCGACGCGATGTGCAGACGCTGGAGGTTTTCGATGACGTTGTGGACGATCCACCAGATCGAACTGAACAGCAGGATCACAACCAGCGTCTGAAAGAACAGGCTGCGTATTCTCGGGTCATTGATGAAGGAGCCGCGACTCGGCTCCTCGCGAAGGATTTCCTGCGAAGCCATGGACCGTCCTCTGGAAAGAGAAACCGGGAGACAGACGACCTGCCTCCCGGATCACGTTTCAATCAGCGGATCGGCGGACCGTATTGCAGGCCGCCCTTGGTCCACAGCGCGTTGATGCCGCGCGCGATCTTGAGCGGGCTGCCCGAGCCGACATTGCGCTCAAACATTTCGCCGTAGTTGCCGACAGCCTTGACGATGTTGACGACAAAGTCGTTGGAGAGGCCGAGATCGGCGCCATACTTGCCGTCCGGTTCAGTGCCGAGAAGGCGCTGGATGTTCGGGTCGGTCGACGCCTTCATCTCATCGACATTGGCCTGCGTGATGCCTGCTTCCTCGGCGTTGAGCAGCGCGAAATACGTCCAGCGCGCGATATGCGCCCACTGGTCATCGCCCTGGCGCACGGCCGGGCCGAGCGGCTCCTTGGAGATGATCTCGGGCAGCACGACATGGTCGGCCGGCGAGGAGAGCGTCAGACGGATACCATAGAGGCCGGACTGGTCTGTGGTGTAAGCATCGCAGCGGCCGGCGTCATAGGCGGCGTTGACCTCTTCAAGCTTCTCGAACACGACGGGGTTGTACTCCATCTTGTTCTTCTTGAAGTAGTCGGCGAGATTGAGCTCGGTGGTGGTGCCGCTCTGCACGCACACGGCGGCGCCCGAAAGCTGCAGCGCGGAATTCACGCCGGGCAGCTTCTTGGCGTTGATCATGAAGCCCTGGCCGTCATAGTAGGTGATGCCGACAAAATCGAGGCCGAGCGCGCTGTCGCGGTTGCTGGTCCAGGTGGTGTTGCGCGACAGGATGTCGATCTCGCCCGACTGCAAGGCGGTGAAACGCTCCTTGGCGCTGAGCGGCGTGAACTTGACTTTGGAGCCGTCACCGAAGACAGCGGCCGCAACGGCGCGACAGAAGTCCGCGTCGATGCCCTTCCAGTCGCCCTTGTCGTCCGGCGCCGAGAAGCCGGCGAGGCCGGTCGAGACGCCGCACTGGATAAAGCCCTTCTGCTTCACGGTATCGAGCGTGCCGGCCGAGGCGGCAGACGCCATGAACCCGAGCGCGGCGACGCCAAGAATGCCGATTGCAATGTGTTTCATGACCCACAGACCCTTTTCTGTTACAGGCGCCCCTATTGCCAGGCGACGCTTGATCTTTTTTCGTTTGTGAATGCAGCTCCCACTCCAAGGCCCACTCCCGGGACCCGCATCGGTTGCCGATGCGCTGCCTCCCATTCACGAAACGCATCGAAGGCGATTATTCCTGTGAGGTCAAGGGAAATGACCGATTCCAGGGAGGTTTGGAAAGCAATTGGCGCAAATGCCTGAATTGCGGACAAGAGCACATGAAACCGGCAGGCCGTGCGAACAAATCAGCCAAGTCGCGCCGTCGCGAGTCCGTGGTCCGGCGATAGAATCCGCTGCGGCACTAGCGGTGCTCTACTGGGCTTGTGCGCCTTTGGATTGGCCCAGCGGAAGACCGGCTTTTGGCGGGCCGGGCGCGGTTGCGCCGGCTTTGCCGCCGCTTTATGGCTGGTCCCCTGACATCATTCGATAGGCGACGAACCATGGCTAGAGACGGCATCGAGATGGGCATCAACACGCTGCTTGCCCATTCCGGCAACAACCCGCGCGACTATTTCGGCTTCGTCAACCCGCCGGTCGTGCATGCCTCGACAGTGCTTTATCCCGACGCCGCTTCGATGGCTGGGCGCAGCCAGAAATACACTTACGGCACCCGCGGCACCCCGACGATGGACGCGCTGACGCTCGCCGTCGATGCGCTGGAAGGCTCGGCCGGCACGATCGCGGTGCCTTCCGGACTGGCGGCGGTGACGGTGCCGCTGCTCACCTTCCTTGCCGCGGGCGATCACTTGTTGATCGTCGACAGCGTCTACCACCCGACGCGCCACTTCGCCGACACGATGCTGAAGCGGCTCGGCGTCGAGATCGAATATTACGAGCCGCGCATCGGCGCCGGCATCGCTTCGCTGATCAAGCCAAACACAAAGGTGGTGTTCACCGAATCGCCGGGATCGAACACTTATGAGGTGCAGGACATCCCGGCGATCTCCAAGGCGGCACATGCGGCGAACGCCATCGTCATGATGGACAACACCTGGGCGACACCGCTCTATTTCAAGCCGCTCGACCATGGCGTCGACATCTCGATCCACGCGGCGACGAAATATCCGGCCGGTCATTCCGACGTGCTGCTCGGCCTGGTTTCGGCCAACGACGCCTGCTGGACAAAGCTTTATGATGGGTTTTGCGCGTTGGGCTGCTGTTCCGGTCCCGACGATATCTACCAAGTGCTGCGCGGCCTGCGCACGATGGGCGTGCGGCTCGAGCATCACCGCAAGAGCGCGCTCGACATCGCGCGCTGGCTGGAGGAGCAGCCTGGCATCGCGCAGGTGCTGCATCCGGCGCTGGAAAGCCATCCCGACCATGCGCTCTGGAAGCGCGATTTCTGCGGCTCGAGCGGAGTCTTCTCGATCGTGCTCAACAGCGGCGGCCAGAAGGCCCAGCACGCCTTTCTCGACGCGCTCAAGATCTTCGGCCTCGGTTATTCCTGGGGCGGCTATGAAAGCCTCGCCGTTCCGGTTTTCCTCGGCGACCGCATGCTTGCCAGAGGCTCGTATGCCGGCTCGCTGATCCGTCTGCAGGTCGGGCTCGAGGATGTCGAAGATCTCAAGACCGACATTCTGCGCGGACTCGCGGCGGCCGCCGCAGCCGGATGACAGGATGATCGGCACGGAATCCGCACCGGCGGCAGACAAGCCCCGGTCGAAGCGGTAGCATGGGGTCGTGCAGCCAGCTCGGGAACCTTTTGTCGGCAGGCGCATCCAACCGTGGATGCAACATCTGTCGGGAGATCGGGCGCGATGATAAAGCCCGCCATCGAAACCGCCGAGGTCGGTACGACCGAAGCCGGCGACATGGCATTGGTTCGCCGGGCGCTTGCGCGCGATCCGAATGCGTTCCGTGCCATCATCAAGACGTACAACCAGCGACTCTACCGCATCGCGCGCGGCGTGGTGCGAAACGACGCGGAGGCCGAGGACATCGTGCAGGAGGCCTATTTGCGCGCCTTCGCCAGTCTCAGCAGCTTTCGCGGCGAGGCTTCGCTCTCCACCTGGCTGTCGCGCATCGTCATCAACGAAGCGCTCGGCCGGCTGCGCAAGCGCAAGCGCGTCGCGGTCATGCATGAGAACCCGGAGGCGCAGATTATCCGGTTTCCCTTGAATCCAACCGACTTGAACCGAGGCGACGATCCGGAGCGGACGATGGCGCAGCGGCAGATTCTGAGGCTTGTCGAACGGGCGACCGACAGCCTCCCCGATGTCTATCGCACCGTCTTCGTCGCCCGCGTCATCGAGGGCCTGAGCATCGAGGAAACCGCCGATTTTCTCGGCGTGAGGCCCGAGACGGTGAAGACCAGGCTGCACCGGGCGCGAACGCTGGTGCGAAAGGCACTGGACGACGAGATCGGTCCGGTGCTGCTCGACGCCTTCCCCTTTGCAGGCCGGCGTTGCGAGCGGCTGACGCAGGCGGTGATGAAAAGGCTGGATTTCGAGCTCTAACTTCCCGGGAACGTTTCGACGCGTCCGGCATCCAATCTACCGTCAACCTCAAATGAAGCCCGAGGCAAGCGCCGTCGGGCAAAGGAGATGCCATGTTCATGCGATTAACCGCCGCCCTCGCCGCCCTTTCCTTCGTGAGCACGGCGCCGCTGGCGCTAGCCGCCGAAAAGCCCACCGATCCGCAGATCGCCCACATTGCCTATACGGCCGGCACGCTCGACATCGAAGCGGCCAAGCTGGCGATCAAGAAGTCCAAGAACAAGGAGGTCGTCGACTTCGCCAAAGACATGGAGCGCGACCACGAGGCGGTGAACAAGCAGGCGCTCGAGCTCGTGAAGAAGCTGAAGGTCACGCCCGAGGACAACGACACCAGCAAGGCCCTGACCAAGGCTGCGAAGGAAGAGGACGCCAAGCTGGCGAAGCTCAAGGGTGCCGCCTTCGACAAGGCCTATATTGAGAACGAAGTGGCCTATCACAAACAGGTCAACGGCGCGCTCGAAACCTTGCTCATCCCCTCGGCCAGCAATGCTGAGCTGAAGAGCCTGCTGGAGACCGGCCTCAAGGTTTTCCAGGGACATCAGCAGCATGCCGAACACGTCGCCGGCATGTTGAAATGAGGCCGCTTTTGCTTTGTTTTGAGGCAATTCCTGACGGAAGGCTACGGCGAAGTCGCTGCGCCCAATCGTTCCACACTTTTCCAGGAATTGCTCCGGTCACCCTAGCACTGGCGCTCATCGCATCGCCGGCGTTCGCGGCGTCGATCGAGATAACGATCGACAAGCTGGTCTTCTCGCCCGCAAACATTCAGGCCAAGGTCGGCGATACGATCGAGTGGACGAATAAGGATGTGATCGCCCACACCGCGACAGTGAAAGGCGGCTGGGACGTGATGATCCCCGCAAAGTCGAAGGGCAAGATTACGCTGAAGGCGGCGGGGACAGCGGACTATTTCTGCCGCTTCCATCCCAACATGAAGGGCCATGTCGAGGTGGCGCCCTAGCTATCCGAGAGCGAGGCGCGCGCAGCGCCTCGCTTGACCTTGCAGCAATCCCATGCCGAAAGCAGCCTCAGCGCCACGCGCCGCATTCGTACAATTTCATTCGGGCGAATTGCCGAACCGACTCTGCAAACCGTCGTAAAGGCTTGGCGCGATTGAGAAAGCCGAGGCCGCTGGCGGCGCGTCCGGCGCGGATCGCTGTGCAATAATATTCTCTTCAGCGGCGAATCTACGGATTGGTTTGGCTTTCAAATCCGCGGCTTCAGCGGCATTGCGGGCAACGCAATTCCACCTCTTCGATCAAGGGCCTGCCATGGCGTTTCGCCTTTTCGTTCCGATCCTTGCCGGTGCGACGCTTCGCGAACGGCTGCTTGCCTGCATCGGCGCTACCATCGGTATCGCGCTCACCGGCATGATTAGCGGGCTCGCCATGGGTAGCGGCCCGCTTGTGGCGATGCTGGTGGCGCCAATGGGCGCTTCGGCAGTGCTGCTCTTTGCCGTTCCCTCGAGCCCGCTGGCGCAGCCCTGGTCGATCATCGGCGGCAACACGATTTCGGCGCTGGTTGGCGTGACCGTGGCGCATTTTGTGCATGACACGGTGGTCGCCTCCGGCCTAGCGGTGGCGCTGGCGATCGCCGCCATGTCGTTCACGCGCTCGTTGCACCCGCCGGGCGGCGCAGCGGCGCTTACCGGCGTGCTCGGCGGGCCGGCCGTCGCCGCTGCGGGCTTCCTGTTTCCCTTCGTGCCGGTAGCACTCAACTCGACCATCCTGGTTGCGCTCGGCTTCCTTTTCCACAAGCTGTCGCGGCGCAACTATCCCCATGTGCACGTGCCCGCCGCCCGCGGCCACGGCACCGCCGACCGGCCGCCGGCCGAGCGCGTCGGCTTCCGGCCCGAGGATGTCGACGCCGCCCTCTCGGCGCTCGACGAGACCTTCGACATCGACCGTGACGACCTGGAGCGCCTGCTGCGCCAGGTCGAGTTGCAGGCCATGGTGCGCTCGCAGCGTACGCTGCTTTGCAAAGACATCATGTCGCGCGATGTGATCTCCGTGGCGGAAAAGGCCTCGGCCGACGAGGCGCGCAAACAGCTGATCGACCACAATATCCGCACCTTGCCGGTGATCGACGCGGACGGTCGGCTCTCCGGCGCGGTCGGCCTGCGCGAGCTGACAAGGGCGACCGACACGGTCAAAGGGGTGATGTCTAAGGCCGGCACAGCCTCACCCGACATCCCGGCGATGAGCCTGCTACCGGTGCTGACCGACGGGCGAAGCCATGCGGTGGTGATCGTCGATGCCGAGCGGCGCATCCTCGGCCTGATCACCCAGACCGACCTGCTCGCGGCCGCCGCACGCCTGCAGCAGGCAGACAGGGCGCCGTTGAAGGCGGTGGCCTAAGCAAGGCCCTCACCCCGGCAAGCCGGCTGCCAGGTCGAGACGCTGCCGCCGGTCATGTCGCCGCGGCGCCCTCGATCAGGCGGTCCGAAGGGACAGCGTCTTCAGGCCCAGGCCAGCCAGGCGGTTCCGGCAAGAAGCGTCACCAGCGTCAGCGGCAGGCCGACCTTAAAGAAAGCCGAGAAGGAAAGCTCCTTGCCGGCAGCTTTTGCCTGCTCGGCGACGATCAGATTGGCAACCGAGCCGAGCAGCGTGAAATTGCCGGCAAGCGTCGAGCTCATCGCCACGACCAGCCAGGCGCGCGCCGGGTTTTCCAGCCCAGGAACGAAGGGCCGGAGCGCCAGCACCGCCGGCACATTGCTCATGATGTTGGAAAGCACCGCAGTGAAGCCGGAGAGCCGCCAGACATCGTCGAGTCCGATGTTCTTGGCCCAGGCGATCATGTCGGGCGTGAGCAAGGTGCGCTCGGCACCCGCCACCACCACGAACAAGCCGGCGAACATGAAGAGCAGCGGTCCGTCGATCTCGCGGTAAATGCGCCGCGGCTTGATTGCCCGCGTGACCAGCAGGAAGGCGCCGGCAATGAGCGCCGCCTTCGCGACGGGAACGCCGGCGAAGAAGGCGAGCGCCAGCAACACGCACACGATGGTGGCCTTCAGGACCTGCCCGGGCAGCATGCGGCCGCGATAGACTTCCGGGCTGAGCTCGGCAGGGCGGGAGAATTCGGCCCGGTAGACGATGCGCACCATGACGATGACGCAGAGCAGGCCGAACAGCGCCACCGGCGCGAGCGCCAGCGTGAAAGCCGGATAGGAAATGCCGGACAGCGCACCGATCACCATGTTCTGCGGGTTGCCTGTGATGGTGGCGACGCTGCCGCAGTTCGAGGCCGTGCAGGTAGCGATGAGGTAAGGCACCGGGTTGCGGTTGATGACTCGTGTGACGTGCACGACAATCGGCGCCATCACCAGGCAGATCGCGTCATTGACCAGGAAGGCCGAGAGCGCGCCGGTCAGCAGCGTCACCATTACCAAAAGCATGAAGGGCGCGTGGGCATGCTCGATGGCAAAGCCGCCGAGCGCCCGAAACGCGCCCGAGACCTTCAGATGCGCCACGACGATCATCATGCCGAGCAGCAAAGTTATGGTGTCGAAATTGATGGCTCTGTAGGCATCCTCGATGCCGATCGCGCCGATTGCGATCATGGCGGCGCCGCCCAGCAACGCGATCCCGGCGCGGTCGAGCCGCAGGCCCGGAATACGGCCGACGGCGACGCCGGCATAGGTGAGCACGAGGATGAAAAGCGCGCCCGCGCCGGTCCATGTCATTGCAAGAAGGTTCCCTTTGCGTGCCCTGATCCGTCGACGCATCGGGCGGCACCACATTTAACAACGCCAGCGCAAAGGGAAAGCGCACAAGCGCGTGAAAGCCTTATGTCGCTTTCACGCCTTTCACATTCATAAACCCTAATGTAAAGAATAGTGAATTAACATATGTGACCGATAATCCAGGCGTTGGGGACTAAACGGATGAACACGGTCGTTGAAGCGGAACATGGAGTCCCGTCACGGGAGGAACTGATCCATCCGCAGGAATGCTCCCGCTGTCACGGGGCCAAGAAGGTTTTCGTTTGCGCGCGCTGGCTGAGCTCGAACGGCCATTGCTGCCCAGAGGGCACGCACCGGCTGAATTGTCCGGGACACAGTATCGTGTGCCTCGAATGCAGTGGGCGCGAGGGCTAGCGGGATTCGCGGATCTGCCGCCGGTCGACCGCAACGCTGCCGAATCCTGTTCTGTGGCAGCAATGATCATCTGACTACGATGCGCCCTGCGACGGCAAATGCTTCCGCTCCTTGCCGTCGTCGCGCTGATCGCCGCCTAGCCCGCCAAACTCGCCGAAACGCAGATCGGGAACCGCGACGCCAGCCGCGAGGCAATCGCCCGGCGGCGAAGCTGAGGGACGCGCTGGCGACACTCTGAGGCCTGGTCGCATCGTGGGCCGTCAGATGCGGCCGAGCAACACCAGGATGATCACGATGACCAGGACGAGTCCGAGGCCGCCGCCGCCATAATAGCCGGTGCCGTAGAAAGGCCCTCCGCCTAAGCCGCTGAAGCCGCCAAGCAGGGCAAGAATGAGAATGATGATGAGAATCGTGCCGAGGCCCATGGTTTCTTCCTCTCTGACAGTGCGATCCCGCGCATTGCTATCGAGGAAGTGAACTCGCAAGCCGCGCGCATGTTCCGCCGACGTCGAAGCCGGCTTCTGCTTTCGGACGACACGATCGGTGGCTCAATCCGCTTGGAACCATTTCGCAGCCGGCAACGTTGGAGCCTGCCCATCCGGGCAATCTTAATAAGAAGGCAGGCTAATGGGCGTATCGATCCTTATCGGCATATTGATCACCTTCCTCGTGGTGATCCTGGTGCTTTACCTCGTGCAACGCCTGCCGCTCGATGCCCGCGCGCGCCAGATCGCGCAGATCATCGTCATCATCATCGGAATCGTTTCGCTGCTCAAATATCTTGCGGTGTTCTAGCCGCGGTCGATATTCGACACCCGGAAACTTCAAAAACCTGGCGTCCCCATGAGAACCCTGTTGATCGCACTTGCCGCAGGCAAAACATTGTGCGCCGGCCCAATGTTGTGCACCATGAACGCCGCCTACGCCCGGCCGGACACACGCGCGATGACTTGCGAGCAGACGCAGATGCTGATCAAAAGTGATCGTGCCGTGGTCTTGAGCACAGGCGCGGACACTTATGACCGATTCGTTCGGCAATTCGGCAATGAGTGCGACTGGCCGGAAGTGCCTGTGTCGACGACTGTTCCCACCAAGGACGGCGAGTGCCGCGTCTATCGGTGCGAGGAGCCGATCAACCTCCCCGACTGACCGTGCTTCTTGCACGCAGGCGTGGAACCATCGCAACTTGTTGCGGGTTTAGCAGCGGGCAGCGGGACCTGCCGGGGCGAGCGAAATTGGCTCTGTGCATAGCCGCAGGAGGAACAGCAATGCCTGAAATCGCGCGCAGCGGGAGTTGCCTGTGTGGCGGGGTGCAGTTCCGCGTCACTGGGGAGCCGCTCCGGGTCGGCCTCTGTCACTGCAAGGACTGCCGCAAGACAAGCGGATCGGCCTTCCATGCCTACGCCGTATGGCCGCTAAAAGCGTTCGAAACCACCGGCATCACCAGCAGCTATGGCGCTCGGAGCTTTTGCCCCACCTGCGGAAGCCGCGTTCCGTTCGTTGACGACGACGAGGCCGAAGTGACGATCGGTAGCCTGGACGTTGCGCCAACCGAAGGGCTGGTGCCGAGCTATGAACTCTGGATCGGACGCCGCGAGCCCTGGTTGCAGGCCCTGCCCACGGCGCGCCAGTTCGAGCATGACCGAATCGCCGATGATTCGGCCGCAAGCGCTGAAGCCGACCTGGAGCCGCGGCAAAGACTGGCTTAGGTTGATCTCTTGGCAGACTTTAGTCTGAACGACAGAGACCTTCAGTCTGGTGACGGCTTCGGACGTCCGGGAGGACGCCCAGCCGCGGATTGATATGCGCGGGCTTTTCTCGAAGTTTCGCGTTTTTCAACCACCGGTCGGTTTGCCGGTCAATCGGCTGACGCTAGCATTTAGATATGCTGCAAATATGAGGCGGCAAGCCGGCTTGGCTCCCTGCAGCAGCACGCAAAGAGTTTTATTCTTTTTACAAAATATAAGAATTTTCAACCATGCCTCTTGCGGAAATACAGCCTCCGGGGTTGTTTCGCCTGCTTGTCCGCCGCGTTTTCGCGTAAAATGCCAAGCGGCAGTTGCAACATCAAAGTGAAAATTCTTTCGGCTCGAGAAATTTTTCTTCGCCGTCTTTCCGGTTATATCAGCGTGACATCCCCGAATTGCCAGTGGCAGCAAGTCTTATGACTTCCGGCCTTGTACAAAAGGCCATGTTTGTTTCTTACCGCTTTTGCGACATAGTGCTGCCAAAGCTTGAAACCGGACGGGGCGGTTTTCATGATGTCGGCGCCTGAACACGGCCGCAACATGCATATGCGGTATCCACCGATCGACGGGTTCTGGACCTGGGACATCAAGCGCGACCGCGTTTATGGCGACGCCAATCTTTCAGATTATTTCGGTCTGACACTCGATGAGTTCTCTCATGGCGCTTCGCTTGAACGATGCATGCAAAGCATCGATCAGGACGATCGTTCACGGGTTCGGCTGGCGATCCGCAAGGCCGTGGAGCGCAGGTCCGCATTCAGGGAGGTCTATAGGGTCCATTCCGAAAAGATGGGGTTGCGCAAGATCCTGGCCGTCGGCCAATGCTATGTTGACGGGACGGGCGAGGCAGCGCTCTATCCCGGCTGGTTCGTCGATTTGACGGACGACGCCGCGTGCGAAGAGCAGGCGCTGCGCGAGATCCGCAACCATGTCGGGCAAGCCAAGGACCTAGCGCGGTCGATCGGACACGACCTGATGTCCTATCTCCTGGACAACATCGAGGAAGAGGTCGAGCAGCGGCTTAGCGCAAGGCTGGGGAGGCGAAGGTCGTCTTGAAGCAGCTTTCGCCGATTGCTCGCGGGTCAATTTCGCTTGCCGCGCCGGCCGACTTCAGCCACGACCATGCGCGCAAAATGCGACTGGGGCGACCGGCGCTCTATGAGCTTGGCCCGCTCCAGGGCTGCATCGCCGTAAAATTCGATCAACACGCCGGCAGCCTTGGCGGCGTCGGCTTTCAATCGGCCGAAATCGGCTTGCCCGCTCTCGCTTGGGGGCTCGCTCCTGGCGATCACGTCAAGCATGGCTTGCAACTTGTCAGGAGTGCTGCCCTCGTCTTCGTGCATGGTCGCCATCCGATTGGGCGCGTAAAATATCGACATTTCCGCGCGATGTCCAACAGCTTCGTTGATCGGGCGTCCTCAGTGCAACCGAGTACAGCTTCACCGCGAGCGAGGCGATAATCTTCGTACAAGCATAGTGAGCCAAACTTACCGCACCGACATTTGGGGGCACCCATGGACCAGCCTAGCAAAATGGAAAACCTGCAATTTGCGCAGGGAATCCTGCGAGAACTTCGCCAGAAGGCGGAGGCCGATGGCGAGAAGCTTCTGACCTACCTGATCGACATGGCTTATCTCGAAGCCAGCGACCGCATCCGCGCCCACTGGATCGGCAACCACGAACACGAAGGCCGCCGAGCCAAGGGCTAAGGCCCGCCGGGCCGGGACAACCAGCCGAAACGCAAAAAAGCCCGCCATGCCTTCCGGCACGGCCGGCAGATCAAAGCGCGTGAAGACTATGTCAACACACCGCGGTCGCTGATTATGACGCGGCCGCCTGTTGACGAACCGGAAGCTTCCAGCCCGGCCGTGCGAAATGGCAGGTGTAGCCGTTGGGATAGCGCTCGAGATAGTCCTGATGCTCGGGCTCGGCTTCCCAGAAGGGCCCGACCGGAGCGAGCTCGGTGACGACCTTGCCAGGCCACAGGCCGGACGCGTCGACATCGGCTATCGTGTCCTCGGCGATCCGTTTCTGTTCATCGCTGGTATAGAAAATCGCCGAGCGATAGCTCGCGCCGATATCGTTGCCCTGGCGGTTCTTCGTCGTCGGATCGTGGATCTGGAAGAAGAATTCGAGCAGCGTGCGGAAGCTGGTCTTGGCCGGATCGAAGATGATCTCGATCGCCTCGGCGTGGGTGCCGTGGTTGCGGTAGGTGGCGTTGGGGACATCGCCGCCGCTGTAGCCCACTCGCGTCGAGATCACGCCGGGCAAGCGCCGGATCAGATCCTGCATGCCCCAGAAGCAGCCGCCGGCAAGGACCGCACGCTCGGTGGAAGAAGCCATGTCGTACCTCCTTTGGATTGCTCCATAGATAGGCGTTGCGCCTGGATTCTTCCAGCGGCTCGAGCGGGCAAACCGCTGATACCGTCATCTTGGTATCGTGTGGACGATCTCCCGGTCGATGTCTCGATGCCTGCACGGTGTCGGTCCGCCGCGATCAGGAATCCGGCGTTTGTTTGAATCTTCGCACGACCACCTCGAAAACGATGTCCGAGATCCACATGGCCGAGACTCCGATGAGGAAGGCTGCGGCGAGCGTGGTGGTGTCGTCGGCGGCGGGAATTGGCAGGCCGCTTGCCCGGACCCAAGCGACGACAGGCAATGTCAGATAGGCGGCGGCCAAGGCGCCGCAGATGGGCGAGGCAATCATCTCGCGCAGCTTGTAGCGATGGCGCGACAGCGCCCGCAGCACGCCGCCGGCGAGCCCCGCTGCCACGACCTGGCCCTTGATGCCGAGAAGATCGAAGATGTCATGCATCACGGCCTCCAGCCGCAGAGTTTTTCGCCCTTGCGGTTGTGCGCAAGCAGCGCCCTCGCCTCCTGGTCGGACAAGGCATCGACCGCGCTGGCAGAGAGGCGCATCGGCGGCGCGACGGCGCAGAAGCTGCCCCTGGCCGTCGTGCAGCCGGCGAGCGCGGCGACGATGGCGGCGACGATCAATCCCTTGCCCATGACTTCAGCTCCTTTCTGACCGCGTCAGCCGGCAAAGCGCCGACATCGTTGTCGACCTGGTCGGCGACATCCCGGGCCGCGGCCTCGGCGTCGGCCTGCTTGCTGCGCTCAGCCCTTGCGCCTGCGAGGCGCTGGCGGAAGCCCCAGCCGAGCGCGCCGACAAGGCCGGCTCCGATCGCCAGGATTGTCGGATTGGTGAGAAGCCATGCCAGCAGCGCGCTCATAGCAGCGCTCCGATGAGAAGACCGGCGACAAAGCAGGCGGCGCCGATAACGACATACGGCCTGGCGGCTTCGATACAGGCGGTGAGCAGAGCTTTCAGATTTTCCATGGTCAATGCTCCCAGCCGAACCGGCGCGCGAGCAGATGCCACCACTCGGCCGCGGCGGCGATGGCAAGACCGAGGCCGGTCTCCAGCGCCATTTGAATGTCGGGATCGGCAGAGAATGCCGAGGCGTCGTCGGCGCCCAGAAGGCCGCGCGCGACAAGCACGCCCGCGCAATAGCGCAGGGCGACGCGGATGATAACGGCAGTCATCGGCAGAGCACTCCGAAAAGATTGCAAGGAAGATGCGCGGTCCAGGCGATGAGCGAGCCGAGCGCCAGCGCGATCAGGGTGAGAATGCCGGCTACCTTGGCACCCGATGCGGATTTGTGTGGCAGAGTGGGCGCCTCGCCGGCGGCAGGCAATCCGACGCCGGCAGACGCTGCGGCTAGCGGGACGTCATCGGTGGATGCCGGCCTCGGCGAAGCGTATCCCTCAGTCGCCGACGGCACGGCCGACATCAGCAGCGCCTGCCGGCGCACGGAGGCGACTCGGACGCTCCAGCCCCGGCCGAAGCTCGGCCAGGTCGATAGTTTTTCCAGGAAGGCGAGCCGCGCGTCGCACAGCGCATCGATGACGACGCCGGCGGGTTTTGCCCTCACCGCCGCCAGCGTGGCCGGGCCAATGCGGCCATCCTGAACAACACCGAGCACACCTTGAAGATACTTCGCCGCCCTGCCCGGCCCGCTGTTCACGGCGAAGTCGAAGAGCGCGTAGTCGATGCCGCCGGGGAGCTGAGCGCCCACCACAGCATCCCAATAGAAACGGCGGTAGACGGTGGCGACTTGGTCATCCGAGATGGCGCGCAGATCGGCCTTCGTGGCGTCTGCTTTGACGTAGCGGCGGAAATTGGCGAGCGTAACGCCCTTCATGGTCGCACCGCCGGGGTCGGCGGGGTTGTCGGACCAGCCGCCTTCGGAGGTGAGGACGAGCGAAAGGGCACGCGCAAAGTTGCGGTCCATGGGGGTTCCTTTCCGCCGGGAGGGGCAGTCAATGTTGGCTTTGATGGGGAAGCTGCTAAACTGTGCGCCAAACAGAGACTGGCGCGCGAAATGGAAGAGAACCTGCGAGCAGGCGAAATACTGGATGGCGAGACCTTATTAAGCGAGGAGCCAAACTTGCTCCTGTGGGCGCTGGTCGGATCGCTTGTATTGAATGTTGTTTTGGGGGTGGCGCTAGCCGGCTTTTATTTCGGACTGGTCAACTAGTCCCCAGGCCTTGTCGTCGCGTCGGCCAGCGTACCCGATAACGTGAACCCACCACCCCCGCCTTTGTTGGTCGGCCATCCCGAAGTGGGGCCGCTGAGACGGATCAAAGGTGTCCCCAGAGCCGCGACCGCCACGGCTGGGTCAACTGGCTTCTTGATGGAATCGATGAACAGTCGCCTATTAGCTACTACCGAAAGGTCGAGGTAAGTCGGCCACACCAGCAAGTCAGCCATATCGCCCGGATATTTCAAATTTCCCGTTCCGCCGCCGCTTATGAACCAGTCGACCAGCGTCCAATCGACGGTCGATCCAGTCGCGTACGTTGGCACCGTCGCCAAATCGGAAACGTCATTCATGTACAGCCAGCGAGTCGCTGTGCTGGCGAGCTGGAATGACACCAAGAAATGACACCAACCCGACGCCACAAAGTACGACGCGGAAGAACGCATGTCGCCGATAACGGTCCCCGATGAGTTGCTGACAGAAGCTTGAACAGCCCCGGAGCCTCCCAGCGCCAAGAACACACGAGAACCCGTCGCCCCCGCTACCCCAATACCGCCAAGGTTCCTGATACCGCGTCAGATGATTTTTTGAACCAAAGCGAGGCCAACAACGAATTGCCGTCCACTGCGCCGGTAAGCCCTCCGCCGCGCGAAAGGACGGTGGTCGTGCCGTCGAAATTGACGGCATTCGCCCGATAGCGCGGCCGGGCTGTGGCCGGGATGATGCCGGGCAGCATCCTACAGGCCCAGCCCCAGCACGGACTTCAGCTCGCTGATCGACACATCGAAATTCGCCAGCATGGTGCCCACCTTCTCCTCTGCCGTCGGCGGCTCCGGTGGCGGCGGGGTGTCCTCGATTTCGTAGACCTGCTGGATCACGCCATCGGTTTCCACATAGGACGGTGCGCCGACAACCTGTTTTCCTTCCGGCACTATGAACGGCACAGCAATCCTGCCGCCCAGCGCCTCGACTTCGTCGATCGTCCAAAGGCCCTGGTCGTAGAAGCAGCGCAGGCTGTCGCCGTTCATCTGGATTTCAACAGGATAAGGATCGCATGGCGTCTCCACTTGCCGGCCATCCCCGTAGATGGCGGTATAGGTACCGACCATCTGGGTCACGATCGAGGAGGCGTGCCACTCCTGCCAAACGTCATTGATCTTACGAACGAGAAGGGACATCGGGTTCTCCTGTTAGGTTCTCAAAACGCTGGTGATGACAAGGCGGCTCGCCGTGTCGACAAAGCCGGCCAGGAAGACGGTTTCCGTCGTCTGGATGGTGATCGGAAAGCTCTCGACGCCGGCCGCTGGCACAAGATTTGCGCTTAGGCTCACGGTGCGTGCGGACGTCACGGCGGTGATCTTGAGCACGAAGCCGAACTGGGGCACCGCATTTGTCGGATTGCCGATCGTGACGTTCGTCGACGCAGCCAACGAAGCGTTGTTGCCAAGCGACATATCCCACGAGACCGACGCGCCGGACGTAAGTGTCTGGTAGGCTACGGTCGACTTTAATGCGGCCGCCGTGAGAAGCTTGCTTGCCGTGCCGAGCTGGAATTCGCTGTTCGACGCGATCGCCGCCGAAGCGAGCATGGCATAGGTCACCAGACCGGCCGGCACCATGCCTGCCGTCAACTGGCCGAAACCCAGCGCCGAGGACACGCGCCGCAGCAGAGTGTCATCCGACCCGGCCGCGATATCCGCGCGCGTGCCGCTCGAATTGGCCGATCGGCCGAGGACCGACACCGCAGCGCTGTCAGCCAGGGTGTTCAGTGCTATGGCGTTCGCCGGCGGGCTGAAGGTGCCGGTGAAAGAGGCATTGGCTTTCGGCGCCAGGCTTGCCACCGCCACGCCGCTGTCCTTCACCAGCTTGCCCGTCGTGCCGTTGAATGTGGCGATGTTGTCGGCCGCGGCCGAGGCCGGCCCTGCCACAAGGCTTCCCACTGCCACGCCACTGTCCTTACCGGCCTTCCCCGTGGTGCCGGCGAAGGTGACGATGTTATCGGTCACCGAGGAGGCCGGGCCTGTGAAGTCACCCACGCCGGTGCCATCCGCGCCCTTGTCGCCAGCGCGGGTGAAGATCAGCCAGATGCCGTCGGTGCTGGTCGGCAAAGTGCCGGCGCCGCTGACATAGGCGAGCGTAAGCTTTCGATAGCGTGTCGCGGCCATGAGATCGTCACGCAGCTTCACCACTTGGCCGTTCTTTCGATGAAAAAGCCTGAATTCCTCAAACCATGCGTGAAGGGTGGAAAACACCTTGAAGCGGCCGGACTGCATGCGGTCGAGCATTTCCATCAGCCCGGCCTCGACCGAAAGCGAACCGTCGGCGAAGCGGGCGTGGCTGGTCAGCATGTTCAGCCCGTGGGCGGCATATTGTCTGGCCAAAGCCACGCCGGCGCCTTCCAGCGTTTCGCGGCGGCCGTCGCGCGGCCAGGCGAAGGGGAGCCATTCACCCCAGGCCTTCAGCGCCAGCGCCTGCATCGCTGGCGTTTGCTGGGAGGCGCGATGAGCTTTCGTCACGTAGACGACATCCGCTTCGGTATCCCAGGCAAGCTCGACCGCGGCCGACGGATGGTCCCAGCCGAAATCGAGCGCGCCGATGCGCGGCCACCACCGCGGCAATTTGAACGGCTCGCAGGCGATCGTCTCCTCCGCCACCGGAAAGATGCGGCCTGAGCCGAGAACAGGGATACCTTTCGCGCGGGCTTCGCGCTCATGCTCGGGATAGGCCGCGACGATCTCGGCGCGCTGCCCGGGCGAATAATGTCCGGCATCGTCGATGGTCATGAAGGTAACGTGTCGGGACATGGCAAACCTTTCCCTTCTCCCCTTGTGGGAGAAGGTGGATCGGCGCGCAGCGCCGAGACGGATGAGGGGTGTTCCAGCGGAGAGACGCGCTGCCGATCCCTGGAGCACCCCTCATCCGGCCGCTTCGCGGCCACCTTCTCCCGCAAGGGGAGAAGGAAAGAACTTCACGTCGCGATGTCGTTGACCGGCGCGAGCGGCGCGGGAAGCGCGGTCTCGCCAAGCCCTCGCCGCAGCTCGATCTCGATGTCGCGGCAGATTTGCGAGATCGGCACGTCGTTGGCGTTGCCCTCGAACGGATTGGCGCTGCTTTCGCCGACCAGGTCCAGCGACATGTAGACCCAGCCCAGCAGCGCGCTGAACGGGACGGTCAGCCAGATCGAGATCCAGCCGAGCACGCCGCCCAGCTTGGCCATGTCGGCAAAGACCGGAACGACGCCGAAGGGCAGCAAGGTGCAGAAGATGATCATGAACATCGAGCTCACGATCGCGTACTGCCGGGGATAGGGATTGTTCTTGATGCGATCGCAACGCGCCTGCTGGTCCTGGAAGTCGCGTATCAGCTTGATCAATTCGGAATAGACCTGCGTCGGAACGGCTGAGCTCTTCAACAAGCCGTTGACCTCGGCCAATTGCCTGTCGAGAAGTTCTATCGCCGGCTGCGGCGATTTCAGCACGCTTGCGGCTTCCTCGCCCAACAGGCTGCGCAGTTCCTCGGCAAGCGACGTCTTGTCCTCCTCAATGTGATAGCGGCGGCGCCGGAACTCGATGTTGGCCGCTTTCGCCAGCGATTCCCAAGGCATCGGCCGCCGCAGCGAAAAGCGCAGCGCCGTCAGCCAGGCGAGATGGCGGCAGATCAGCCGCCGGGCGGCGGCCGCATCCATGAAATCGCGGCAGAAACCGGACAGCATCCGGCTGCCGGCGGTGATCTGCGAAAAGGCCTGCAGAGCCTCGTTGGCGCGGGTGAAGACCTGAGAATTCTTGAAGCCGGCAACGAGCGACACCGTTGTGCCGAGCACCAGCACGACCGACCATGGCACCGAGAACCCCGCGGTCGCCGGAAGGCGGTAGGCGGCGATCGCCAATCCGCTCACCACAACCATGTAGATGACGCTGCGCCGCGACCAGAGTGCGAAGTCCAGCAACCGGTAAGAACGGCCTACATACATTCCTGAAGTCCCTTACAGCAGGCAAATCGCGCGACCGCGCGCTCGCGCACCATAAGCGGTGGAAATCGTTTTGACAGGGCCTACGGCAAGCTCCAGTTCGTCGCCCCCACGCAAGTGAGGGAGAGATGGCGCGGCGAAGCGGCGATGGAGTGGCGGCAGCGCCGGCCTTCGATGCAAGAGCGGAAAGCTATTCGTAGAGCTTATCGCCCTACGAAGCCCCCCTCTCCGGCCGCTGCGCGGCCACCTCTCCCCCGCCTTGCGGGGGCGAGGAACCCAAGTCCTGAACCGCCTCCGCGCTCAAAAACCGCAGCACCACGTCGCTCATGCCGAGCAGCGGCGTGAACGTGACGATCGTGATGCCGTCCGTGGCATTCGTACGGGTGAGGCCCTCGGAATAGATATCCAGCGGCGGTTCCTCGTCAAACCAGACGCCGTGCAGCGTCTCGCCCTGCCATTTCTCGCGGCCTTTTTCGTAGCTCTTGAAGGAAAGCACGCTCTCGCCGGTCTGCACATCGCCGCCACCGCCCCAGCGCACGACGACGCTGTCCAGCGCTCCCGGCGCGCCGCAGCCCATTACCGTGTCGGCGATGGCATCGGCCGGGATCATGCCGGTGCCCCACTCGCTTTGCTGCTGCGGCGGGCCGACCAGCACGCGCTGCGGATTGTCGCGCGTGCCCTCGCCGGTGACGCCGGCGGCCCAGAGCCTGACGGGTTGGCCGAACACCTTGCCCTTCCACCAGCCCGGATAGCGACCGGTGAGGTGCATGGCCCATTCCGCGCCCCCTGCCCTGGTCTTGCCAAGCTGGTTTCCGGCCATGAACAGACGCTCGCGGTGCGTCGCGCCTGCCGAATGAAATTCGGCCTGCTGCTTGTAAGGCGCGTAGGCTGCAAGAAGGTTACGGCGATGCCTGCGGTCCAGCTCCTCGAGCAGCGCCAGATAGGTCTGCATCGCTGTCCAGGAGGGGCCGGAGGCTCGTTTCGAGGCTGCGGATGCGGCTGCGGATCTCCTCATCGCTCAATTGCCCGAGGCTGGTTTGCTTGGCATCGACACGTTCCGAGAAATCCTTGGCCGAGAAATCCTTGGGCAGCAGCGTCAGCACGACCTTCAGATACTGCTCGGGTTTTTCGGCGCGCACCGCGGCGATGACGCCGGCGCCATGGACGCGGAAATCGGCGCGAAGCGCGGCGGCGAAATCGTCGACGAGCGTCCTTCGCGAGCGCTTGGGGCGGGGGGACGGAGCGGCAGCGGCTTTGGTAGCTTTCGGCTTTCGCCTCGCCGGCTTCGCGCCGACGGGCTCGCGGCGTCTGTTTTCGTCAGTCATGGATGACAGAATCCGATGGCGCTGCTTTCGCCGCCTTCGCCTTGCGGACCTTGCGGGCCGGCTTCCTGCGCGGCCTTGCCATGGCCGGCCTGGCGGGCCGGGCATCGGCGGACGGCGCGGCCATTGCCTTCAGCCCCGCCGTGGCTGTGCGGACCGCAGCCGGGCCGAGGCCCTGGCGCGGGAAACCGAAACCGGCGACGGCTTCATCAAGGCCACCGCGAACCATACCGATGCGCACGCCCGGCGCGACCTGCTCGAAACGGCCCGAGCGGTGCGGAAGGCTTGCGCCTTCGAATTCGCCGATAGCGCTGACGATCTCGGCGCCGTCGTCGGCGGTGACGATGGTGGCATAGCGTGGCATCTGGGCCTCGAGCAGAATGTTGAAAGCGCCGCAGGACAGGGAAGGCGCCGCCAGCGCTTCGAAAGAATGGATGGCGCGAAAAACAAAAAACCCGCCGGCGGCGGGTCGTTGGCGCAAATCAGCACCATGGACAAAATAGTAGCATAGCTGCCTTCACCAGGCAATAGCCTCTAGGTACATTTTCCTAAATTTCTCAAAATACCGGCGGCAAAGCCCCCGTGCGCGCCACACCTATAGATTGAAACGCCGGGCCAGATCACAACAATTTTTGTCGGAACCAACCTTGGTCCGACGGATTCCACCCCTAGTCGCAACGCGACAGATGACCGTCTCGCAACAGAGGAGAAGAGATCATGCTTACAAGGATTCTTGCAGCTTCGGCCTTGATCGGCCTCGCGACGGCGGCGATGGCCCAGAACGCGGGTACCGCCGGAAATGACGGCACGGGCAGCGGCCAGACCGTTACCGTCGAGCCGAAGACGCCGGCCGCGCCGTCGCCTGACCAGGCCGCTCCGCCCGATACCGGCACGACCGGCAGCATCACAGGCGGCGACATGAATTCGAACGCCGACAAGAACTGCGCGAATCATCCGCAGGGCGCAATGGGCGATGCCAATAACAGCACCGCCACCACGGTGCAGCCGAACGTGAACGACAACAACTGCGGCAAGTAACTGCGGCAAGCAAGGGCATCGGGCTTGGACCAAGGGCCGTGGAGTTCGCTTCGCGGCCCTCGTCTTTTGGTCTGGCGGCGCGCCTGCGGAAAACCGCGGGGGAACAATGGCACGGCTCGGCCGTTCGTTCCCAGGAGGCAAAAAGGAGAGACCGATGGCAGACAATGACACCAGCACCACCAATTCAGCCAACGGCAACGCGAAAACCGCCGCCGCGCGCGCCACGCGCACCCGTCCCGCGTCCCGCAGCAGCGCACGAGCCTCGCGGGCATCGGAAGACGCGATGAAGAAGCAGATCGCCGAATTGAAGCGTGAGGTGAACCGGCTGAACCGCACGCTTTCCGAACAGGCCGGGGAAGCCGCAGAGACCGCGCATGGCTGGTATCGGGGCGCGGCCGACCGGGCTTCGAACCTTTACAGCGGCGCCTCTGACCGCGCGTCGCGCGCGGCGAGCCAGTTGCGCAGCCAGGCGCAGAGCGTTTCGGAGACCGTGCAGCAGAACCCCGGCACCTTCTCGACCGCGATGTTGATCGGCGGGCTGGTCGGCTTGCTGGCCGGCATGGCGATCAGCCGAAGCTCCGCCCCCGAGCCGGACTGGCTGCATCGTTGGCACAGGTAGACATTTCCGGCCCGGCCAGAGAGCCGAGCTGGAAAACAATAGTGAGCGAGGGTTGCTTTGCGGCAACCGCGCGGAAAGGCCGGGCCGTCGCGCCCGGCCTTTTTCTTTCCCCGCCGGCTTTTTAGTTTTCGAGGTTGTGCTGGGGCCCGCTCTGTTTCGGCGGCCGTCCCGGGCTGGTCATTAGCCGGTGCTTATGGGATCATTCCCTAAGGGGAATCGCGGAGAGCAGGCATGGACAAACCTGCCATGGCATCCGTCTTTCGGATGCGGCATGTGCCAGCAAGCATTTCGGGCGTTCGCAGCCTGGGCCGGGGCCAGGCCGATCCGATCTTCCATTCGAGACCGCTCGGCGAAGCGATCCGCTTCATCGCCCAGGCCGAGGGCCAATATGACCTCAGCGCCGTCGCTGTCTTCTACGGTGACCGCCAGACGCCGCCGCTCGGCAACCGCGAGATCAGGCGGCTTTGGAGCGAATATGGAGAGCGGTGGATGGAGGCCTAAGCGAGGCTCGCGCATCTCCGGATCGTAACCGCGGTTCGCGCGTTTCACCCCGGTCAATGGGAGCAAAAGCCATGAATGTCGCCAATCTGCAGCTCGAGGGCCTCCTGATGGCCGTCGCTTCGGTCAATCAGGTGCTGGTGCGCAAGGGCGTGCTGACGGTCGAGGAGATCGACATCGCGCTGCGCAAGGCGGAGGCCAGCGAAACCAGCGAGGAGCGCTCGGAAGGCATGTCGGCCTCGAGCCGCGACGCCGTCAACTTCCCGATCCGGCTGCTCGAACTCGCCAACCAGTGCCAGCCGGAAGCCGACATGCCGTCCTTCTCGAAGCTGGCGCGCATGGTCGGCCAGATGAAAGAGCCGTATAACGATCAGATGTGAGCATGTGGGAAGGCGCCTTGTCTTGAAATGTTGGCGCCGCCCCTCATCCGGCCTTCGGCCACCTTCTCCCGTAGAACGGGAGAAGGAAAGTTCATGCCCTGCCCGGCCAACCCAGCTTGACGGCCAGCACGCTGCCCGGGCCGTGGGCGGCGGCGTAGAGCAGGCCGGCGGCGAACGGGAAATGCGACATGAAGGCGCCAAACTCGGCCTGGTTTCCGGCCCAGTGCGACGGGCCGTGAAAGGCGAAGCCGAGGAAGGTGACGTAGACAGCGCCGATCAACGCCAACGGCGTCAGATAAGCGCCGGTGAGGAAGGCGATCACCAGCAACGCTTCGAGGATCGCCGCGCACCAGGCCAGGAACAGCGGGAACGGGAAGCCGGCGGCCGCGATGTAGCCTGCGGTGGCGCCGATATCCATCAGCTTGAAGGCGACAGCCATCGCGAACATGGCGGCGAAGATCAGGCGGGCGATGAGAATGGCGGCGGTCTGCCAGGTCGACTGCATTTCCACGGTGTCCTCCGGATTGTTGAAGCGGTTGATGCCCCAAGGACGGGCGGAGAGAGATGGTTCCGACAGGCGCTGGAAAAATTGTTTGGCGGGGCGCCACAACTTTCTCCTTCTCCCCTTGTGGGAGAAGGTGGATCGGCGCTTCAGCGCCGAGACGGATGAGGGGTGTTCCAGCGGAGTGAAACGCTGGCTTTCCCTGGAACACCCCTCATCCGGCCGCTTCGCGGCCACCTTCTCCCACAAGGGGAGAAGGAGAAAGTTGCGGCAGATGGCTGATCGAATCCCGAACGGTGCCGTATTCGGCGCCCCAGCGGTCCGTCATGGCGCAGCGAATGTCCCAGAGCTCGGGGAAGAAGCGGTGGCGGGCGCCGCCTTCGAGGATCTCCACCGGCCTGCCTTTCAGCGACTTCGCGCCGAGCCCGATCGAGCGGTGGATCAGATAGAGGTGATTGGCGCGGAATTTCTGGAACAGCTCGTCGAACTCGATCAGCGCCTCGGCCACGACATAGGAATCGCCGTGGTTGTAATGCTCGTCATAGATATCCTCCACGGTCAGTCCGCGGCCGTCGAGATAGGCATGCCTGAAGGCCCGCCAAAGGTCCGGCGGCAGGCGCAGCAAAAGCTTGAAGCCCGGCGATTCCTGGCCGCTGCCATTGCCGAGCTGCAGGCGGATCTGCTGGTACTCCTTGGGCGACATGGTCTCCAGGAGGTCGAGCTGCGCCGTCATCATGCGCATCAGCCGGTGCACGCGGCCCATCAGCGTGACGATGCGATGCGTGTCCTGTTTCTCCAGATAGTCGAGGACATCGACCAGCGTGTAGGCGATGAGCTTCATCCACAGTTCCTCGACCTGGTGCACGATCTGGAACTGCAGCTCGTCGGCGTTGACCATGTCGGAGAGCGGTTTCTGACAGGTCAGAAGCTTGTCGCATTTCAGATAGACGCCGTAGTCGCGCATCTCGGGCGCCTCTATGCGGGCGTGGTAATCGTTCTTGTCCATGGCTTCTCCTCCTCGCGGCAGGTTTTCGACCGGGCGACAAGGATAGCGCTTTCGGCTTGAACATTGTTCCTTTCTGTTATCCAAATGACGTAGAATGAAGGACGATCTTCGATATCTTCTGTCATATTGGAGAACGAATGACGCTGGATGCTCTCGACCGCAGAATAGTCGCCGCGCTTGAGCGCGACGCACGCATCTCGTTCGGCGAACTCGCCGAGGAGGTCGGCTTGAGCAAGACGCCTTGCTGGAAACGGGTGAAGGCGCTGGAAGAGGCCGGCGTTATCCGGGGATATTCGACCCGCATCGACCCGGCCAGGATCGGCTTCGGCATCGAGGCCTTCATTCAGGTGTCGATCGACTTCGAGGTGTCGGATGCCTTCGAGGCGGCAGTGAAGAAGCACCCGCTGATCCGCCGCTGCTACGCCACCACGGGCGAAGCCGACTACCTGCTCCAGATCGTCACCGTCGACATGATGGCGCTCGACCGGATGCTGCGCGAAGAACTCAGCCGCCTGCCCGGCGTGCGCCGCACGGTAACTTCGATGGCGATGCGCGAGATCAAGGGCGACATCTCGTTCGCCGAGGCGGCGGCGCGTGCGCTGAGGGGATAAGGCGAGCGCCAAATTGAGACGTCGGCTCGACGGTATCCCTGTCGGCAATCGAGCCGTGGACGCGGGCCGCGCAGGCCCGCGCCGCATGGTGTCTTTATGGCGACGCAAGGCGCGATCTACTGGTTGGAGGACGCGTGACGAGAATATGGGAGCCTGATCACGGCCGGCTCCCGCTCCACCTTTTCCTTCTCAGCGTCGGCCTTGCGTTTCGGGCATTCCTCGAAATCATGGTCGCGGCCGCCGCAGTATGAGCAGCACTTGGCCGGGGTGTCGGGGTTAAGCATCGAGACCATTCCCAAGAATGCACCAAAACGCTTCCCGTTGCAGCAATCGCGTGAAGACGCTGCAATGGCCGCTCAGCCCGATGCCCAGACGCCGCAGTAGCAGGAGCTCGCCGCTTGCGCGGCGGGCTCCCGCTCAATCACCGCTCACGCATGAGCGTGGGGATGACGGAAGTCCCAGACAGCCCAGGCCGATGCCGCGACCACCAGCACGCCGAGAACGACATGCGTGGCCATGACATACGTGTCAGCCGCGAAGTGTAGCAACCAGGGCGACACGATCAGCCAGAGCCCGAGGACGACGTTTACCCATTCTTCCCATTCGGCGAACACCGAAAGCGTCGCGAGCGCCAGCGCGCCGAGGAGAACGCCGACAATCCAGGCGTTCCACGCGGGCACCGTCGCTGCGGTGAATCCGATGACCCATGGTGAGATGAACAGGCAAATCGCCAGGATCAGGGTGATCCAGTCCTGACTCTTTCTTGCTTCCATCAGTTTGCTTGGCATGACAACCTCCATAGACGAAGCTTGACCAAAGCAACTGTATCCGCGTGGACATTGCACGCTTAGCGATTGATGTAATTACGTTTCTATCAGGCTGCAAGTGGCGGTCAGGCGGGCCCGGACTGCGCGTCGCCCGGCGTGGGACGGCAGAAATCCCGCCGCCTGCCGCTCAAACGCTGAAGTCGGCGTCGCCCTCTGCCCCGAGCTGCGGAACGACGATTGCCTCGAGCGGCGCGTCGAGCGTCCATTTCACGCTGCCGGGCGAGCGTTCGAGACTTGAGGAACCGCTCAGCGACTGCGGCGCCACCCGCTGCAGCACCACGGTGCCAAAGCCCTTGCGCTCACTCGTCTTCTGCTCAGCTCCAACGGCCGTCGCGCCGGATGTCTCGTGCCACAGAAGATGAAAGCGCCGCTGCGCTTGCGGGCCGGGCTCGACCTGCCAGGTGATTTCGATGCGGCCGCCTTCGCCCGCCAGCGCGCCATATTTGGATGAGTTGGTGCCCAACTCGTGGAAGGCCATGCCGAGATTCTGCACGGCGTTGGACTGCAGCGTCAGGAGCGGCCCGGAAAGCGAGATGCGCTCCTCATGGCCGAAAGGCTTCAGATGCTCCTGGATCAGGTCGAACAGGCTGGCGCCGGCCCATTCGGAGGTGACCAGGAGATCGTGCGAGCGCGACAGCGCCATGATGCGCGAACGGATCAGTTCCTCGAACTCGCCCGGATCGGTGGAGCGCTTGCTGGTTTCCCTGATCATCGACAGGATCACGGCGAACTGGTTCTTCACGCGGTGATTGACCTCGCGCATCAAGAGCCGGATGCGGCGCTCGCTTTCCTTGGCAGCGCTGATATCGCGAGCGATCGTCGAGGCGCCGATGATCTCGCCCGCATTGTTCTTGATCGGCGAAATCGTCAGTGAAACGGTGATCAGCGAGCCGTCCTTGCGCCTGCGCACCGTCTCAAAGCTCGGAATGCGCTCCCCCTTGCGGATGCGGCCGATGATCTCGGTTTCCTCGTCTTGCATATGCTCTGGGATCAGCATCAGGATCGACCGGCCGATGGCCTCTTCGGCGGTATGGCCGAACATCCGTTCGGCCGCGTGGTTCCAGTCGGTGATCACGCTGTCCAGAGTCTTGCCGACGATGGCGTCGTAGGAAGAATCGACGATCGCGGCCAAGCGCGCATCGGCGTTCGGATCGTGTCGGAACGTCCCCCCGGGATTGGTCATGGACGGTAATTAGGGCCGGCCGAGGTCAAGGCAATCTGCCGCGAGCGAGCGTGCATCTGCTCAGGGTTTCGAGTCGCTGGAGCCATCTGCGACCTTCCGATCCAGCGATATCACGCCGAAATCCTGCGACTTCGCGCCCAGGTCAGCGGTCAGAAACCCATCGGACGCCAGCCCACGGCGCAAAAGCTCGCGCACGGCGGCCGAGCGGCTTGGCATGCGTTTTTCGAAACGCCAGTTTTCCAGCGCCGCCAATTCCTCGTCGGTCAGCATGATCTGCAACCTTTGCGGCCGTTCAAGCTCAACCACTTCCGCCTCCGTCCGAGCCGAATGCTGTGAGTTAGTATGTGCCTAACTGTGAGTAGAAATAGGAAGCGGCCATAAGGCGTCAAGAGGGGATGATTTGCCGACCGGCAATGAAGCCAACGATGCTAAGGATGCGGTGAAACTGCGTTTGATATACTTTGCTAACCGGCTGATTTATTTATTGTTTTTAAAATTTGTGTATTGCCAACCGCACTGCTCCAGCGCATGGTTGCAACCGAGGGATAGACCCCCGCGAAAGGAGGGTTTTCCAATGATGCGAGGATTTTCCAACCGGCTGCGCGACGACTCTCACTGCAAGGTCCAGCAGGCCCTGCGGATCGACGGCATCGTCAACATCATCCGGGTTGCGGAAGAAATCAGGCTCAAGAACCTCGCCGAGAACATCGCCCGCGAGGACATCGAAAGCCTAGTGATGCAAATCGCCCAACTTTACGGGGCGCCGATCGAGTTCGACGACCAGGCCTTAACGGCGCTCGACCTGCCGGAAGCCACGGGCGGCGACAACCGCAACGACCTCGAAAGGGCCCTGTGGGAGCACGCGCTGCCCGACGCGCGGCTCGATTTGCTGCAGCTCGATGAATAGCGGGGCGACGCCGGCAGCAGCCTAGTGCCCCAACGCCGCTCAGTCCCTGGCGGCCAACTCGCCCAGAATGTCGAGGCCCGTCTCATACCGGTCCGGCGCAACGCCCGCCTGATGAGCTTGCCACAGATTGTCGCGCAGGTCGGCTATCTTAACCGGCAGGGCAAGCTCGTTCGAGGCGGCGCGGAAAATGAAACTCTCCTCGCTCTCGTCCATGCGCCTGGTCAGCGCATCGACCGCCGCCACCACCGGCAGGCCGAAGCCGGCGCCGTGCAGCCGCTCGAGACTCCAACCCTCGCCTTTCTCGACCACATCATGCAGATAGGCAACCGTCTTTTCGTCCAGCGTTTCGACCGCATCGGCAACCCGTCTCAGATGTTCGATGTAGGGTCTGCCGGTCTTGTCTTTCTGACCCCGATGGGCCTGCTCGGCGATTTTGGCGGCTTGGTGAAGCATGGTCCTTCCGATCTCGTCACGATAAAGCCCGTCCCGGCGAGGGACGGCCGAGGCGGGCTTGCTCGGGTCGGAACCCGGTCCGGATGACGGGCCTTCGGGGAACTGCGCGCCATCCATGCATGCAAGAACCTCGGCACCGGCCTAATGTTCCAACGCTGCCGGATTTTTGAGGATGCGCCATCGCCAATCCGCGCCACCCGTTCCAGGCGGGATGCCAGCACCTGAGGCGCGTCGCTGAAACGAATTCAGACGACACGCTTTAAGTCTTTGTTTTGATGCCCGTCGTCCCAGAACCGCTGCGCATTCTGGGCGACATGCATTAAAAAGAAGCCCGGACCAGGAGCCGGGCAAGAGAGGTCTTGGGAACATGCTGACCGGGGGTCACGTTCAGCGTTTGCTAATTTGGCGGTTCATTATGACGGCCAGATGAAGGCACATTCGTCCGTGTCGTTGTGCTCAGCGTCTGCCTCGACGCAGAAAGAGCTTTCGACAGGAACTTCGCGGTCGTGTTGCCGTTAGCCCTCCGTGTCCAACAGGAGGTCCGGCCATGGACTGGAACCGCGTCGAAGGCAATTGGAAGCAGGTGAAGGGCAAGGTGAAGGAACAGTGGGGCAAGCTGACCGACGACGATCTCGATCGTATCGCCGGAAAGCGCGACCAGCTCGAAGGCGTAATCCAGGAACGCTACGGCCTGGAGAAGGATCGCGTGCGCCGCGACATCGACGACTGGTACAGGATGCAGGGCTGGTAACAGCCGGCTCCCCAAAACGAAGGGGGTTGCCTCGCGGCAGCGCCTTTGAGTAAGCCGGTCACCCGCGCGACGGCGGCGTATCCGTCTCGACCTGCAGGTCGGGCGGCATGAATGGCTCTGATGGGCTACCATGGCCGAGTTCCGCCCGCGCCGAAGGCGCGCTGGATTACCTTCGCGAGGCTCCTGTCGCGCCGCCTTGCGCCGGTTCCAGAAAGGCGCCGCATCGGGGATCAGCCGCGGATCTCATGGTCCGCCGCCAGCAGGATGCCCCCGGATATCAAAATTGCAGAAACGCATGAAACATGCCGCCGCCTCGAAAGTTCCTACCCGGAAGGAGTTGGCTCATGATCAACCGAGGCGACGGCGCCGAACCCGGCGATGGCAAAGCGGCTCAACCAGCACAGGGCGATGTGGAATTGCTTGCCCGCCGCCTGGCAAAGGATACCGACATCTCGGAGGACGAAGCTCGCGAACTGATCAAGCTTATCGGCCCTGACTGGACTTCACTGGTGAGAGAGGCGAGGTTCCTCAAGGGACGGCACTGATCAAAGGCTTATCAAGATTTTCCCGCAGCCGGGGCGACCATCTCCGGAAAGGGCGAACCCAGCCCGGCCGCCACGGCGCCGCTCACCTATTTGGCGGCGGCCTTCTTCTTCACCTTCTTTACCGGCTCCTCCACCGGCTCCTGCGCAAGCCTGGCCTTGCGAAGACGCGCCGTTTTGGCAACCCTGGCCGCCGCCTCGCTGTCGATGATGGCGCGCGCGGTTTTTGTAGTGGCCTCGTTCTTGGCGTCGCCTTTCGGCTTGAACACATTCGTATCAGCCATGTGCTACCTCGCTATGCAAACGAAAAAGGCCGGGCGAACCCGACCTTCCCTCAAAGCCCCAGCGCCTGTGCCGGTACATCCGTGGTCAAAGGCGCCGACGCATGGCTTAGGCTGCCTGGAGGTTCTCCGCGGCGCTCTTGCCGCTGCGAGCGTCCTTGACGACGTCAAAGCTTACCTTCTGGCCTTCGACGAGAGAACGCATCCCTGCGCGCTCCACGGCGGAGATGTGAACGAACACGTCCGGCTGGCCGCCGCCCTGTTCGATGAAGCCAAAGCCCTTGGTGGCGTTGAAAAACTTCACGGTTCCAGTAGTCATACGATTTCCTTTCAAATCGACGCAAATTACCGCCGCTTGGCCGAATGCCAAACGTCACGGTTTTCGAAATTGAGAGGGAAGATCGTCGGGCGCAAAGGCCCTGAAACAACGTTCGTTCAACAAGATCGATGTCACACATATAGCGTTTAAACTGACTCCCGGCAAGACAACCCCCGATATATTTATGCAGGACCCTTTTCGGCACCCGACCGGATCCGCCCTCTGATGCAAAAGTGACGATGACGGCGGAACCGACGTCATCGCCGCACAGTTACTCACCATCTTCGTTAGCTCTTGCTTATCTACGCAAAACACCTGTCCGAGCCTGTCGTGCAAGTCGCTCCGATTACCCCTGGCCTCGGCTGCCATTGCGCTAGCGCTCGGCCGGGCACGGAAGAACCAAGGATGGCCGAAGTCGGTTCGCACATCGAGAGAGAACGAAGCAACACGTCGGCGAAGGGACCTTTGCAACGGTTCCTGCGTATGATCGGCCCCGGTTTTATCACCGGCGCATCCGACGACGATCCCTCCGGCATCGGAACTTACAGCCAGGCCGGCGCGCAGCTCGGTTTCGATATCGGCTGGAGCATGCTGTTCACGTTCCCGCTGATGGCGGCGATCCAGGAGATCGCCGCCCGCATCGGCCGCACCACCGGCAAGGGGATTTCCGGCAATCTCAGCAGACACTATCCCGCCTCGCTGCTCTGCGTCGTGGTGGTGTTGCTTTCCGTCGCCAACGTCATCAATATCGGTGCCGACCTCAGCGCCATGGCGGAGGCGTTGGAGCTGCTCATCGGCGGGCCGAGCCCGCTCTATGTCATCGCATTCGCGATCGTCTGTATCTGCGCGATCGTCTTCATCGACTACACCCGCTACGTGAAAGTGCTCAAATGGACAACTTTGAGCCTCTTCGCCTACGTCATTGCCATGTTCGCCGCGAATGTAGCCTGGGCCGATGCGGCCAAAGGCCTGTTTGTTCCGCACATTCAATGGAGTGGCGCTTTCTTCACCACGCTGCTCGCGATCCTCGGCACGACGATCTCGCCTTATCTGTTCTTCTGGCAGGCCTCGCAGGAAGTCGAGGAGGAGGAACTCAAGCCAAGCGCCAAGCCGCTGCGATGGGCGCCGTGGCAAGCTTCCAGGGCATTCCGGCGGATACGCGCCGATACGCTGGTCGGAATGGCGTTTTCGAATTTAATAGGCGTCGCGATCATCTTCACCACGGCCGCCACGCTTCACAAGGCGGGGGTGACCGATATCGCTTCGTCCACGGACGCGGCCAAGGCTCTGGAGCCGGCCGCCGGAAAGTTCGCCTTCATCATTTTCTCGATGGGAATTATCGGCACCGGGCTTTTGGCTGTGCCGGTGCTGGCGGGGTCAGCGGCTTTCGCCGTTGGCGAAGCCCTGCACTGGACGGTGGGGCTGCAGCGCAAGCCGAAGGAAGCGTTGGCGTTTTACGTCACACTCGCCGCCGCGACCGCTCTTGGCACCGGGATCATGTTTACCCCGATCGACCCGATCAAGGCGCTTTACTGGAGCGCCGTCATCAACGGCATATGCGCCGTTCCCGTGCTGATCGTCATGATGCGGATGGCCGGCCGCAAGGACATCATGGGTGAATTCCCAATTCAGGGTTGGCTGCGCGCACTGGGATGGCTAACGACAATGACCATGGCAGCCTCGTCAGTAGGCCTCATCGCGCAGTGGTTTGCGTGAATCCCGAGCAGGGGAACGCGATCTTTCAGATGCGGCTGTCGGGCGATTCATGCGTCGGTCCGGCCAATTGCCTGGCCGCGGCGGCGCTTCGTCGCCGTCAATAACAATTGATGCTTTTAGCTGTGTCGCCGCATGTATTTCTTTCTGGAACAACTTTAGTCGGGCCGTGTTGGTGGTGATCCAACCGCACCAGGAGATTCAGAATGGCGACGACGAAAGCGGCCTCGAACAAGGGCCTCAACGAACTTTTCCATGACACGCTGAAGGATATCTATTTCGCCGAGAAGAAAATCCTGACGACGCTGCCCAAGATGGCGAAGGCGGCGCAGGATGACGCGCTGAAAATGGCCTTCGAGAAGCATCGCGACCAGACGGAGGAACATGTCGCCCGTCTCGAGGAAGTGTTTGAGGTGATCGATAAGAAACCGGCGGGCAAGACTTGTGCCGCCATCATCGGCATCACCGAGGAAGGTGCCGAGATCATGGACGAGTACAAGGGCTCGCCCTCGCTCGACGCCGGCCTTTTGGCTGCCGCCCAAGCCGTCGAGCATTACGAGATCTCTCGCTACGGCACGCTCAGGACCTGGGCGCAGGAACTCGGCCTGACGGAGGCCGTCACCTTGCTCGACAAGACGCTGAACGAAGAAAAGGAAACGGACGCCGCGCTCACCCAGCTTGCCGAATCCGCGGTCAACGTCGCGGCTGAAGCCGCATAGCGGACGATCCGCTGACGCCGCCGAGCCCCGGCAGCTTGCAAGGGGTCTCTGCCACATTGCAGGTCTAATCGAACGACGGCGGCCGCCGCCCGCGCCACCAACGATCTTAGCTGTTTGTTGGACCGATAATTCGTCGTGGATGGCAGAATTGGCGCGCCGGTTCTTGCAGCGACCCCGGGCCTCTTGACGGTCAAGATCTACAAACCCATATCGCCGCTGAGCTTGGGCCGCTGTCGGCACCAAGCCGTTGCCTGAACTCAATTGTTCGTTCGATTGGAGGACGTTATGAACGATCGCATGTTCGACAGCCCTGTTTTCGTGAAGAGCGGAGACAGCCTCATCCAGGAAATCGCGTGCCTGGAAGATGCCCTGGAATTTCTCTACGCGTGGCCCAAGAACAGGCGCGGAACCATTTTTGAAACGGCACTTCGTGCCTGCCAGCGGGCATTCGACAGCGGCTATCCGCTGACTGCCGCCAGAGATGCCTTTAGCGGTTTCGCAAGGTCGGTCAAAATTCTCGAGGAAGTGAGTATGCCCTTGCCATGGATGACCGGCAAAGGCGGCCGCGGCGGCGGACTGACTGTTTGAAAGTTTCGCGGTTATGGGAGTTCGCGATGCTTTCCAAACCTTTCGAGAAACCCCTTCGCGTTTGGGTCGGACTGGGCTTTCCCCGGCAACTGAACACCGTCGTCGATGCCTATCAGTTCGCGACCGACTGGTGCGGCAATAGCCCGGAGCAGAAAGCGGCTATCCGTGCCTGCAAGGCGGCTTTGGTCGGCGAAGTCGACGCGGAAACCGCGCGAGGCGTTTTCGCCGCATTCGCGCGCAAGAAGGATATCCTTGTCGAGGACGGACCAATCCCCCCCGCGATAGAAAAAGCTCGGCCGTCAGATTACCGATGAGGATCGGGGTGCGCCCCGCGACCGCTGTCGGGGCGCCTCACAGCGTGCCGCATGTCATCCGGTCCGCCCCTTGGCACTGGATCGTTGGCCTCGAATGAACGCCCACCAGTCGCGGGAATGATGGGCGTTCAAACAGTTGACGATGAAGGGACTCAAATATCCGTCAAACCGTCCCCCAACCACCAACGGCGGGCCAAGGTTTCACTGCGTGGACCAAAGCGGCGCTGCGTGCGACTTCAGTCCCAAGTGAGTTGTATGTTGCGGCCGGCCAGCCTGCCTTCCCGTTTCCAGCAAGTGCCTCATGCCGCCACCGTCGTGGAGGAACATCGGCTAAATGGAACCTCGATCCTGATTGTCTGTTCATTGGAAGGCGGGCCAACATGACCAGATCGTCGCTTCATCTTCTCAAGGGTACAGGGTATCTGATTTCCACAGTGAGCGTGGCGCTGCTGGCGATCGTCAGTTGGGACAGTGCCTCGAAAAGTCCGTTGCTGATTGCTTGTCTGCTCGGCGGAGCCGCTACCTCGGTTATCGGCATGTTCTGCCGCTGGCTGTCCTACGAAATCGAGAAACGGCAGGAAGAACGGCGGTAAGGCCCGAGCCCGGCGACGAGGTCGTGTCAGCCTGAGCGGCGCAAGACCCGCGTGACAAGCAGAGTGATCAGGCTGCCGAGGACAATCCATAGGACGATCCCGCCGCCGGATGCCCGAGGCGCCGCCGCGCCGACACTTGCACCAGCGTCGGCCGGCATCGTCGTCTCGGGTTTGGCTACTTCTTCGGCATGGTGCAGCGCAGCCCGGTCGGTTGCATTCGCAACGACCGGCGCGAGGTCGCGCCGGCTGCCGCGCCGTACCGAATAGGCGCGGGTAATCTCGGCGCCGAAAAGAAAAATCTGTGCCGAATAATAAACCCAGACCAGCACCACCATCAGCGCGCCCGCCGCTCCGTAAGACGTCGCTATGGCGCTGGTGCCGATGTACCAGCCAATCAGCGACTTGCCGATGGTGAAGAGCAGCGCCGTCACCAACGCCCCGACGCCGACGTCACGCCATTTGAGCTCCCGGTCCGGCAGGACCTTGTAGATGGCGGCGAAGAGCAGAGCGATCAATGCGAACGAGACGACCGTGTTGATGCCGCTGACGATCAGCGTTCCAAACGGCAGGCTGCGGTTAATGACTTCGCCAAGCGCGGCGATTGCGGTGCTGGCTGCAAGCGACACCAGCAGCAGGAAGCCGAGCGCCGCCACAAGTCCGAGGCTCACCGCCCTCGCCCGCACCAGGCGCGAAAACGACACGCTGGTGGGCTTGACCTTCCAGATCTCGTTCAATGTCTGCTGCATCTCGCCGAAGACGCCGGACGCGGTGATTAAAAGCGTGACCAGCCCGATCAAGGCGGCCAAAGTACCGGACCCGCGCTGCGAGGCGGTCTCGACCGTTGCCTTGAGAAGATCAGCGCTCTGCGGTCCCATGACGCCCGATATCTGTGCCGAGAGCGCCAGTTGCGCGGCATCGTTGCCGATGACGAACCCGGCGATCGCGACCACGATCAGCAGGATCGGCGCCAGCGAGGTGGTGGCATAGAAGGCCATCGCCGCGCCGTGGCTCAGCGCATTGTCGGCAATATAGCCGGAGACGCTTTCCTTGAGGATTGTCCAGCCTTCGTTGGCCCAGCGCGGCATCTTCTTCCTCTATTTTGGGCGTGGATCCTTGAGGTCGGCTCCGATGGTGGGGAATTCCCCTGCCCGGCGCCTCGCCACCGCTTCGGCCAGGGCTAGCGCGGCGTTGGTTACTTCAACCTGAACGTCCTTGTCAGCGTCGAGCTCGTCATGGCTGGTTGCATAGGGCTTCCAGTAGCCAATATAGCGGTCGAGTTCGGCAATCTCGCCGACGGGATCGAGCTTCATCGAACGCAGCCAGTCGGCAAGCGCATGCCGCACGTTCGCAGCGCCTTCCGTATCGCCATGAACGACAACCGAAAACAACCGGCCTTCGAGATGGCGGGGATAGCTCCAGCCAGCGAGTTCGGCTTGCTTGGCAAGCGCTGCATCCTTGCCCTGCGTCAAAGACGGATCGGGATTGCCACCGTCAGCGCAGACCAGCCGGTCCATCATCAACTTCACCGGCGAGGAGGTCTGGTACCAGTTGACGGGCGTGACGATCATCACGCCATGCGCCTCGACCCAAAGGGGATAAATGTCGTTCATCCAGTCGTGCACCTGGCCGAGCGAATGGTTCGGATAGCACGAGCACGGCCAGTGGCAGAGCGCCGCCGCTGTCGAGAAGCAGGCCTTGCAAGGGTAGATCCTGCGGCCATATTCGGAAGCGAGCCGTGACAGATCGAGCACTTCAACGGAAAAGCCCGGCCTGCCGGCAATGGCGCGGCGCGCCAGTTCGACGAGACGAAAGCTTTTCGACATTTCGCCCGGGCAAGTATGCTCGCTGCGTGAGGAGCCGTTGATGATCAGGATGCGCGACGGTGCAGTTCTGTCCTCGTGGCGCCGTTGCGCGGCCTTGACCGCATCGTGAGCGGCGATCCATTCGACGGAGAGATCGTAGCTTGGGTCGTGAAAACCCTCCCCCGCTTTGCGGGTCACCGGACTTTTGCGTTCCTCGCTATAGGCCTGCCAAGCAATTTCGGCCAGCCTGCCTATGGCTTCGGCCTCCGGCTCGAAGGCCGGATCGTAGAACAGCTTCCTGTAGCGTCGCTTGAACTCGCTCTCGCCGAGACGCGGGCTGGGCATGCCCTTGCGCGGTTCGACGCCGCCACCGTTTAATTCCGTATCCACTGCCATGTACTGCCCCAAGCTCGGAGCGGGCCGGGTGGGACAAGAGCTCGACTGCCTTTTCGTTGGCCAGGGCGGGAAGCCGGAGAAACCAGCCCTGTTCTCTTTGCCACCAGGTCCGGCTGACGCGACCCGCAAGTCACAATCCTGTGCCGGTGCAATGGTTCCCCAATGGCACAGGCAGCCCAGCAGGATCGCCAAAAGCAGCGGTGAATTTGCAATGAGAAACAATGAGCCTATAATTAGCTGACTAATTGATTCATGGCACGGCAAACCGATGGCCAAGAAGAAAGAGAGACGGTCCCCTTCCGGCGTTGCGGCAGCCTCTCGAGCCGAAATCCATGAGGCCGCTTATTACGCCCGCAAATGCGGCCTCACGCGTGAGGAGGCATTGCAGATGATACGCGAGGCCCACAACTTGCCGGCCGCCAAGGCGACCGAGGGCGAGAAGCGCAAGCATTGAACCCTTGTTGTTGAAGACGGCCTCATTGGCCGGTCTGCGGCGGAATTTCGCCCGGCTTGATCACCGGCATGTCGCTGCCTGTCGGGGGCGGCGGCGTCGCGTTCTTGTCGCCGGTCGGCGGCGGCTTCAGCACGCCGCCGCAATTGCCGAGTTTTTTTCGACAGCTCATCGGTGTCGGCCTGCTGCTTCTGTTTCTGCTGCTGGTCGTTGGCGTCGGGCTTGGCCTGGCAGTTCTGCGCCTGCTGGTCGTTCGGCTGGGCGGCATTCTGGGCCACCGCCGGCAGGGCCGGGATCAGGGTGACGACTGCAATGAGAAGCGCTTTTTTCATGAGATCCTCCTCATGGGTGTCAGTAACCCCCGATGATCGGCAGGATTTCGCCGGTGATGTAGCTTGAGCATTGCGGCGAGGCCAGGAACACGTAGGCCGGCGCGATCTCTTCCGGCTGGGCGGGCCGCTTCATCGGCGTCTTGGCGCCGAACTGCGAAACGTCTTCCGCTTGTTTTTCGGATGGGTTGAGCGGCGTCCAGACCGGACCCGGCGCCACCGCATTGACGCGGATGCCCTTCGAGATGAGATTGCCGGAGAGAGCGCGGGTGAAGGCGTGAATGCCGCCCTTGGTCATCGAGTAGTCGACCAGTTCCTTCGAACCCTCGATGCCGGTGACCGAACCGGTGTTGATGATGGCCGAACCCGGCGCCATGTGCGGCACGGCTTCCTGAGCCATATGGAAATAGCCGTAGAGATTGGTCTTCAGCGTGGTGTCGAAATGCTCCTCCGTCAGATCGGCGAAATCGGTGGAGTGGATTTGAAAGGCGGCATTGTTGACCAGCACGTCGAGCTTGCCAAAGGCCTTGAGCGTTTCCGCCACCGCCTTGCGGCAGAAGGCGCGTTCGGCCAGGTCGCCGCGCAAGGTGATGCAGCGCCTGCCCTCCGCCTCGATCGCATGCTTCGTCGCCTCGGCATCGCGGTCCTCGCTGAGATAGGCGATGGCGACATCGGCACCCTCGCGTGCGAACAGCACGGCCACAGCGCGGCCGATGCCGGAATCGCCGCCGGTGATCAGCGCGACCTTGTCCTTGAGCTTGCCCGATCCTTGCCAGAAGGGCGCATCATAAAGCGGCGCGGGCTCGATCGCCCATTCCTCGCCGGGCTTGGGATGATGCTGCCTGGGGAAAGGCGGCGTGGGGTATTTGCGCGCGCCGGCCTGCATGGCGCCCGGCGCTTCCGGCTTCGGCTTGCTGCGGTCCGTGGCATCGACCTTGCGCTGCACGCCGCGCTGCCTGTTCGCGGCCTTCGCCGTGTCTGTCTTCTTGGCGATCGCTGATTTTCTGGCTGTGTCGGCTTTCGTTCGGCTGCTGGTCGGCATGGTCATCTCCTTTCGGAGGACAACGCATGCCAACGGAAAAGGTTGGCCCTTGGATCGCCGCACCTCGCCAAGATGCCTGCGCGTACATCAAAGTTAAATGCGGCCGCCCGGCCGCGGTGCTAACGCTTGGTCGCTGGGGGACTCTTCAGGAGGAGTCCACATGGACGTTCGAACTCTCATCGGCAGTCTCTCGGCCGCAATGCTGCGCCGGCGCGCCGCAGCGCCACCAGTCCCCGTCAGGGTGATCCGCGCTTCGCTGGCCGAGGTGCCGCTCAGGCCGCGCCCACGTCCGCCGCACCGCCCGGCGCCGCCGGCCCGGCCCGCGAGCAATATGTAGCCTCGGATTTGCAGCCTCGGACCAGCCGGCCGGATGCAACCGACTGCCGAAGTCATCGTTTACTGCCATCCGCAATTTTTACGGTGAAACATGAAATCCATGCGTACGAACAGTCCGCTTTTTATTCTCGCCGCCACCATGATCACGGCCGCTCCCTTTGTCGGTCTTGCCTGGCGCACGCGCGAATGGCTCGGATGGTGAAGGACCGATGAGCCGTTTCCTGCCCCTCACCATACGCTTCGTCAGCGGCGGCACGATGGTGGTCACCACCGTCGCCGAGGCCAAGAAGGCGCTCGGAGGCGCATGGAAGAACAAGGAGGCGCCGGCCTATCTCGAAGCGGCCCGGCTGGTGGACGACGCGATCGCCGGCACCTGCCGTCCGGCCATCGCCTTTGCCGCCTTCAAGAAGGTCGCCGCGCAGCAGGGCCTGCTGAGGCCTGCCCAGCCGAGTGCCGCGCTTACCATGCTGGACGAGTTGTGGTCGCGCTCCAAGACCCCGCGCAGCTAGATGCCTATCTCGGCTCGCGCGTCATGCTGAGATAGGTTGGATCGAATTCGGCGATCGCAACCAGCCGCTCCCAGTCGAGGATCGTGATCATATGGTTCGTCCAGTTGACCACGTTCATGCGGCGCAGCGTGCCGATGACCCGGTTCATATGGACGACGGAGAGGCCGAGCACGTCCGCGAGCTCGGCCTGCGACAGCGGCAGATGGAAGCTCATCTCGCGCGTCTTTTTCACCACCTGCAGCCTGACGAACAGCTCGCATATCAAATGCGCGAGATGAGAGGTCTTGGAGCGCCGGCCCATGGCCACGATCCATTCGCGGTGAATGGCGCCATCGACGAGCGTGTCTAGCCACAACAGCCGGGTAAGGTGCGGCGCCTGCTCGGTAATCGTCTTGAGCTTGCTATGCTCCGCTGCGGCGACGTGGCAGGGAGATAGCGCGACGATGCCATGGTCCATCGTCTTCAGCAAAAACGCATGAAGGTCGACGAAATCGCCCGCGACCTGCAGCGAGGTGAACTGGCGGCCGCCGTGCTCCAATACTTTGTAGCGGGCGGCAAACCCGTCGATGATGAGCGTGCTGTAGATCGGCCGCGTGCCTTCCGTGACGATATCCTCGCCGGCGGCGACGTATCTTTCGAGCGGCATGGCGCCCGCGAGCAGCGCCTTCTCTTCTTCTGACAGCGCGTCATGCTGGCCCAGGTTGAGGTAAAGCGATTCCAGCATCCGCGGTTCTCCATGCGCAACAGCTAACGCCGCAGGGCCGGGCCGGTTGCAGGCGGCGGCGCAGCAAGGGCCGGCGCACCGCGGATTCTCCTGGGGATCAACCGCTTGGAACCATGATCGGGGCCAGGGATTGAACTTGCCAAACGCCCGGAGTGCTTCATCGATGGAACGCTACTATTTCGACCTCCATAACGCCGAGCATGGCCAGATTGACGACCACGGGCAGCTTTTTGCCGACCGCGAGCGTGCCCGTCTTGAGGCGTTGCGCATCCTGCACGACATTGCCCGCGACGAGGCGCCCGGGACCGAACAATTGAAGATCACCGTGAAGCTGCGCACCGAGAAGGAGCAGATCTTCGAGGCGTCGCTGACGCTGGACTCGGCCTGGAAGTGAGGCCTTTGCCATCAGCATCGCATCCCGCCGGAGCCAAGCATGTTCGCCGATTTTGACACATTGGAAGTAGACACCGGCGAGGCGCGTATCTTCGCCCGCCGTGGCGGCAGCGGGCCCGGCCTGCTCCTGCTGCACGGCTTTCCCGAAACGCATGCGATGTGGCGCGACGTGGCGCCCAGCCTGGCGCGGGATTTCACCGTCGTCTGTGCCGATCTGCGGGGTTATGGGCAAAGCTCCTGCCCGCCATCGGCTGCCGACCATGCGCCCTACGGCAAGCGCGCCATGGCGGCCGACATGGCGGCACTCATGGGGGACCTCGGCTTCCAACGTTTCCTGGTCGCCGGCCATGATCGCGGCGGGCGCGTCGCCTACCGGCTGGCGCTCGATCATCCGGACCGTGTCGAGAAGCTCGCCGTGCTCGACATCGTCCCTACCGCCGAGGTCTGGGACCGGGCCGATGCCAGGCTGGCGCTAGGCTTTTGTCCATGGTCGCTGCTGGCGCAGCCCGAGCCGCTGCCGGAGGCGATATTGGCGGCGACGGCCGAAGCAATCGTCGACAATGCGCTTTCCGGCTGGGGATCCGCAGCCGACGCGTTCCCGCCCGGCGTACGGCAGGCTTATGTCGATGCGCTGCGCGATCCGGCGCATATCCACGCCATCTGCGAAGAGTATCGCGCGGCGGCTTCGCTCGACCGGCTGCACGACCATGCGGACCGCGAGGCCGGCCGTCGTATATCCTGCCCCGTGCTGGCGCTGTGGAGCGAGCATGGCGCGTTGGCCGAATGGTATCGGGACGAAGACGGACCGCTGGGCATATGGCGGAACTGGGCCGACGACGCCAGAGGCGGGGCGATGCCCGGCGGCCACTTCTTTCCGGAGGAATGGCCGATCGAAACGGCGGCCACGCTCGACGCCTTCTTTTCCGGAAGATAGAGGCGATCCTTTCCGGCAGATGGCGCCGGCCGGCCAAGCGGCCGGTCGGCCTGGCTCACCTCAGCATCAGCCAGAGCAACGGCAGGGCCGCCAGGCCGATCGCCATTGCGATGAGCGCGGCATGGCCGAGACGCTCTGCGCGCCTGGCAATATCGGCGACCTCGTCCTCGTCATTGATGATGTCGAGGAACGAAAGATCGGCAAGGGTGGTACGCTGGTTGTCGTTGGCAGGCAGGCTTTCGGCATCCTGCCGAGCGGGCTTTGCAGAGATATAGGTCAAAACGTCGTCTCGCTCCGAGGTCGGCTGCGCGGCCTTCTGTTTATGGATAACGGTGCCCGCCGGAATTGCGCGGGGCTGACCGGCGGGCACCATGATAGCCGGCGATGGAGGGGGCTTTCTCGTCGGCCGCTCACCAATTCGCAAAAGGAGGTTTGGTTGCACAAGCCAGCCCAATGCGCTGGCCGGATCGGACTTCAGTCTGACGAGTCACAAAATGTTTCGACCGGAACATCGGTTGCCGGTGCCTGTTGCCCTTACTCAGGGATGTTGGACGCGTCCTTGAATCACCCTCAAGAAAATCCGAACCAACGGAGAATTCGATATGCCCAATCAAGGCGGAACCCACGAACAGCACGTCAAAGCCGGCCAGCAGAGCCACAAGAACCGCGAAGACCAGCATCGCGGCAGCGGGCAGCAGCAGGCCGAGGACCGCAACATGGGTCAGCGGAGCGCCGGCCAGCACCGAGGTGGCAGCGGCAACTTCGCCGAAGACCGCCAGCGCGCCTCCGAGGCCGGCCGTAAAGGCGGTCAGCGCTGAATTCAAATGGCGTCCGTGTCCTTCACGGACGCCATTTCATCTGCCCGCGGGATCGACCCCGCGATGGAACTTCTGCCCCGCCCTCCAGTTCCTCTTCAGTCGGTTGCCCAGGCTGCCGTCGCAGGAGTTTGAACGGAGGCATCAATGTCGCTGCAAACGCTTCATCCCGAACAGGTGGATGAGACCCGCATGCAAGCCTACTCGACCTTCGGTCCGTTGCTGATCCAAGCTCTGGCGCAGAAACTTGGGCACTGCCAGGGCATGCGCGAGTTGGACAAGCTCGAACAATCGCTTGTTCGCCTGGTCGAGGAGACCGACGTCGCCGCCCCGCACGGCGAGGAGATGAAGGAATTCGCCGTAGAACTCGTCGTGTCGACGCTGCGCAATGTGCGCGAGCATCCCGACGCCAAGCAAGATCTGGAAGAGATCGACGGACGTCGCGCCGAAGGCCGTTCGGAAGATCCGGATACGCTGGAGGAGCAGTTGCAGTCCGGCCTTGAGGACTCCTTTCCGGCAAGCGATCCGCCGGCCGTGATCTCGACCGCGATCACCGGCGGCTCGAAGGACATCGTCGGCACCGACGAGGTGCTGCGCCGCAAGAAGGAAGCGCGCCGCAGGCAGTCCCAGACAGCGGACTGATACGGCGGAAATCGAAGGAGGCCTGCGATGACCCAGGCGAACGACAATATACCGAACCGGCCGGGCGCCGCCGATGCGACGGCGACCGGCAATTTGCCGACCAAGGGCGGCGACGATCCCGACGTGCGCTTCCTGGCGGAGAACACCGATCTGTCGCCAAAGCAGGCGCGCGAACTGATCCGGGAGCACGGGCACGACCGCGACAAACTCTTGAAGATCGCACGGACCATGAAAGCGGAAGGCTGACGGTTCTCCAAGGACGGAGGGCAAACGGCCTTCTCGAAAGCGAGGTTAAGATGAGCAATTCACCCAATACCGGACGTCCCGGAACCTCCGATCAATGGCCGCGCTGGGAAGGCCCGAAGGCCAACAAGCCGCGCGGCTATCTGCCGGCCAAGGATGATCCCGACGAGGATCGCGACGCGGCCGATGAGAACAACAAGGATCCGGAACGGGCCGACCTCGGCGACGTCGCCAAGAAAAAGAGTTCCTGAGACTCTCAATCACTCAGCGCAACAAGGAGCAGGACAATGCCACGCGGAGATAAATCGAAATACACCGACAAGCAGGAACGCAAGGCCGACCATATCGCCGAAGGCTATGAAAAGCGCGGCGTGTCCGAGAAGGAAGCCGAGCGGCGCGCCTGGGCGACGGTCAACAAGGACGACGCCGGCGGCAAGAAGACAGGCGGCTCCGGCCGCGGCAAGCATACCGGCCATCCGGCGGCGCATAAGGGCGGGAAAGCTGGCGGCAAGGCGTCGGGCGAGCGATCGGCGGCCGCGCGCTCCGCTTCCGCCAAGAAGGCAGCGGCCACGCGCAAGCGCAACGCGGAGCACCACGCCCATCATTGAGGACTTTGCCTTCTCCCCTTGTTGTGGAGAAGGCAAGGGCCTCACAGCGGCATCTCCGAGGTCTGCTTGATCGTCTGGCTTGGCACATCCGTCTTGACGTTCTGCACGCCCTTGATGCGGCTCAGATGCTCCGACTGGAAGCGGCGGTAGTCGTCGATGCCGGCCGCCACGATCCGCACCATAGCGTCGCAGTCGCCCAGCATCAGATAGCACTCCATCACTTCGGGGAATTTCGCCACCTCGGCGGCGAAATGCTCGATCGTGTCCTCATCCTGCTGCTTCAGCCAGATGCGGGTGAAAAAGGTCTGGCTGCGGCCGATCTTGGCCGGGTTGAGCACCGCGACGTAGCGATCGATGACACCGGCCTCCTCCAGCAACTTGACGCGCCGCAGGCAAGGCGACGGCGAGAGGCCGACTTCCTTGGCCAGATCGTTGTTGGCCATGCGCCCGTCGCGCTGCAAGGCGCGCAGAATGCGCCTGTCGATCTCATCCAGCTTCATGGTGTCAGATTCCAACCTTTTTCCTGAATGCGCCATTCAATGCTAAATTTTCGCATAAACGTGGCACCTTCGCAACCCGATTGCGAGGCAATTCGGCTATAGTGCCCCACCGATAGCAACCCACAACCGAGCGGGAGAACGGCGGCCGCGAGGCCAAGCCGAAAGCAAAGCCATGAGCGTTTCCGAGATCGCCCTCGCCGAGGGTCAAAGCGCCGATGGACGCGGCGGCGAGTTCCGACGCGGGCTCGCCGCTTCGACGCCGGTGCTGCTCGGCATCATCCCCTACGCGCTGGTGCTCGGCGCGCAGGCCGCGCAGAAGGGCCTGAGCGTGGCCGAGGTGCCGCTGATGACCGGCCTCAACTTCGCCGGCGGCTCAGAATTCGCCGCGATCCAGCTCTGGACTTCGCCGCCGCATATCCTGTTGATCGCCGCCATCACCTTTCTGGTCAACAGCCGGCATTTCCTGATGGGCGCCGCACTCGCGCCGTTCATCAACCATCTGCCGAAGCGGCAGGTTTTTCCGGCGCTGTTTCTGATGTGCGACGAGAGCTGGGCCGTAGGCCTCGCGGATGCGCGGCGGCGCGCCGACGTCGGCATGCGGCCGGCCTTCAGCCTGGCCTTTTATCTGGGCGCCGCGCTGCCCTTCTATCTCGCCTGGGTGGCGTTTACGACCTGCGGCGCGGCACTCGGGCCGGTGCTTGGCGACGTCGAGACCTACGGTTTTGCCTTGGCTTTCCCTGCTGTCTTCCTGGTGTTGCTTCGGGGCATGTGGACGGGCTTTGCCGCGGCGCGGCCCTGGCTGGTCAGCCTGGCGGTGGCGACGCTCACCTATCTCGTCGTGCCCGGCGCCTGGTATGTGGCGGCCGGTGCGCTGTCCGGCCTGGTGGCCGCGTGGTTCCTGGCAGGTGAGAGATGATCGATCCGATGACCGTGCTCGCCATCCTGGCGATGGCCGGCGTGACGTATCTCACCCGCGTCGGCGGCTATGTGGTGCTGAGGAACCGCGCGCTCGGCCCGCGCGCCACGGCGGTAATGGAAGCCGCGCCCGGCTGCGTGCTGATCTCGGTGATCGCTCCGGATTTCGTCTCGAAGAATCCGGCCGATCTGGCGGCGCTTGCAATCACGGTGCTGGCGGCGACACGGCTGTCGATGCTGCCGACGGTGGTGATCGGGGTGGCTTCGGCGGGCATGCTGAGATGGCTGATAGGCTAGCTGCCTCAGCCGCCGTAAAGCCCGAGCTCGTCCAGCTGGATCGATGCGGCGTCGCCTTCGCCAGGTCCGTCCGCATGCTGCTTCAACGCGGCATCCAGCCTTTTGCTATCGCTGCCTCGCGGATCGGCTATCGCGTCGACGAGCCTATCGAGAGAAACGCCAAGCTGGTCCAGGCCAAGCTGTCTCTCGATCTCGGCGATCGCCGACGGCGATTGCCGTTTCAACGCTTCGACGGCGTTCTTGATCGCCGTACCGTAGGACGACACTGACTCATATTCGGCCTGATCGATGCGGAACTCATTGCCCGCACGTTCCATCAGTCGGACCTTCGTCGCTGTGATATTGAGGTTGTCGAGGCTGAACTTGGATGCTGGGGCCGTGGGCTCCGCCTGCATGAGCGGCGAAGCCGCGGCGCCGACGGCGCTGTGGCTACTGGCAGCCGGCCTGGCCGTCGGCAACAGGCGCTGCGGCTGCAGGGTCACAATGGCGATGTTGACGGTCGAGGACATTACGGGTCTCGCAGGCGGCCCTCCGTCATGGTTCGGACGCCGGACAGTCGAGCCAAGACGTCATGTCCCGAGCAAAGCGTTTCACAGGCAATTAGCCCAGTTGTCCTAAGAGTTCGATAGAAGGATGGCTCACCTTTTAACGATGGGCGCGTTATCACCCCAAGAGTCATTCGTCCCCGCCACCGTCATGGCCGCCGCTGTCTGCGCCGCCGTCATGGCTGGCACCGTCCCCGCCTTCGTGATCGCCATCATGATCGTCGCCGTCATGATCGTCGCCCTGATGATCGCCGTCCTGGTCGCCTTCATGCGAGCCGGTAGCGGCGCCGTCGCCCTTGTGCCCGGCCTCATCATTGTCGGCGGCTTCATTGTCGTCGCTGACGCTGGATGTATTGACCTGATCGTCGTCAGGGTCGGCTGCGGACGCCGCCGTCAACCCGCCGCCATTGTCGGAGCCCGCATAGGACGACTGCGTGGCGAAGATGCCGAGCAGGCCGATTGCAGTTGCCGCAAACAAGGGAAGGGTTTTCATCCACGCGCTCCGGTCCGTTTTGTGAGATCGGATCATCGTCGCGCCGGATTACGACGCCCTTAAATGAGTGATTGCAATTTTAGGAACGTCTTATTTTTGTGCCGACCTAGCATGCGGCCGCGACGGTGACGCAGTGCCGCTTACGGCTCTCGCCACGATCGCCTCCAGCGGCTCGGGCCGGTGCAGGAAATAGCCCTGGCCATAGGCAACGCCCATGTCCATGAGAATATCCAGCGCGTTCCTGTCCTCGACCTTCTCTGCAACCACGGCAGCGCCCATCGAGCGGGCGATACCGGTGATCGCCGAAACGATCTCGCGGTCGAACCGGCTTTCGGCGATGTGCTCGACGAAGGAGCCGTCGATCTTGATAGCATCGACGGGGAAGCGCCTGAGATATTCGAACGAACTCATCCCGGCACCGAAATCATCGAGGCTGACGCGGCAGCGGCGTTGCCTGGCCTTGCGCACGAACTCGGCCGCGGCATCGAAATTGGTGACGGCGGCGGTTTCGGTGATCTCGAAGCCGATGGCCGGCGCCGGCGCGCCACCGTCGGCGATCGCCTCGTCGACGAAATCCCAGAGCTGCGGATCGGAAAGCGTCTGCGCCGACAAATTGAAGTCGAGCGAGATGGCGCCCGCGCGCATCGCCTCGCCGTGGCGCGTCAGCGCGGTGCGGATGATCCAGCGGTCGAGCCGGGCGGCAAGGCCGAAGCGTTCGGCGACCGGCATGAAATCGCCGGGCGGGATCATCTTGCCGTTGCGGGCCTCGAGCCTGGCCAGCACCTCGACGTGGCGGCTATCTTCCCATGGCTGGCCGAGCCGATGGATTTGCTGACCGAACAGCTTCAACCGGCCGTCCTCCATCGCATCGACAAGGTCCGCGGCCAACCGTGCGGCATTGAGGCCGGCGCCCGACGTCGTTTCCGGCGAGAACACCGCGAAGCGGTCCCGGCCGCCGGCCTTGGCGGCGTAGCAGGCATCGTCGGCGCAGGCGAGCGCGTCGGCCACGCTCATGTTGGGGTCGCGCACGAAGGCGATGCCGATGCTGGCGGCAAGCCTGCGCGAGGTGACGGCAGTGCCGATATCGGCGTCGCGCACCGCGGCAAGCACCGCGCGGGCAAGGTGCTCGGCACAGGCGTCATTGCAGTTCGGCACCAAAAGCGCGAATTCGTCGCCGCCGAGGCGCGCCGCCTGCGCCGACGCGGGCAGGCTGGCGAGGATGCCCGCCGCTACGCTCTTCAGCGCGAGATCTCCGGCGGCATGGCCGGCATAGTCGTTGAGCGCCTTGAAGTAGTCGAGGTCGACATAGAACACGGCAAGCGGCAGGCGCCCGGCCATGGCGATGTTCTCGGCAAGCAGCCGGTCGAAGGCCGAACGGTTGAGCAACCCGGTCAGCGCGTCGTGACGCGCGGCGAAGGCAAGCTCCTCGGCGCGCGTCTTCTCCTCGGTGATGTCGCGTACCGTGCCCAAAATCTGGCCGGCCGAGCCGACGCCGGCAATGAAACGCACCAGCGATTCGAGATGGCGGACCTGGCCGTCACGCAGGACGATCCGGTATTGTGAGGCGACGACGCTGTTCGAGCCGGGGGCGATCAGATGCGCTCGCTCGGTGGCTTCCTTGTTGTCGGGATGAAGGTAGGTGTGCCACAGGTCGGCCGTCACCTCATCGGTATCGGCAACCAGGCCGAAGATCTCGCGCGTGCGCGCGTCCCAATAGCTCTTCTTCGTACCGATATCGTGGTGCCAGATGCCCGTGCCGCTGGCGGCAATCGCGAGGCGGAAGCGGATGTTGACCTGCTCGAGCGCCTCCTCGGCCTCTTTCTGCCGGGTGATGTCGGTCTGCACGCCCATCATCCGAAGCGGCTTGCCGTCGGCGTCGCGCTCGACAATGCCGCCGCGGTCGAGCACCCAGACCCAGTGGCCGTCCTTGTGGCGCAGGCGCAGCTCCGTCTCGATGGATTCGACGAGGCCCGCAATATGCCGGTCGCCGCTTTCCTGCGCGCGCTGGCGATCGTCGGGATGGGTCAACTTCAGCCAGAGATCGGGCGTGTTGGCGAGCTCGTTCGCCTCATAGCCCAACATCTTCGACCAGGTCGGCGAATAGTAGCAATCGCCGGTCGACAAATTCCAGTCCCATAGGCCGAGATGAGCGCGATCAAGCGCCAGCGCCCAGAACTTACCGTTGCGTTTATCGTCGTCCGCCATTCTTTGTTCTTGCCATCCCGTCCCGGCAATATTGCATGAAAGCAGAGAAAAAAGGGTTACCGGGAGTGGTTCAGTTAGTCTCCCCCCAAGAGGGGGAGATGGCCGGCAGGCCAGAGGGGGGCGTGAAGGATCGCGGCGTTGATTTTGTTGGGGTAGAGCTGGTCGCTACCGGCTTGGCTGTGACTGCAAAAACTGAAACGCCGGTGGGACAGCGCCCCCTCTGGCCTGCCGGGCATCTCCCCTCTTGGAGGGAATTTAGCGCTCGACCGCCGTCGCCGATCGCCTAGCCACTGCGAACCTTCTTCGCACCACCGTCGCAACTTTTCCTGGAATTGCTCTCAGGCAGTCTGCAGGAACACCTCTGCCGGCGCCATCCCGACCAGCTCGGCAAACCGGCCATGGTCGGTGGCGCCCTCCGAGTTGACGACGAGCACGCGGGAGCCGGCATCGAGACCTAACGCCGCGCGCATCTGCCCGTCGCCCACAGCGCGGACCAGTCCGGCGAGCCCGACGCCGCCGCTCTCGCCGGAGACGATGGCCGGATCGTTGCCCAAGGGCTGCGCCAGCCGCTTCATTACGGCGACCGCGTCCTCTTCTTCGACCGTCATGAAGGCGTCGCCGACGCGCGCCAGCACGCGCCAGGCGACCAAGGACGGCTCGGCACATTCGAGCATCGTCATCACGGTCGGCTGCTGCTGGGCGATCGTCACCGGACGTCCGGCCTCAGCCGAGGCGTAGACGCAAGCCGAGCGCCGCGGCTCGACCACCACGGCTTTCGGCCGCCTGGAGCCAAGCATGACCGCCACATGGCCGGCGATCGCCGCCGCGAAGCCACCGACGCCGGCCTGCAGGAAGACATGCGTCGGTGGCTCGGCCAAGCGCCGCAGCGTCTCGCGCACGATCACCGTGTAGCCCTGCATGACCAGTCCGGGGACGCGCTCATAGCCGAGCCAGGACGTGTTGGAGACGATCTTCCAGCCGCGCTCGGCACCGACGCGGGCGACTTCGCGCACCGCATGGTCATAGCCGCCCTCGACCTCGACAATCTCGGCGCCGAAGCGAGCGATGGCCGCGACACGCTCGCGGCTTACGCCAGCATGGACGTAAATCACCGAACGCGCGCCGACGAGGCCGGCCCCCTGCGCCACCGAACGGCCATGGTTGCCATCCGTTGCGCAGCAGAATGTCATCTGAGCAGCGATGGCGCGCAGCTTGGGATCGTTGATCTCGTCGATATCGACATCGCGCCCGAAGCGCTTGCCGGCCTCCTCCAGCACCAGCCGCATGACGGCATAGGCGCCGCCCAGCGCCTTGAAGCTGCCAAGGCCGAGACGCTGGCCTTCGTCCTTGACATAAAGTGCCGCGACGCCGAGGTGATCGGCCAGCGCCGGCAAGGTGTGCAGCGGCGTTTCGGCATGATCGTCGCGCGCCTCGAGGTAACGCTCGGCCCGCTCGCCCCCCGCAATGCCGAGCGACTCGGCATCGGCGGCAACCAACGGCTGGTTGTGTTCGGGACGTTGGTTGAGAAGCAGCATGCTAGTCTTCCTGCGAGGCACTGAACTCTGTCGGCGGGCGCGATTCGGGCGCGATTTTGGATGCTTTAATTGGCTAAGTGATTGAAGTTTGTTTCGATTGGATGTCGCCGGATGTTCACTTCGGACGACCAGATCCAGCCAACATGACTATTTTTGGTGGTATTTCATCCCCAGCGGCACGCCTATCTTCCTCCCGCGATCAGTCGGCCGCCAGCCGGGCGGCGACGCCAAGCAGGATGTTGGCGCCGGCGACCAGCTCCTCGGGAGCGGTGAACTCGGTGGGGTTATGGCTGATGCCGCCCCGGCTCGGCGCGAAGATCATCGCGGACGGCGCGATACGGGCGATCATCTGCGCGTCGTGACCGGCGCCCGAGGTCATGCGCCGGCACGAAAGGCCGGCGGCCCTGGCGCCGTCCTCGATCAGCGAGACGATGCGGGCATCGAAGGTCACCGGCTCGAAACGCGCCAGGCTTTCGGCATGGACGGTGACGCCGGCGCTTGCGGCCAATTTGTCGAGGAAGGCGGCAAGCGCCGCTTCCTCTTCGCGAAGATGCGTTTCGTCGGGATCGCGCAGGTCGATGGTGAAGGTCGCGCGCGACGGGATGACGTTGATGGCGTTCGGCTCGAACGCGATGGTGCCGACGGTGGCGACGGTGCGCGTCGACGAGGCGCTGGCCTGGTCCGCCAAGAAGCCGATCACGCGAGCGGCGGCGACGCCTGCGTCCTTTCGCATCGACATCGGCGTGGTGCCGGCATGGTTGGCCTCGCCGTCGATGGTAACGCGCTGCCAGGAAATGCCCTGCAGGTTCTCGACCGCGCCGATGGCGATGCCCTCGCGCTCGAGCACCGGCCCCTGCTCGACATGCAGCTCGACATAGGCATGCGGCTTGAGGAAGCCGGGCTGATGCCGACCGGCATAGCCGATGCGCTCCAGCTCCTTGCCCAACACCGTGCCGTCGGTGCCGACCGAGGCCAGCGCTTCCTCAAGGTTCCGACCGCCGGCAAAGACCAGCGAGCCCATCATGTCGGGCGAGAAGCGCACGCCCTCCTCGTTGGTGAAAGCGGCAACCACGATCGGGCGCGCCGGCGCGAAGCCGGCCTCCCTCAGCCTCTCGATCGCTTCGAGGCCGGCAAGCACGCCATAGCAGCCGTCATAGATGCCGGCATCGATCACCGTGTCGATATGCGAGCCGAGCATGACCGGCGGCTGGCCCGCATTGGCGTCGTCCCGCCAGATGCCGAAAATGTTGCCGATGCGGTCGACGGCGACCTCGAGCCCTGCCTCTTCCAGCCAGCCGACGAAGCGGTCGCGGCCGAGCCGGTCCATCTCGGAGGCGGCGACGCGGACCAGCCGCCCCTGCGCATCGCGGCCGATACTGCCGAGTTCCTGGATACGGCCGAGAAGCCGGTCGGCGTTGATCATCAGATTGCTCATGCCGGCAGCCTCGCTTGCGCGACTTCTTCCGGCGCCATTCCGACCAGCTCGGCATAGCGGCCGGGATCGGTGGCGCCTTCGGAATTGATGATCAGCACGCGGGAATTCCCATCGAGACCAAGCGCCGCGCGCATCGTCTTGTCAGCGGCCGCGCGTATCAGACCGGCGAGCCCTGCCCCGCCGCTCTCGCCCGAGACGATCGCCGGATCGTTGCCGGCAGGTCTCGCCAGACGGTTCATCACCGCGACGGCATCTTCCTCGTCCACGGTCATGAAAGCATCGCCGATCCGCGACAGCACGCGCCAGGCGACCAGAGACGACTCGTAGCATTCGAGCATCGCCATCACCGTCGGCTTGCTGTGCGCGATCGTGACCGGGCGTCCGGCCTTGGCCGTCTCATAGACGCAGGCCGCCCGCGCCGGCTCGACCACGATTGCCTTCGGGCGATCCTCGCCAAGCATGATGGCGAGATGGCCACCCACAGCCGCGGCGAAGCCGCCGACGCCGGCCTGAAGGAAAACGTGGGTGGGCGGCTCAGGCAAACGCTTCAGTGCTTCACGCACGATCACCGTGTAGCCCTGCATCACAAGCCCGGGTATGCGCTCATAGCCCGGCCAAGACGTATCGGAGACGACGGTCCAGCCGCGCTCGGCGGCGACGCGGGCGGCCTCCCTGACCGACTGGTCGTAATCGCCGGCGACGCGCACCATTTCGGCGCCGAAGCGGGCAATGGCCGCCACGCGTTCGTTGCTGACGCCGGAGTGGACGAAGATGACGGAGCGCGCGCCGACAAGGCCGGCACCCTGCGCCACCGAGCGTCCATGATTGCCGTCGGTCGCGCAGGCGAAAGTCATCTGCCCGGCGATCGCCTTCACCTCAGGCTTGTGCAGGTCCTCGACCGCGACGGCGCGGCCGAGCTGCCTGCTTGCCTGCTTCAGCACCAGATGCATGACGGCATAGGCGCCGCCCAACGCCTTGAAGCTGCCGAGGCCGAGGCGCTTGCCCTCGTCCTTGACGTGCAGCGCGCCGATGCCGAGTTCGCCCGCCAGCGCCGGCAGGGCGTGCAGCGGCGTCTCGGCATGGTTGTCGCGCGTGGCAAGGAAGCGCTCGGCCTCGTCGGCCCCGGCGAGCCCAAGCGTCGCGGCGTCCTCCTCGGTCAGCGGCTGGCGATGGTCCGGGTGGCGGTTGAGCAGGAACATGGTCGGCTTTCTCCATCTTGACGACTGAAATTTATTGCAGGCCAAGCGAGAAAGGCGCTCTGTTTTGGCGCTTGAATTGCAAGTTGTTTCGTTGGGAAACGCTGCCATGTCCATTTCGCCCGAACTCGACGCCTTCGACCGCGCCATCCTCGCCATCCTGCAGAAGGACAACGCCACGCCGCAGCGCACGATCGGCGAGAGGGTCAACCTGTCAGCGCCCGCCGTTCAGCGGCGCATCAAGCGCATGGAGGAGACCGGCGTCATTCGCGCCAATGTAGCGCTGGTCGATCCGGCCAAGGTCGGCCACCCGATCACGATCTTCGTCGAGGTCGAGGTGGAGAGCGAACGCGCCGAGCTGATCGATGCCGCCAAGCGCGGCTTTGCCCAAGTGCCCGAAGTGCAGCAATGCTACTACGTCACCGGCGAGGCCGATTTTATCCTCGTCGTCACGGTGGCGACGATGGCCGATTACGAGGCGCTGACCAGGCGGCTGTTCTTTGAGAACAACAACGTCAAAAGGTTTCGCACGTTTGTCGCCATGGACCGGGTGAAGGTGGGGATGGAGGTGCCGGTGGGGTGAGGCGTCGAAGCTGCCGACCTCCCCAACAAGTGGGGAGATAGGCTGCCGTCCCGGTTTTCGCCAATCTCCAACCTCTACTGGGTCGGCGACGCAGCGTGTTCGCACGACACTTTCGGGTTCATGTCGGCGAAGGTGCAAGCGCCGTGGCTGTTTGTGCCTGATGATCCCGGGTTCGATGCGGCGGCCGCCGATCATCCCTTCGGCAGGTATGAAATCGTTCCGGCTAGGTCGGTGTTGTCGATCAGCTGAAAGCGGCTGTCGCTGCCGCCCTGGCGGGCCGACACGAAGGGGGCGTAGGCCGGATCATTGGTGAAGGCGTGCGCCGCCGCTTCCGATGGGAAGGCCATCAGCGCGATCAGCGTCGTGTCGAGCGGCTTGCCCTCGAGCGTCTTCACATTGCCGCTGCGCGCAAGATATCTGCCGCCGTGCTTGTGAACGAGGTCGTGCACGGTAGCGGCGTAGTCCGGTATCCATTTCGGATCTTTCACCTTGATGTCCGCGATAAGGTAAGCAGTCATGGTCATTCTCCTGGTTGCTGCGCACAGGGATATCCGTGCGTCGGCCAAACGGCTCGCACGGCAGAGCTCGCGCCAACCAGTCCTGGATCTGTACCGGCCCGGTACAGTTTCTGTACTCGCCGCTTCATTCATGAAGGTCTAATGTCCGGCCAACTTTTGAGGAGGCGCCGATCATGGCCCAGCACGGTTACAAGCAGTTCTGCCCGCTATCGATGGCCGCCGAGGTGCTGTGCACCCGCTGGACGATGGTGTTGATGCGCGAGCTGGTGGCGGGCTCAACCCGCTTCAACGACCTGCGCCGCGGCGTGCCGAAAATGTCGCCGACCCTTCTGTCGCAACGGCTGAAGGAGCTGGAGTTGGCAGGGATCGTGGAGCGCCGGGAAGTCCCCGGCGAGAAGGGTATCTTCGACTACCGGCTGACCGAGGCGGGATGCGACTTGCGCCCTGTTGTCGAGGCGATGGGTTTTTGGGGACAGAAATGGGTCGAGTCCCGGCTGTCGTTGAAGAACCTCGATCCGTCGCTGCTGATGTGGGATATGCGGCGTAATCTGAACCCCTCGCCGCTGCCTGATGGAAGAACCGTGATACAATTTCTGTATCAGGACCTCCCAGCCTCGAAACGCTCGTGGTGGCTGATCGTCGAGAAGCATGGCGAGGTCGATTTGTGCTGGTATGATCCGGGTTTCGAGGTCGACCTCTACGTCTCGACCGATCTCCACACGATGACCGCAATCTGGATGGGCGTGCTGACTGTCGAGAAGGCCGGCGTGAAGGTCGTCCTGACCGGCGACAAGGCCATTGGCAGGAAGATGCAAAGCTGGCTCGGGCTCAGCCCGTTCGCGGTCGAACCGAAGCGCGCGGCCTAGCTCCAGGTGTTCGCCAGTTGATCGCTCAGGGCATCAAGGCTTGTCGCTGCCGGCATCGACGCGCCCCAGCCATCTTGCATAGATCTCTCCGACAATCCCACGCCGGAATACCAGCACGCAGATCATGAAGATCAGGCCGGTGGCGATCGTCACCGGGAAGCCGGAGGTGGCCAGCGTATTCTCCAGGCCGACCACCAGGCCGGCTCCGACCGCCGGGCCGGCCATGGTGCCGATGCCGCCGAGCAGCGTCATCAGGATCACTTCGCCAGACATCTGCCAGGTGACGTCGGTGAGCGTGGCGAACTGGAAGACGATCGCCTTGGTCGCGCCGGCAAAGCCGGCAAGCGCGCCCGACATGACGAAGGCGGCGAGCTTGTAGCGGCCGACGGAATAGCCGAGCGAAATGGCGCGGTTCTCGTTCTCGCGGATGGAGCGCAGGATCATGCCGAAAGGCGAGTTGACGATGCGCCAGACGGCGAAGACGCCGATCAGGAAGACGGCGAGCACGAAGAAATACATGTTCATCGTGACGTTGAGGTCTACGACGCCGAACAGGTGGCCGCGAGGCACGCCCTGGATGCCGTCCTCGCCCTCGGTGAAGGGCGCCTGGACGCAGAAGAAATAGAACATCTGCGCCAGCGCCAGTGTGATCATAGAGAAATAGATGCCCTGCCGGCGGATGGCGAGGAAGCCCATGACGAGGCCCATGCCCGCGGCACCTGCGGTGCCGAGCAGGATGCCGGCCTCTGGCGGCCAGCCCCAGGCCTTCACCGCATAGGCACAAAAATAGGCCGCGCCGCCGAAGAAGGCGGCATGGCCGAAGGAAAGCAGGCCGGTGTAGCCCAAGAGCAGGTTGAAGGCGCAGGCGAACAGCGCGAAGCACAGCATCTTCATGACGAAGATCGGGTAGATGACGAAGGGCGCGGCGATCAGCGCCACGATGCCCAGCACCACCAGCGCCCGTTCGAGCCTCAAGGAGGCGGCGGCGCGTTCTGCGTGAAGGGTCGCTTGGCTCATCTCAGGCGTCCCTTCCGAACAGGCCGGCGGGCCTGAGCAAAAGCACGATCGCCATGATGACGAAGACGACGAGGTTCGAGGCCTCGGGATAGAAGACCTTGGTCAGGCCCTCGGCGAGGCCGAGCAAGTAGCCGGTGACGATGGCGCCGAGAATCGAGCCCATGCCGCCGACCACGACGACGGCGAAGACGACGATGATCAGGTCCGAGCCCATCAGCGGGCTGACCTGGTAGACCGGAGCGGCGAGAATGCCGGCGAGCCCAGCAAGCGCCGCGCCCAGCCCGTAGGTGAGCGTGAGCAGAAGCGGCACGTTGACGCCGAAGGCCTGGACCAGTTCCGGGTTCTCGGTGGCGGCGCGCAGGTAGGAGCCTAGCCTGGTCTTCTCGATCAGCAGCCAGGTGCCGATGCAGACGATGAGCGAAGCCGCCACCACCCAGCCGCGATAATTGGGCAGGAACATGAAGCCGAGATTGGTGCCGCCGGCGAGCAGCGTCGGCACGGCATAGGGATTGCCGGAGACGCCGTAATAATAACGGAACACGCCTTCGATGACCAAGGCGAGGCCGAAGGTGAAGAGCAGGCCATAGAGCGGGTCGAGGCGGTAGAGCCGCGACAGGGCCATGCGCTCGATCGCCATGCCGAACAGGCCGACGGCAAGCGGCACCAGGACCAGCGCCGGCCAGTAGCCGATGCCCAAATGCACCAGCAGCAGATAGCCGATGAAGGCGCCCAGCATATAGAGCGCGCCATGGGCGAAATTGATGATGCGCAGCAGGCCGAAGATGACGGCGAGCCCGAGGCTGAGCATGGCGTAGAAAGAGCCGTTGATCAGGCCAACGAGGAGTTGGCCGAGGAGTGCCTGGATTGGGATGCCGAAGATCATGGTCATGGCACCATCATACCCCCAGCACCTCGTGCAGCTTGTCGGTATGCGCCGTCAGCTGGCCGACGGCAAAACCCTCCACCACCTTGCCGTGGTCCATCAGGTAGAAGCGGTCGGCGATGCGGGCGGCGAAGCGAAAGTTCTGCTCGACCAGCAAGATGGTCATGCCGCGCTTCTTCAACGTCGCCAGCAACTCGCCGATTCGCTGGACGATGACGGGCGCCAGGCCCTCCGTCGGCTCGTCGAGCAAAAGCATCTCGACGCCGGTCCGCAGGATGCGGGCGATGGCCAGCATCTGCTGCTCGCCGCCGGACAGCTTCGTGCCCTGGCTGTTGCGGCGTTCCTTGAGGTTCGGGAAAAGTTCGAATATCTCCTCGACGCTCATGCCGCCCTTGGCCACGACCGGCGGCAGGATCAGGTTCTCGTCGACGGTAAGAGTGGCGAAGATGCCGCGCTCCTCCGGCACGAAGCCGATGCCCTGATGCGCGACGCGGTGCAACGGCAGGCGGATCAGGTCCTTGCCGTTGAAGGTGACGGAGCCGGTGCGCTTGCGGATCAGGCCCATGATGGCGCGCAGCGTCGTCGTCTTGCCGACGCCGTTGCGGCCAAGCAGCGTCACGGTCTCGCCGCGCATGACGTCGAGGTTGACGCCATGCAGCGCATGGCCCTCGCCATACCAGGCGTGGAGGTCGCGCACGGCAAGCAGCGGCTCACTCATGCTCGGTTCCCATGTAGGCGACGCGGACGCGCTCGTCCTGGCTGACGGCGGCGTAGTCGCCAGCCGCCAGCACCTGGCCGCGCTGCATGACGGTGATCCAGTCGCAGAGATCGGCAACGACGGTCAGATTATGCTCGACCATCAGCACGGCGCGGTCTTTTGCCAGCGCGCGGATGATGCCGGAGATGGTGCCGACATCCTCATGCCCCATGCCGGCCATCGGCTCGTCAAGCAGTAGCACCTTCGGTTCGAGAGCCAGCGTGGTGGCGATCTCCAGCACGCGCTTGCGGCCATAGGAGAGATCGCCGGCGAGACGATGCGCGGCGTCATCGAGGCCGACGATGGCGAGCAGCTCGCGCGCCCTCGGCGTAAGCCGATCCAACGCCGAGACCGGGCGCCAGAACTGGTAGCCCAGCCCGCTTGGGCGCTGCAGCGCGACGCGCACATTGTCGAGCACGGAGAGATGCGGAAAGATCGCCGAGATCTGAAAGGAGCGCACGAGGCCCATGCGCGCCACTTTCGCCGGCGGCGTGCGGGTGATGTCGGTGCCGAGCAATTCGATCCTGCCGCTGGTCGGCTGCAGGAATTTGGTCAAGAGGTTGAAGATGGTGGTCTTGCCGGCGCCGTTCGGGCCGATCAGCGCATGGATCTTGGCGTGATGGACGTCGAGGTCGACATCCTTCACCGCGACGAAGCCGGCGAAGTCGCGCCGCAGGCCGCGGGCGGAAAGCACCACCCGCGGCATCTGGTCCGTGCTGTTCGGGCGGACAGCGGTGGCGGTGTCGAGCGTCACTTGGCGACGAGCGGACAGCCGCTGTCCTCGGCCTTCATGAAGGCCTTGTCGCCCGGAATGGTCGCCAGATAGGTGTAATAGTCCCAGTCCTTCTTCGACTCTTCCGGCTTCTTGACCTGGTAGAGATACATGTCGTGCACCATCGAGCCGTCGGCCTGCACCTTGCCGTTGGCGGTGAAGACGTCGTTGACCGGCATCTCATGCAGCTCCTTGGCAACCGCCTCTGTCCCGTCGGTGCCTGCCTTGTCGATGGCCTTCAGATACTGCGTCACCGCCGAATAGGTGCCGGCCTGGATCATGTTCGGCATGCGGTTGGTGCGCTTGAAGAAGCGCTGGGCGAATTCACGGCTCTTGTCGTCGCGATCCCAGTAGAACCCTTCGGTTAGCACTACGCCTTGCGCCGCCTGCAGGCCCAGCCCGTGCACTTCGGCGAGTGTGAAAAGGAGCGCGGCCAGCCGCTGGCCGCCAGCGACGATGCCGAATTCGGCTGCCTGCTTGATCGAGTTCGAGGTGTCGAGGCCGGCATTGGCGAGCCCGACGATCTTGGCGCCGGAGGACTGCGCCTGCAGCAGGAAGGAGGAATAGTCGGTGGAGCCGAGCGGATAGCGCACCTCGCCCAGCACTTTGCCGCCGCTCGCCTCGACGAGCTTGGCGGTCTGGTCCTTCAGCGAATAGCCGAAGGCATAGTCGACGGTGATGAAATACCAGCTGTCGCCGCCCTGCTTCACCAGCTGGCCGCCGGTGCCGACCGCTTGGGAGTGCGTGTCGTAGGCCCAATGGAAACCATAGGGCGAGCACTGCTTGCCGGTGAGGTCGGTGGAAGCCGCCCCGGTGACGATGTCGATCTTCTTCTTTTCCTTAGAAAGCCCCTGCACGGCCAGCGCCACGGACGAGGTGGTGAGCTCCATGATCGCGTCGACCTGCTCGGTGTCGTACCACTGGCGCGCGATGTTGGAGGCAATGTCAGGCTTGTTCTGATGGTCGGCGCTGACGATCTCGATCGGCGCGCCCTGCACCTTGCCGCCGAAATCATCGACCGCCATCTTGGCGGCCTCGACCGACCACTTGCCGCCGAAATCGGCATAGACGCCCGACTGGTCGTTGAGGATGCCGATCTTGACCTTGCCGTCGGAGATTTCGCCAGCCGCGGCCGGCATTGCGGATGCCGCAAGGAGCGCGGCCGAGACGAGATAGGATGCTTTCACTGGTGGTTCCTCCCATGTGGCAACCACGGGAAACGCGGCTGCCTCGCGATGGTTCAACAGTTCCTTCGGATTTTGGATTGGAGCCTCGATCCCGCTCTGCCGCTCCTCCTGTGGCGGGCCCTCCTGTTGCGAGCTGGGCCGCAGCGTGCCTTGGGTGCACGGGCGCGAGCCTAGCACCACATGTCGCGGGCCGAGAATGCTATTTTCGTAGCATGGCTATCGGCAGACCAGCGCTTACCAAACAGACAGGCGACATGCAGGCTAAGTGCTTGCATTGTCTGGCTTTTCCACTCTCACGCTCACTTTTCGACGCCCGAGTGGAAAATTTATACTTTTCAATGGCTTGTCTTAAGTTTCTATTTTCTGCTCACCACGCCAGCCGCTTGCCGTCGCGAAAAAAGCCGCCGGTCGGACCGTCGTCCGGCAGAGTAGCGGCCCAGACGATGCCGGCCGCCCCTTGCGCGACCGGACGGCCGCCTGGGCCGCCCATGTCGGTCGCGACCCAGCCAGGGCAGATCGCATTGACCAGGACGCCTGCACCGCGCAGCTCAGCCGCCAGGATGCGGGTCAGCGCGTTGAGCGTCGCCTTGCTGGTCGAATAGGCCGGCGCGCCGGCGCCCATCGAAGCGAGCGAGCCGCCTTCCGACGAGACGTTGACCAAACGGCCGTGGCCGGAAGCGCCAAGCAGCGGCGCCAAGGCGGCAGCGACGCGCCAGGCGCCGAAGACATTGGTCTCGAATGCCTCGCGGATCACCGTCCAGTCGGGCCTGAGTGCCTGCGCCGAAGGGTCGTAATGGATGGCGGCGTTGTTGACCAAAACGTCCAGCCGGCCGAACCGGCTCTCGACCTCGGCCGCGGCGCGGTCTGCGGCCTCGGACGCGGCGACATCCAGCTCGATGGCTTCGACGGCGCTGCCAAGTGTCCTTGCCACCGTCTCGCCTTTGGCGAGGTCGCGCACACCGATGAGCACGGTGAAGCCGAGTTCCGCAAGCTGGCGCGCCGTCTCCAGACCGATGCCGCGATTGCCGCCGGTGACGAGCGCCACCTTGCCGGAATGATTTGCCTTACTGGTCATCGCTGCTGATCCTCGGTTATTCGTGCCGTCAGCAAGATCGCATCGATCACGGCGATTGATTAGCGGGAAGAATTTGCAATCATTATGCAATACAGCTCATGAGCCGGGACCCAACCGGATTCGCGCTCGGCAGAGATGTAACCGCGGAAGCGCCGCCCCTTGCCGTCGGCATGTGGGCACTTGCGCATTCCAAGAGCGAAGGCCTCCCCAGACACAATCTAGAAACAAGATTCAACAGTCCGGAAAAACTCGCGAAAAAAGCGGGTGTCATAAGCGGTACCGCAGCAGCCGAACTTACGGCGCGCGACAAAAGTCCAACCCAAGGAACGCCGATTATGAAAAAGACCCTTCTTTCCGCACTCGGCCTGGCCATCGCCCTCGCTTTCGCGGTGCCGGCGCTCGGCACCACCGAAGCCAACGCCGCAGCAACCGCACCCGCTGCGACCACGACGACCGCCACGACCACTGCTCCGGCCTCGGCCACCGAGACGGCGAAGCCTGCCGCCAATGGCCCGCACAAGAAGCTCAGGAAGCACCACCGTCATCATGCTCGCAAGCATCATCACGTGAAGAAGCACCACGCGCGCAAGCACCATGTGATGAAGAAGCATGTTGCGAAGAAGGCCGCATAAGGCCTGACGCGTTGCGGCCTTCATGACCGGATGATCCGAGACCGCTTGCTAAGGGTTCAGGATCATCGCTTCCCGAAAACGCCGCCCTCCCTCCCGGGCGGCGTTTTTGTTTGCGGACTTAGTGGGCAACCCTGGAACCATTTCGGGATCATGCCTTACTTCTTCTGCGGGTGGATCGTCTCGCCGCGCTTCAACATCGCCACCAGATCAGCAATCTTCTTCTTGCGGCCGGCCTCGGTCTTCATGTTGTGGACGCGGAAGGCGAGCGCGAAGCGGTTCTGTGCCGAAAGCTTCTCCAGCACCGCTTTCGCCCTCGGTTCGGCATCGATCGCGGCCTGCAGGTCGGGCGGGATGGTCATCTCCTTCGATCCGCCATAGGCGCGGTCCCAGCGACCGTCGGCCTTGGCGGCCTCGACCTGCTTGAGGCCTTGCTCGGTCATGCGGCCCGCCTCGATGAGGCGCGCGACATTGTCGATGTTGATCTTGCTCCAGATGCTCTTCCTGCCGCGCGGCGTGTAGCGCTGCAGGAAACTCCTCTCGTCGAGCGACTTGCGCACCGCGTCGATCCAGCCGAAGCAAAGCACGACGTCGATCGCCTCCTTTGGCGTGATCGAGGCGAGACCAGAACCGACCTTGTGGATCTTGATCCAGACCTCGCTTTCGCTGGCGTGGTTGTCGGCAAGCCAGGCATAGAAGCTTTCGGCATCCGCGAATTCGCGCACCTTGTTCGGATCCACCTTGATGGGCGCCATCGTCACCTCGTCTTTCGTCGCAACAGTGTGGATGATTCCGATGCTTTTGTAGCGCTGCCCTGGTGCCAGTTTCTGTCAGCAGGCGGTACATGATGCCATCGGAGGCTCCGATACCACCATCGATTTCTTCCGTTTCCGCTTCGCGCGGCGACCTGCCAAGCCATGTCCATGCAAAGGAAAGGCATGGACATGGAGAAGCAAAAAATCCTGATCGCCGGCGGCAGCTCGGGCATGGGGCTGTCGCTCGCCAGGCGATGCCTTGAGGAAGGCGCGCGCGTCATCATCGCCGGGCGCGGCGAAGCGAAGCTGGACGCGGCGCGGGAAGGACTGGGCCAGCCGGACACGCTCGAAACAGCCGTGGTCGATATCAGCCGCGAGGATGAGGTCGCCGCACTGTTTCAGCGCATCGGCAGGCTTGACCACATCGTCAGCACGGCGGCCGATATCGAGGGCGCCTACCGGCTGTTGCCCGAGATCGAGCTTTCAGCCGCGCAAAAGGTGGTGGAGAGCAAGTTCTACGGGCCGCTTTTGCTCGCCAAGCACGGCGCGCCGAAGCTGCCGTCAGCCGGCTCGCTCACCTTCGTCTCGGGCATTGCCGCCCACCGGCCGGCGGCGCGCGGCGCGGTCGTCGCCGCCGTCAACGCCGCATTGGACGGGCTGGTGCGGGCTTTGGCCGTCGAACTGGCGCCGATCCGGGTCAACGCCGTCTCGCCCGGCTGGGTCGACACGCCGATCTGGGAGTTCGTCGCCGGCGACAGAAAGGACGACACGCTTGCGGCGATGGCGAAACGACTGCCGGTGGGTCGGATCGGAAAGCCGGAGGACATCGCCGACGCAATCCGCTTCCTGATCGGCAATGGCTTTACGACGGGAGAGACGCTGCATATCGAGGGCGGGCATCGCCTGGTGTGACCAAGGCGAACCCCTCCCCTATGGCGGTGAGCAGTGCCTTCAGCGCCGGCGGCTGGACGCGCCGGCGCCGCCAGATCATCACCACGTCCGCCGAGCGGACCGGCCCAGGCCAGGCAAGCTCGGACACCTCGCCGCGATCGATCGCGGCGGCGACCGCGATCCGCGGAACGAGACCGAAGCCGGCGCCGGCCGCCACCAGCCCGGCAATGGCGTCGATGCTGCCGGCTTCGGCGGCGAGGTTGGGATTGCCGAGGCCTGCCTCGGCGAATGCCTTGTCGACCAAGGCGCGGTAGACGCAGCCTGCCTCGGTGGCGACGAAATGCTTCTCGGCCAGCGTCGCCAGATCGACATCCGCCCGGTTGTCGCCGGGCGGCGCTATCAGCGCCAGCGGCTCGATCGCCATGACGCGCCTGGCAAGGCGGCGGTCCGTCTCACCAACATCGATCTCTGGGGGCCGCTCGAAGCAGAAAGCGACGTCGATCTCGCCGTCGCCCAGCCTGCGCAGCAACTCGCCGCTTCCGGCTATCTTCAGCTTGATGTCGATGTCCGGATGACCGGCGCGGAAGCCGGCAAGCCAGCCGGCAAGCCTTGCCGAGGCGATGGTCTCCAGCGCGCCGATCGACACTGTGCCGGCCGTCCCGGCCCTCGTGGCATCGATGGCGGCCCGCGCGTCGCCGGCGAGCGCCAGCAGTTCCTCGGCATAAGGTTTCAGCGCCTCGCCGGCCGGCGTCAGGGAGAGCCCCTGTCGCGAGCGGGTGAAGAGGCTGGCGCCAAGCTCGGTCTCCAGCGCCTGGATCTGGTCGCTGACGCTCGACTGGGCGAGATTGACCTCCCGCGCCGCGCGCGTGACGTTGCGGGTACGCGCGACCGCGAGAAAGGTCTTCAGCAACCTGGGATGCACCGGCGCTCCGAGCCTACTGCAGCTGCGGCTTCTTCAGGAAGGAATTGCGATCGGCGGATTTGACGCGCAGCCAGGTCTCGCGGCCGTCGCGCACGACGCGTAGCGGAATTTCCGCACCCGCCGGGTTCTGCCAGAGTTTTCTGTAGAAATCGGCCAGACCGTCGACTTCGCCGTCGCGCACATCGGAGATGATGTCGCCCTGGCGCAGGCCCGCCTGCGCGGCCGGGCCGCCTTCGGCGACGCTCATCACCACCACCATGCCGTTCGACTCGGCCGAGAAGGCGCCGAGCCACGGACGCGGCGCCTTCGCCGCCTGGCCGCGCTTGATCAGATCGTCGAGGATCGGCGTCAGAAGATCGATAGGCACGACCATGTTGATGTCGGCCACCTCGCCGGCGCGGCTCATCTGCAGGCGCAGCGAGCCGACGCCGAGCAGCTTGCCGGCGCGGTCGAACAGCGCGGCGCCGCCCCAGGACGGATGCGCGGGCGCCGTGAAGATCGCCTCGTCGATCAGATACTCCCAATAGCCGGCGAATTCCTGCTTGGTCACGATGTGGGCATCGACCTGCTGGCCGATTCCGTCGGCGAGCGTCACGGCATCGCCGATCTTGGCTTTCCTGGCATTGCCGAGCTGGACAGCCGGCAGGCCGAGCGGCGACAGCGCCTGCACGAGGCCGAAGCCGGTCTCCTGGTCGTAAGCCAGCGCATGCGCGGCCACCACACGGCCATCCTGGTCGGTCAGCCACACTTCCTCGGCCTCGGTGATGAGATAGCCGATGGTGAGCACCAGCCCATTGTCGCGGATCACCACGCCGCTGCCCTCGCGGCGCGTGCCCAGCGCATTGGCGGTGAAGGCGTCGTCCGGAACCGTGGCGCGCACGGCGATTACGGAGCGCGAAATTTTCTCGATGGTCATCGATCCATCCTGCATTGCGGGTCTCTGCCTATAAGTATGGCCGAAGGAGCGCCGTGCAAGGGCGGATTTCCCCTCGCCCAAGCTGGCATAAGCGCTAGTTCAATGAAGATTGAACTTTTTTCTTTGACGCGCGCGGAACCGCACCTAAGTCTATCGGCATCCGTGGCAGATGCCGCCCTTCACGAAACACAAGGCCTTCAACATGAACCAATACGTCCCGCCGAAAGTCTGGACCTGGAACAAGCCAAATGGCGGTGAGTTCGCCTCGATAAACCGGCCGATCGCGGGCCCCACGCATGACAAGAAACTGCCGGTCGGCAAGCACCCGCTGCAGCTCTACTCGCTGGCCACGCCCAATGGCCAGAAAGTGACGATCATGCTGGAGGAGCTTCTGGCGCTCGGCCACAAGGGTGCGGAATACGATGCCTGGCTGATCAAGATCAGTGACGGCGACCAGTTCGGCTCGGGCTTTGTCGAGGTCAATCCTAATTCGAAGATCCCGGCGCTGATGGACCATAGCGAGCCGAAGCCGGTGCGCGTGTTCGAATCCGGCTCGATCCTCACCTACCTCGCCGAGAAGTTCGGCGCATTCCTGCCGACCGAACGCGCGGCGCGCGCGGAAACCTTCTCATGGCTGTTCTGGCAGATGGGCTCGGCGCCTTATCTCGGCGGCGGCTTCGGCCATTTCTATGCCTATGCGCCCGAAAAGATCGAATACGCCATCGACCGCTTCGCCATGGAGACCAAGCGGCAGATGGATGTGCTCGACCGCCGGCTGGCGGAGAGCGAATATCTCGCGGGCCCCGACTACACGATCGCCGACATTGCGGTCTGGCCCTGGTATGGCGGGCTCGCCAAGGGCCGCAGCTACACCAACTCCGCCGAGTTCCTCTCGGTGCACGAATACAAGAATGTGCAGCGCTGGGCCGACGCGATCGACGCGCGGCCTGCGGTGAAGCGCGGCCGCATGGTCAACCGCATGTCCGGCGATCCGGCCTTCCAGCTGCGCGAGCGCCATGACGCGAGCGACTTCGAGACGAAGACGCAGGATAAGCTGCAAGCGGCGGAGTAATGTAATCTCGCTCCTCGTGCGGGAGCTTGGCCGCCCCGTTACCTCCCATATGTGTATGTCACGGTCGCCTGGCCGAGCGCAGAGCTTTTAGCGGCGACCGAGATCATCTCCGGCAAGGGGTTGGCCGGTATGCGCAATGTCTTTTCACCCAGCGCATAGAGCGTGAAGACATAGTGATGGTCGCCGCTGCCGGGCGGCGGGCACGGGCCGAAATAGCCGGCGCGGCCGACTCCGCCTTTGCCCTGCACGGAGCCCTTGGGCATGCGCTTGCCGCCCTGCGCGCCGGCGCCCTCGCGCAGACCCTTGGCGCTCGCCGGGATGTTCCAGGCCAACCAGTGCCAGAAGCCCTTGCCGCCATTGGCATCGGTGTCGAACATGGTCAGCGCGTAGCTTTTCGTTCCGGCAGGCGGATCCTTCCAGGCAAGCGCGATCGAGACGCTCTGCCCGCCGCAGCCGGCTTTGTCGCCGAGATATTTCGCGTCCCATTTGCCGTTCGACACCGACGGGCTAGATATCTCGAAGGCGGCCGCCTGACTGGCGAAGGCGACAAGGGCAAGCAAAGTGAAGCCGAGGCGCAAGGTCATCTGATCCTCCCTGAATGACGCAGCGTAGCCGAAAAGCGGCCCGAAAAAGGGCAAGCTAGCGCGGCCGCCTGCCGGGACAATGAAAAAGCCCCGCCGGTGGAGGCCGTCGGGGCTCTTTCGTTCGGACCGTGGAGGTGGGACCCTACGGCCGGGTCGATCCAGGGGGTTGGATCGGTCGCGACACTAGCCGAGGAATCGGGCGCGCGGACAATCACGCCTGCACACGACCAATCACGCCTGCGCGAGTGGACGGCCGGCTGCTGATCTCTCCTTGAGGATCAGCCCCGCAGCAGCTTTGCCAGTCTCGGCACGCCTTCGTTCACCGCGTGGTCGTCGGCAAGCGTGAATGACATGCGCAGCGTGTTGCGGCCGGTGCCGTCGGCGTAGAAGGCGTTGCCCGGCACGAAGGCGACGCGCGCCTCCTTGATCGAGCGCGCCAGCAGCTCGGTGGCATCCGTACCTTCCGGCAGCGTCAGCCAGACGAACATGCCGCCGTCCGGACGGTTCCAGGAAATGCCGGCGGGCATGTCGGCTTCCAGCGCGGAAAGCAGCGCATCGCGGCGCTTTCGGTAGGCGCCGATCAGCTTTTCCACCTGGGCGTCGAAAATGGCTTCGGCGACGCGGTGCATGACCATCTGGTTGATCGAGGGGCTGTGCAGGTCGGACGCCTGCTTCATCAGCACCAGTTTCTCCACCACATGGCGCGGCGCGCAGACCCAGCCGACGCGCATACCGGGCGACAGGATCTTCGAGAACGACCCGCAATAGAGCGTGCGTGCACGATCGATGCCGCCGGAGCGGGCGCAATCGAGCGCAAGGATCGGCGGTTCGCCCTGGCCGTCATAGCGCAGCGCGCGGTAGGCGGCATCCTCGATGACAGCGATGTCGAGCTCGCCGGCGAGGTCGAGCACCGTCTCGCGCTGCTTGGTATCCAGCGTATTGCCGGTCGGATTCGCGAAATCCGGCACCAGATAGGCGAACTTCACCTTGCCGCCATTCGCCGCCGCTGCAGCGCGATAAGCCTCGGGCGTCATGTTGCCGCCGGCGGGGTCCAGCCGGTCGTAGCGCGGCTCATAGGCGTTGAAGGCCTGCAGCGCGCCGAGATAGGTCGGCCATGTCACCAGCGCAGTGTCGCCGGGGGACAAAAAGAGCTTGCCGAGATAGTCGAGCGCCTGCTGCGAGCCGGAGGTGATGAAGATGTTGCCTTCGTCGCACTGAACGCCAAGCTTGCCCATATAGGCGGCCAGCCATTTGCGCAGCGGCAGGAAACCCTCGCTGACCTGGTACTGCAGCGCGGCGCCCGCCTCCTTGCCGCCCAGCACGGCCTGGTAGGCATCGCCGATGGCTTCGGCCGGAAATAGCGACGGGTCGGGAATGCCGCCGGCGAAGGAGATGATGTCGGGCTGGTCGAGCAGCTTCAACAGCTCGCGGATTTCCGAAGCCTTCATGCGCGAGGAACGCGAGGCCAGAAGGTTCAACAGGGTCAAGACGCACCTCCCGCAGCGTGCTTCTATTTAGGTCAGCTTAGTTGACCTATTATCAGGTCTGGCCTTTCGCGTGAATACACAAACGGCCATGGCTCATCGTCCAGGCAACATTTGGCCCACAGATTTTCGCAAATGCTAATGAAAAGCCATTGCACGCTCGGCAAGGCCAGCGCACGATTATGACCAGAAACTGGAAGTTGATAGAAAATCAATCCGGAACAAATGGGGGAACGCGTATGACGCTCGAGGTCATCGGGGCCGGCTTTGGCCGCACCGGCACGTGGTCGACTTTCGCCGCGCTGAACAGGCTCGGCTTTCCGAGCTACCACATGCAGGAAGTCATCATCAACAAGGCCAACAAGGGCCATCTCGACTTCTGGCGCAAGGTGGCGAACAGCCCGCCCGGCGCGCAGCATGACTGGAACCGGGTCTTCGCCAATTATCGGGCGACCGTCGACAATCCGGGCTGCTGCGTGTGGCGCGAGCTGATGGCCGCCTATCCGGAAGCCAAGGTGCTTCTGACCCTGCATCCGCGCGGAGCCGAGGCCTGGTACGACAGCACCATCGACACGATCTACTTCACCGAGAATGTCTGGCAGTTCAGGGTGCTGGAATGGCTGACGCCGTTCGGCCGCAAGTTCGGCGACATGTCGCGCAAGCTGGTCTGGGGCCGGACGCTGAAGGGCGTGATGAACGACCGCGACAAAGCGGTGGCGCGTTATAACGCCTATGTCGACGAGGTGAAGGCGGCGGTGCCGCCTGAGAAGCTGCTTGTCTTCAAGGTCAGCGACGGCTGGGCGCCGCTCTGCGATTTCCTTGGCGTCGCGATGCCCAACGAACCCTTCCCTAATCTCAATGACCGCGCCAGCATCAAGAAGATCATCAACGAGATGATCGTGGGATCTTATCTGATGCTTGCCGGCGTGGCGGTCCTGATCGCGCTGGCCATCGGCGCCCTGTGGTGGTGGCTGGCGTAGCGGCCACCCGGATCGGCCTGCCAGGGCCGCGGCGCTCCGGCTCCGGCGGCCGCGTGATTAGAACGGCAAACGGATCTCGTCAGGCTCGGTCCTGTCAGGCCAGCCGATGTCCTTCTGAATCTCCGTCGGCAACTCGTTAAGCTCGCGCGCCGTGCGGCGGCGCTTGCTGGCCTGCGCGAAGGCGGCGCGGATTCGGTTAAGACTTTTGAACATGAAAAACCTCCTAAATCAGCGGCGGAAAACTGGTGCCGCCTCTTCCCGGCGTCGCTTTTGCGATGCGTCTGTAACCGGTGGATTGCGCGCGAACGGTGAAATGCTTCACGAAGCCGGAACGGCTTGAAACATATGCATGCAAATTAGTTTGCAGGATCAGCCACGCGGTCTGCATGAAAACCAGGAGCTTGCATGACCTGCATGTCAGACGCTTGGGCTGGTCGCCTTGATGGGTTGATTCACGTCTCCGAGAGGGAGGCGATAGCGCGAGTTGTAGCTCGGCAACAAATTAACGGCTTCTAATTCACCTGGTTTTCGGCCCCACTTTCCCGCCTCGCGCCACTTCCCTGCCCGCGCGATAGACGGTGCGATCCTTTGGCACCGCCACCACCGCTTCCGGGACATGCTCGGCCTTCAGCGCAACGAAATCCGCCTTGGCGCCGACAGCGATGCCGTAGCCTTCGAGTCCCAGCGCCTTGGCGCCGGCGTGGCTGACCACGTCGTAGGCGGCCTCCAGCTCCCAATCTTCGTAGAAGCCGGAGCGGTAGCCGATCATGTTGGCGCGGTTCAGCATGTCGCCATCGCCATAGGGCCACCATGAATCGCGGATGTTGTCGCAACCGGCGAAGACGGTGACGCCCGCCTTGCGCAGCGCCGCCACCGGCGGGAATGGATGATCGCCGGGCGCGTTGGTCATGATGGCGACGCCGGCGCCGGCGATCCGCTCGCCAGCCTTGGCCAACGCATCGGCGGAGATGTCGCCCAGCCCGTAGGCGTGGCTGACGACAACCTTTCCCTGCATGCCCATTGTCGCGGTCCGGGCGGCGATCTCCTCGATCTCGAACAGGCCGAGTGTGCCGCGGTCATGCAGGTGGATGTCGATACCGGCGCCGCGTTTTTCGGCAAGGCCGAACACCACATCGAGATGGCCCTTCACGTCGCGATCGAAGCTTGCCGGGTCTAGCCCGCCGATCAGGTCACAGCCGAGCTTGAGCGCCTCGTCGAGCAACTCCGCGGTGCCTGGCGAGGACAGAATGCCGCTCTGCGGGAAGGCGACGAGCTGGATGTCGATGAGGTCGCGGTATTTCTCCCGCACCGCTAGGATCGTCTCCACATGCTTCAACCCAACCGCGGCGTCGACCATGACATGGCTGCGCATGGCGAGGCTGCCATTGCCGACGCAGAGCTCGAGCTGGTTTCTCGCCCGCTCCGCCATGGGTGCTGCCTGCTCGAGGTTGCGCATCTGGACGGCAACCCGCTCGCGCACGTCGAAGCCGTTGGTGCAGGGAATGTACGGGCGCCAGACATCGCCGTAGAAGGAGGTGTCGAGATGGATGTGGCCCTCGACGAAAGCCGGCAGGACGAGCTGGCCGGCGAGGTCGACGGCACCGGACCTGGCTGCATTGCCGGCCGGAGCGATGGCGCTGAAGCGGCCGTCGGCGACGATGAGGTCACGGAGCGAGCCATCGGCAAGCCTGGCGTTGAGAAAACGAGTCTGATCCACGATGCAATCCGTTGAGAAGGAAGGCGTCAGTCGTCGCCGGTCGAACGGACGAGGTCAATGCGGCAAGGGATAGAAAGTGTTTCGCCTTGCCTTCTCGTTGTGGGGGGCGGCGAGCTCAACCCTCGGCATATACCGTTTTCGCGGAAGTTTCAGCGGGCGGCAGATATGCGATGGTGAAGCCTGCGGTATGAGGCCGCCGTGGTCGACGCGGACGCCCAAGCACATCCCCAACAATGCGCCCCCAACGGCCGCGTCGACCATGACCGGAAACGCCAACGGCGACCGCGCCTTGGGTCGCCTTTTCGACCGGCCGCTTTTACTCAGCCTTGGGTGCCGGCGTATTCGGCGACCAGCGGCTCATATTCCTCGAAGGCAGGCAACGTCGCGTAGCTGTGCACGGCCGCCGTCGCCACCCAGGGCAATTTCTCAGACGTCCAGGTCTCGATGAAGGGCGCAAACCAGGTATGGTCGTCGAGCATGGTCGGGCGCAGATTGACGAACCAGTCGATCCCTTCCGGCCGCGTGAACATCCAGGTCATGCAGTAGCCGCAGAAATAATGTTTCGAGGCGCCATGCAGGCCGCCGACCACCGGTTCGCCCTTCGTCACCTCGAAACCTTCCGAGGGGATCGCCGCGCTCAGCGAATAGGCGCTGGACGACATCGACTGGCAACCCGTGCAATGGCAGGCCATGGTGAGCAGCGGCTTTGCCGAGATTTTCAGGCGCACGCGGCCGCAGCGGCAGCCTCCTTCGGCGGGAAGAGAAAGACTTGGCAAGATGAGCTCCTGGGGTTGGGGTCTCCCTTATCCCCCTGTGGGAGAAGGTGGATCGGCGCGTAGCGACAAGACGGATGAGGGGTGTTCCAGCGGAGTGAGATGCTGGCATTCCCTGGAACACCCCTCATCCGGCCGCTTCGCGGCCACCTTCTCCCACAAGGGGAGAAGGGGAAGGCGCGCTCAGCCTTCGATCAACTCCGCCGTCGTCGCCATCCGCACGCCCTGCCCCGCGAAAGCCTCGTTGTGGCGGGCAATGATGTCGGGCGCGTTTTCCTCCAAAGAATCCAGCGTCGAATGCGCGTCCGAAACCACGGTGACGCCAAATCCCTCGGCAAAGGCGCCCTTCACGGTGGCGGCGACGCAGAAATCAGTCTGGGCGCCGAGGAGCACGACGTCCTTCGCGCCGTGTCCCGCCACCCATTCAACGAGTTCGGGATTCGAGAATGCGTTGCCGACGGTCTTGCCGAAGGTCGGTTCGTCGGCGGCCTGACCGAGCAGCGGCCATACGGGCCAACCGGAAGCGCCCGGCGCCAGCGGATCGCCTTCCGGTCCGTCATGGCGGATGAACGCCACTTTGCGGCCGGAACGCCGTGCCCAGTCGATCAGCCGACGGGCACGCTCGGCGATCGTGTCGGCGTCATGGATCGGCGGATCGAACCGACCGTCGAACATGCCGGTCTGCAGGTCGATGACGATCAGCGGCGCGGCGGCGGAGGGGGCTGTGTCTGGCATGGCGCGAAGATAGCGTGGGTGGGGGGTGGGTCAAGGACGAGGCAGGAGCCAACAAGCAGCAACTCGCGCAAACCATTTACAATTTTGAGTTGCATTCAGGATTAATCACAACTAAGATGATCGAGAGATCGGGGGATGACAATGGATGAACAATACACCGTATTCCTGATCGGAGGAGGCACGGGAGGTGACGAGCAGGCGGTGTTCACGCCGCACGATGCGGGGACCCGATGCAGGCTCACCTGCACCTATCGCAATAAAGTCATCGCTGCTGAAGAAGACGACTATTTCGAAGCCCTATGCCAAATCCGCAATCAGCTCGAAGTGGAAGGACTACTACCCTTTTGTTATGGCGCGAGCGCCAATGTTTTCCCTGAAGGCACCGTGACAGAGATGAGTCGAGGATTGGTGGTCTGCAAAGTGAAAACGGGCGAGCGTCCCAAGAAGAGCGACTTAGTCAATATATTTGACGATGGCTATGACGTGATGCCCGTGTTCGTCTCGATGCAGCAGAAGTTTTGGGATTCGTGGCTCGCCTCCCTGCCCCGATCACAAGACCCGGAGATAGCGAACTCGACGGACGGTGCAACCCACTCCCTCTGGCAGTCTCTAACACTTCGCTTTGCCAAGATGTTGAAATCGCTTTTTCCACTGTCAGGGGGAAGATAAGGCACCTGGCTTCTACGACATCAGCGGCATCGGCCCCTTCAGCGCCTCCGCCAGCGCGTCGCGGAACACCGCGATCGGGCGCGCCAGCCTGCCGGCCGGCGGGCGGTGGAGCAACCAACAGCGGACTTGCGGCTTGAAGCCGGGGCAGTCGACCACCTCGACCGCGTCGCGCCATTGGCTGCCCGACAGCGCGCCGGGCGTGACGACGCCGATGCCGTGGCCGCGCGCCACCAACGACATTCTCAGATCCGCGCCCTGCGCCTCCACGCCGACATGGAAGGGCAGCCGCGCCGCCTCGAAGCGATGGCGGATGAACGCGCGGAAGCCGCAGCCGGTTTCGTTGAGCACCCATGGGTAGCGCGCGAGATCGTTGAGCTCGGCCGGCTTCGGCACGCCGAGGCCTGGCGAAGCCACCAGCAGCACCGCCTGCACGCCGAGATCGTCGCCGACGAGCTCCGGCGGCGGCGCGACGCCCTCGGCCAGACAGACGGCGACCGCGTCGATCTCGCTGTGCAGCACCTGCTCCACCAGGCGCGGCGACAGGCTGGAGGTGATATTCAGCGTCAATTGCGGGAAGGCCGCGCGAAGACTGTCGAGCGGCTCGGACAGCGCGCTGGTCGACAGATAAGGCATGATGCCGAGGCGGAACTCGCCCCTCACCTCGCCGGCCGGCGAGACGCCCGCCTTCAGATCCTCCAGCGAGCGCAGCAGCCGACGGCCATGCTCATAGGCCTCGCGACCCGATGCGGTGGGTTTGAGCGGCTTCGACTGGCGGTCGAGCAAAGGCGTCGCCAGCCGCTCCTCGAGATTCTGCACCCGGCGCGTCACGCCGGGCTGGGTGAGATTGAGCCTGGCAGAGGCGCCGACGATGGAGCCGGTTTCGACGACGGCGACGAAGGCTTCAAGGTCATGGATGTTCATGCGTATCTCACATAATCATTATCAAATAATTTCAATTGTAGCATTATGATCAGCGCGAATAAAGTCCTCGCGAGATATGCAAACAGCGAGGCTACCCATGAACGGAACAGACAACGCCCGGATCGCGACGGCCGAGTTCGCCGATCCGTTGCCGCATGCCGGCGGCGGCACGATCACGCGATCCAGACGCTGCTGTTCGCCGCTTCGGTCGGCATCATCGTCACCAATCTGTTCGCGCCGCAGACGCTGGTCGGGCTGATCGGACCGTCGCTGGGCGCGGCGGCATCGGAAAGCGGCCTGGTGTCGATGGCCACCCTGCTCGGCTATGCGGCCGGACTGTTCTTCCTGGTGCCGCTGTCTGACCTGGTCGAGAACCGTGTGCTGGTGCTGCGCATGCTGTGCGCGGCCGCGCTGGCGGCGGCGGTCGCTTCATTCGCGCCGTCGGCCGCCTCGCTGCTTGCCGTGCTGTTCGTGCTTGGGGCGGCCTGTTCCTGCATTCAGGTGCTGGTGCCGGTCGCGGCCTCGATGGCGCCGCCGGGACAGGACGGGCGCGTTATCGGTGACGTGATGAGCGGGCTGATGATAGGCATCCTGCTCTCGCGTCCGATCGCCAGCCTCGTCGCCGACGCCTTCGGCTGGCGCGCCTTCTACGGCATCAGCGCCGCGGCACTGGCGCTGCTCGCCATCCTGCTCGGCCTCGCTTTGCCAAGGCGCAAGCCACTGGCGCATACGAGCTATGCGGGGCTCATAGCCTCGCTGGTCGGGCTTCTAGCCCAAGAGCCGGTGCTGCGGCGTCGTGCCTTCACCGCGAGCCTGGTGATGGCGGCTTTCAGCGTGTTCTGGACGGCGGTGGCGCTACGCCTGTCCGCCCCCCCTTTCGACCTTGGCCAGAAAGGCATTGCGCTGTTCGCACTTGTCGGCGCCGGCGGCGCGGCTGTGACGCCGATCTTCGGCCGCGCCGGCGACCGCGGCTTTACGCGCACCGCGACGATCCTCTGCCATCTCGTGCTGATTGCGGCGCTCGGCCTCGCCGCATGGGCCGGGGCGACCAAAGCCGGGGCATGGCTGCCGCTGATCCTCATGGGCGTCAGCGCCGTGCTGCTCGATATCGGCGTCACCGGCGACCAGACGCTGGGCCGCCGTGCGGTTAATCTCCTGCAGCCCAAGGCGCGGGGACGCATCAACGGGCTGTTCGTCGGCATCTTCTTTATCGGCGGCGCGATCGGCTCGCTGCTTGCCGGCATCGCCTGGACCTGGGGCGGCTGGAACGCGGTGTGCGCGGTTGGAGCGCTGTTCGGGGTGGTGGCGCTGGTGGTGGATTGGACCGAGTAGCTCGATCTTCTGCTCTCCGCTTGTGGGGGAGGAAGCTATCCAATCCCACCCGTCAGCCTATACGCCCCGCTGACGCGCCCATCCTGCGACCTCACAATGGCCGTGACGATGGAGCCATAGGCGCCGCGCCAGACGCTGTGGAAGCCTTGATGGGTCGTGGCCGGTACGATCACGCGACCGGTGAATCGGTTAGCGCTGCCTTGCATGGAAACCGGCTCGCCGTTGACGTGGACTTTCACCACCGCCGCGTCGCCGGTCTCCAGCGCGATCGCGATCTCATCGGTGTCGCCGGCGCGGGTCGTCTCAGCCGTGAGCACCAGCGTGAGCAGGGGATCGCCAACACGACTTGCCGCGCCCCTGGCCTCGAACACATCATCGGCCAGCGGCGGCGTGCGCGGCGGTGCGGTGCGGCGCTTCGTGGCGCGCTCGTAGTCGCCGGCGATCCTCAACAACGCCACGTCGTCATAAGCCTTGCCGGCGAAGGTGAGGCCGACCGGCATGCCGATATCGGCCATAGTGCCCATCGGCACTGTCACGGTCGGGATGCCGAGATGCCGCCAGACCAGATTGCCGTTGGCGACCCAGGTGCCGTTTCGCCAGGCAAGCCGTGCGGAAGCCTCGTCGACGTCGGCATCGGCCGGGCCGACATCGGCGACCGCCGGCAGCACCACGGCGTCGAGCCGGTTGGCATCGAGCCAGTCTTCGAAGTCGGTGCGGCGCGTTGTTTCCAGGCCTTTCAGGCCCGCCTCGATGGTGGGAATGTCCACGAGCGGCGCCACGCCCCGCTTCGCCCGCTCGACATACTGCGCCAGATCGAAATCGGCATCGCCATAGCGATCGCGCAACGTGCCCGGCGGCTGCGGGAAGATCTTTGCGCCGTCGACCGAAGCGAGATCGGGGATGGCCGGATCGGCATTGGCGCGCAGGAAATCGTCCCAGGACCAGATGGACAGGTCCCAGATCTCGCGTTCGGCGAATTCCGGCGGCACAAGGCCGCGGTCGACCATCGACAGCGCGCCCGGCCGGTCGCGTTCGTAGTTGGAGACGACAGGGAAATCGACCTCGACCACCTCGGCGCCGAGTGATTCAAGGTCGCGCGCCGCCTGCCGCCAGAGCTCAAGTACCGAGGCGCGCGTCTCGATCGGGCGCTCCGCGCCGTCATCCTTGCCGATATACATTTTCGGCACGCCGAGCCGCTTGCCCTTGAGCGCACCCTGCACGGCAAGCGTGGTGTAGCTCGCCGGCCGCAGCGCCGAGGCTTTCGGGATTTGCACCCAGGGCTGCACGCGCCAGAAATCGCCGCGCGTCTCGGCATCGTCGGCGACGATGACGTCGAGCAGCTCCAGCATGTCGGGGATGCTGCGCGTATGCGGCACCACCACATCCATGGTCGGCACCAGCGGCCAGTTGCCGCGCACCGAGATCACGCCGCGCGAAGGCGTGTAAGCGACCAGCGCGTTGTTGGAGGCGGGCGCGCGCCCGGACGACCACGTTTCTTCGCCGAGCCCGAAGGCGGCGAAACTGGCTGCGGTCGCGGTGCCCGAGCCGTTAGAGGAGCCTGAGGCGAAGGCGGCGGTGAGGAAATCCTTGTTATACGGGCTTTCGGCGCGGCCATAGACGCCGCGCTGCATGCCGCCATTGGCCATCGGCGGCATGTTGGTGAGGCCGATCAGCACCGCGCCGGCCGCGCGTAGCCGGGCGATGGTGAAGGCGTCTTCCGTAGCGACGAGATGCTCGAAGGCCGGCGAGCCGGCGGCAACCGTCAGGCCCGTCGCCTTGTAGCTATCCTTGGCGGTGTAGGGGATGCCGTCGAGCGATCCGAGCGTCTTGCCCTCGCGCCGGCGCCGGTCGGACGCTTCGGCCTCCTCGAACATCTTCGGGTTGAGGATGGGCACGGCGTTGAGCGCGATGCCGTGGCGGTCGTAATGGGCGATGCGCCGCAGATACGCAGCGACAAGTTCGACGCTGGTGACGGTGCCGTCTTCCAGCGCGCGGCGCAGATCGGCGATCGAGGCTTCGACGAGGTGGAGCATGATGGCGAGCGAATTCCCTTACAGAAGCTGCGTTCCGTCACACCCCCTCTGCCCTGCCGGGCATCTACCCCGCAAGGGGGAGATTGGATGTCGCGACGGCTTCGCCAATCGGCGACGCTGCAGAGAGGGTGCCGTCGCAGGAACTGCCAATCTTCCTCCTTGCGGGGAGATGCCCGGCAGGCCAGGGGGGCTGTCCAGCCGGCCTGTCAGGTAATCCAAGGGCGCTATTCATTTTTCCGGACGAATGCCCGCCTCTCGCCCTCGTGCTCTACGCTCAACCCACCAATCATTCTGCCAATCCTCATAGCCGAGAAGCGAGCCCTCCATCCGTTCGAGGGCTTCGTTCCAGCCGGTCTTGGCGGAGACTTTCGATGCCAGCAGATATGCGTCTATTCGCCATTCTTCGCCGGGGAGTACGAAGAAGGCGCGCCGCCATCTTTCGAACTTTGGGAAGCGGGCGCGCTCGGCCTCGGTGAAGGGCGTGTCGATTATGCGGCGCACCAACCGACCCGAACGGACGAACGGGTCGAAGCGGGCCAGCATTTCCGTCAACCACTCCACCGGATAGGCGTCTTGGAACACCGCCAGAGGCTTGCGACCTTCAAGCATCAGCGGCAGCTCGAAATTCGTGTGAACGAGATACGGTGTCTCGCGGATTGGATGCCAGGGCTCGATGCGATTGAGCATCGGATCAAGCTCGCGAGGTGGGATGCATATCGCGCCCAGCCTTTGAATATCTCCCGGGTCCAATTCCCATGAGCCTGAGAGTTGTGTGTTGCCGCAACCCAGAACCGCGCCAAGCTTTTTCAGGTCCAAGACCCGGATTCGAGCCTCAGCGATAGCCGAACCGGTCGCAGGATCGATCTGCTGCAGGACAAAATAGTGGATTCGGCAGTGTTGCTCATGCGGCGACGATGGCTGCTCGGAGAGTCCTTGTACAGGTCTCCTTCTGACAGGCGCCGTTCGTGGCGCCCCATCTGCTCTGCCGGGCATTTTTCCCCACTTGGGCGAGATTGGCTGTCGAGGCCGCTTTTCGCCCACCTCTAACGTCACACTCACTCCGGCGCCCCGGCAAACAGCACCGTGCCCTCCCCGCCCGCCGCCGGCCAGTCGCGGATGGCGCGGTCGATGCCGCCGGTCAATAGCGTGCCGTCGGCGGCGAACGCGACCGCGTACATGGGACCTCGAATTCGGCGATCTCGCCGCCGGTGTCCATGTTCCATATCCTGGCGGTGCCATCCAGCGAGACGGAGCCGAGGCGCTTGCCGTCGGCCGACAAGGCCAGCGCATAGACCGTGCCGGAATGCCCCTCGAAGCGGCGGACCTCCTTGAAGGTGTCGAGGTCCCAAAGCTTTATCGTGTAATCGCCGCTGCCAGTCACCGCGTGGTGGCCATCGGCCAGGAAGACCGCGCCATAGGCGCCTCGCTCGTGGCCAAGCCAGCTGCGCAACTGCTTGCCCGAAACGATATCCCACAGCTTCAGCTCACCGTCGATGCTGCCGGTGAGCGCCCTGGTGCCATCGGGCGAGATGGCGACGGAACTCACCGACCAGTCGTGGCCCGGCAGCACATGCAAGACCGCTCCCTTCCCCAGGTCCCAAACGACGACGGAACCGGTGTCGTGACCGCTAACGGCGAGCTTGCCGTCCAGGCTTATCTTCAGTTGCCTGATGCCGCCGTTCGCCCCTGAGGAGAAGACGTGCAGCACCGTGCCGTCGGATAGCTGGCGCAGCACGATTTCGCCGTCGTCGCCGGCGGTGAGCACGGTCTTGCCATCGGGCATGAAAAGCGCGCTGCGCGCCATGCCCTTGTGCTCACCAAGGTCGCGGATCAGCCGCTTGCCCTCGATATCCCAGAGCTTGATCATGCGGTCGGTGCTGGCGCTCATGATCTGGTGGCCGTCGGCCGACACCGCCAGCCAGACGACGGCGTCGCGGTGGCCTTCCAGCGCGGTCGGCTGGGCCGGAGGCGCCGGTGGAGGCGGCGCCACCGTCTGCGGCGGCGTTGCGGGAGCGAGCGCCGTCTGCTGGGTTGGCTGGACCGGCTCTGCCGGCTGGGCAGGCCGCGGCGGCGCGGACTCGGCCGGTGGAGCGGCTGTCGGCGCCGGCTGAACGGGAGCCGCAACCGGCTCGGGCAACGGGGGCTTTGCAGCCTCTTGCTGTGCGGGTGCGGGCGCGGCTTGCTCGACGCTCGCCTCAGGCGTGTTTGGCTTTGCGCTCGCCTCCGGCTCGGGCCTCGGTTTGGGCGATCGAGGCGCCGGATCTGCCGGCGCGGTGGCGACTTCCTTCGCCGGTTCGGCGCCCGGCGCCCGCCAACCGAACTGGTCGGCGACGATGACGATCAGGGCCAACAGCGGCAAAGCGAGCGCTGCGCGGCGCAGCCGCGGATGGCCGGCCGGCGCGATCCCGGCGTCGCGGCCGAACAAAGGAGCGGGCGGATGCTCGGCGGCCGGCAGCAGCCCGGCGAGGAAAAGCAGCCCGGCAAGGACCGACAGCACGCCGGCCGCGCCGAAGACTTCCAGGCGCGCCGTCGCCGGCGGCCTGCCGCCCAGCGCCGCATAGAGCTTGGCGAAACAGGCAATGCCGACGATCAGCATCGCCAGCGCCAGCAGCCTTTCGGTCGATCTCTTCATCGGTCTCCCCCCATCGCCACTCCGCCGCCTTGCAACCGGCAGCAGGCCGGCCCCGGCATCCTAGCCGAGCTTGCGGCCAAGGCTAAGTGCAAGACGTCACACAGCTTCGCCGGGCGATATCCTTCGCATCCGGTTCCGGCCGGCGCGGTCGCCCCACTATTGGGCGGCGGCTCCATCAGTAGAACGCTATCCCCAGGAACAGAACAGCCCGCTGGAGCCGGTGATTGACAGAAATTGCCTATGTGAGATTATCCGCCGGGGATTTCCAGGAGAGCAATCTTATGAAGAAGACTTACGAGAAGCCGGTTTTGATCCGCAAGGGTAAGCTTTCAGCGGTTGTGGCGGGTTCGCTGCCTTCGCCGGTTTGATGAAATCATCGGTGCTTTTGCCGGCACTGATTAACGGGGGAAATTTGGGATGAAAAAGATTTACGAGAAGCCGATTCTCGTCCGCAAGGGCAAGCTTTCGACGGTGGTGGCAAGTCCGTCGCTCGCCATCACCAATGGCGCTACCTGACGATATAATTTCAGTGCAGTAGCAGGAATACGCAAAGGGGAAGCGCTTGCTCGGGCGTTTGCTTGACGGCAGACGTGCGTATGAGATCATGCGGCGGAATTTTCGGGAGAGCGTGGATGAAGAAGACCTATGTGAGGCCGACGCTGGTCAAGAAGGATAGGCTTTCGGCAATCACCGCTAACGGTGCAGCTTCCGTCGTATTCTGAGCCAAAGACGCGTTGCAGACCTTCACGCGGCGCGGGTTAGTCTTGCTTGAGAACTCGCAAGAATTGCAGTGCTTTGGCCGGCATATGTCAAAGCGCCACGATCAGATCGTCGAGCACGGCCTGCCAGTGGTGTCTGGTGGAGATGCGGACACGCGTCACCGCCGGCAGCATGGGCGCGTATTGAACCGGTGCTAGTGCCGACAGCGCGATCTCATCGCTGGCGATCAGCTCCTCCCCCAACCAGCTTTCGACAAGCACGGTCTCGCCTTCCGAGGCCAGCCAGGCCGCGGTCAGCATCACCGAGTGGAAGCCGAAGGGCGCATCGCGGCCGAACTCGGCCGGATGGCCGCTGCTGGTATAGGCGATGTAAGCACCCGAGACATTGCCGTTTACATAGCCCTCACTGTTGGCGGTGTGGTCGCGCGCCATCGCGTTGAGATTGCGCCAGTCGAGCCCGGCATGGCCCGACGGCACTTTGCACAGGCCGCGCGGGGTTATGTCGTCGAAGCCGATGGCCTTGAGCGCAGCGTCGGGCGCGAGCGCGCCGCGCGCCAACAGGCCGAGATCGACTGGGTAAGCCGACAGCTTGAGCCTTCGGTCGAGCCCCGAACCGGCAATAACGATTTCATCGGCATCGGCGCCGAGCGGGAAGCGGAAGGCCGCGTCGGCGGGCAGCGCCCGGCTCTCAAGCAACTGACCCTTGGCCATGACCGACAGCGTGACGACCGTCGCGGCCGGCGTCCTGCCGTTCAATGTCCGCCCCGGCGCGAGCCCGACCGGCTTCGGCAAGGCCTCGCCGGCGAGGCCGACCATGGATCCTGGGGCGTTCGCGATACGCACCGCCTGGTCCTGGTTGGCGCTGCTGGCGCGCCAGCCGGACGGCACCGAGACGGAAAAGCGGTAGCTGCCGGGCCGTTGGATCGCCGCGCTGCGGCGCTTCGACGACATCGGGAAATTGGCGAAACCGGCGGCGTTGCTGCGCGCCGAAGCCAGGAAAATGCCGCGCTCGTCATAGAGCCGCACCACGATGCCCGCCATCGGCCGGTCGGCTTGACCATAGGCGCCGTCACCGTCGACATCCATGTAGACGAAGGACGAGAAGTTGAGCTTGCCGGATGTCGGCGCCCAGTGGGCACGCGGCGCGTAGTCGCCCGCCGGATCGGGATTGCCGCGCGCCCTGCGGCGCTTGCGGCGCCGGCGCAGCGCGATCGCAATGAGAGCGATGGCGCCGGCAAGGACAAGGGCTGAGATAAGCGCGACGAGGGCGGTGTCAGCCATGGCGGAGAGGCGATGGCTGGAGATCGCCGTTCAAGACCGCGTGCATGAAATTGTCCCCCATCCAAGTTTGCAGCAGATTAGCGTTGGGCATCGATGCCGCAAGTCATTGCGATGGACGAGTCAGGATTGAGATGCTGGCGGGACAGCGCCAGCTTTCCCTTCTCACCTTGTGGGAGAAGGTCAGGTTGCCAACTCCACCCAGACCGGCGCGTGGTCGCTTGGATTGTCCCCTCCCCGCACTTCGCGGTCGATGCCCGCCCCTTTCAGTTTTCGAGCGAGCTTCTTCGACAACAGAATGTGGTCGAGCCTCAGGCCGGCGTCGCGCGGCCAGCGGTTCCGGCGATAGTCCCAGAAAGTATAGAGCCTCTCCTCCTTGGGAAAAACCTTTCGCAACGCGTCTGTCCAGCCCTGCGCGATCAGCGCGGCGAAGGCGGCGCGGCTTTCGGGTTGCACCAGCGCGTTGTCGTCATAGGAGCGGGTCTCATAGATGTCGCGCGGCTCGGGCACGATGTTGAAGTCGCCGGCGAGCGCCACCGGCAGGCCGGTGTCGAGGAGCTCACCCACATGCGCGGCAAAGCGGTCGTGCCAGGCGAGCTTGTAGTCGAATTTCGGCCCCGGTCGAGGATTGCCGTTCGGCGCGTAGAGGCAGGCGATGACAACGCCGTCGACCGCCGCCTCGATGTAGCGCGCCTGGCGGTCGGCATCGTCGCCGGGCAGCGCATCGCGTGTCAGCACCGGCTCGGCGCCGCGCGCGAGGATCGCGACGCCATTCCAGGTCGGCTCGCCCTTCCACACAGCGCCATAGCCGGCATTGGCGAGCCGGGTCAGCGGAAACTGCGTGTCGCGCGCCTTCAACTCCTGCAGGCAGACGACGTCGGGCTTTGCCTTGGCGAGCCAAGCCAGCAGGTTGTCCAGCCGGGTGTTGACGTTGTTGATGTTGAAGGTGGCGAGTTTCATTTGCGGGTGCCGCCGCTTCGCGCTTCGTCATCCTCGGGCTTGACCCGAGGATCCATGCCGTGACCGTCGCCGCTGAACGCGGCGGGGCAGAATTCTAAACCGTTGCAACGCCTTAGCGTTACGGCATGGATCCTAGGGTCTGCGCGCGTCGCTTCGCTCCTTGCTTCGCCCTAGGATGACGACCGAGATGGACGTTCTGTCCACGCCCTCACCGTCTCCGCCACGGTCTTCAGATGGTCGCCCGTCGAAAACCCCGAGATCGCCTTGCGCGGCTTCAAATCGTGGTCGCCGTCCTCCAGCCAGATCACCTCTATTGCCGAAGAAAGGCCGTAGGTCGCAACTTCTTCCTTGGTGCCGAACTCGTCGCGGGTGCCTTGAAAAATCAGCGTCGGCGTCTTCAGGTCAAGGAGATGCTTTGTCCGCAACTGCTCCGGCTTGCCCGGTGGATGAAACGGGTAGCCGAGGCAGACAAGCCCGGCAATCTCGCCCTTGGCGAACATCTCGTCGGCGACCATCGAGGCGACGCGACCGCCCATCGACTTGCCACCTATGATCAGCTTTCCGGTCATGCCCTTGGCGCGCAGATCGGCGATCGCCTTCACATATTCCGGGTTGACCGTCTCGGCGCGCGGCGGCGGCTTGCGGTGGCCATACCGGCGCGCGGCCATGTAGTGAAACTCGAAGCGCGCGACCTGGAAGCCGGCCGCGCTGAGCGCCTTGGCGGTGGCGGTCATCGAGGGCGAGTCCATCGACGCGCCGGCGCCATGGGCAAGCAGGATGGTGACGGGAGCGGTGTCGAAGCCGTCGAAGAGGAAGTGGGTCATGGGAGCGCCAATCTCTCCTTCTCCCCTTGTGGGAGAAGGTGGCCGAGCGAAGCTCGGACGGATGAGGGGTGCTCCAGCTTGGCGGATACGCCCTTCAATACTCCTACTTGCGACAAGGTCACCAACGTCTCATTCCTTCCAGCACCCCTCATCCGTCTCGGCGCTGGCGCGCCGATCCACCTTCTCCCACAAGGGGAGAAGGAAAAGGCGCTCACCCCGCCGTCCGCGCCATATGCAGATCCACGAACTGTATGCCCTTCTGCGCAGTGCGCGCCCAATCGGACACCGCATCCAGCTCCAGATATCGCACCCACAGCCGGCGAGCCTCGGCCAGATTGCCCGCATCGAATTCCAGGCGCGCGAGGTTGAACACCGGATCGGCATAGCTCTTGTCGAGCGCAACAGCCTTCTGGAGGTGCCTTCGCGCCGATGCCACCCTGCCCTCGTCGCTCATCAGGCCGGCGAGGTTGAACCAGGCCTCGACGAAACCGGGGTCGAGCTTTATCGCGCGGGCATAATCATGCGCGGCTTCGGTAACCCGGCCGGCGCCGCGCAGGCAATTGGCGCGGTTGAAGGCGGCAATCGCATCCTTGGGATCGATCGCCAGGCAACGCTGGTAGAGCGCGGCCGCATCGTCGTGGCGCCCCTCCTCTTCTGCCATCTCGGCCTCGGCGAATAATTCCTCCAGCGTGTCATCCTCGGGTGAACCGAGGTCGAACAAAAGCTGGCCGTCGAGCTCGCTCCTGCCTTCGTCGAGATAGATCGCATCCGGGCGGCCATGCTGCGAGCCGAGATTGAGCGACTTGGCGGTGAGCGAGGCGACCGGGCCGGAGCGATGCACTGAGCGCGCGATCGCGCCCCAGGTGGCGCCGCTGGCGATCAGCCCGGCATATTTGCGCGCGAGGATCAGGTCTCGGAAGGAATAGGGTTCGCCGTCATGCTCGAAGGCATCGAACAGCGACAGCATGTCAAGATCATCACCCGCCAGCCGCGATTGGTCGATCAGCGACTGCCTGGAGAGCGACGAAGCGTCGGGCGCCTTCATCAGCCCAAGCAGGCGCAGGAAACCGCTCTCGCTGATCAGCGCACGGCCTGCTTCGCGCTCGACCTTCACACGGCGCTCGATCTCGGCATCGCCGGATTTCGCCGCCTTGGCGAGAAGCGTGCGGCCGAACAGGACATGAGTGGTCCGGCGGGTGATGCCGCGCCGCAACTCCGCATGGCGGCGCTCGACCTCGCGGGCGGCGAGGCGCAGCGGAAAGGCGGCCAGCGCGCCGACGACGCCGAAGACAGCGCCGGGAACGATCACTGGCCCTGCATTTCCCGTCACTTCTTGCTCTTGCCGACGGCCTTCAACAGGTTCGCCTTCAGCGGGTTCTCAGGCGCACCCCCCGCGGCCGCTTTCTTGGACGGCTTCGCCGGCGCTTCCTCGGCCTTGCTCTTCGACTTGGCTGGGGGTTTCGCCTGCTGCGACAGGCTCGCCTTCAGCGCATCCATCAGGTTGATAACATTGCCGCGCTCGGGCGCAGCCGCGATGATCGGCTTGTGGCCCTTCAGCTTCTCGCGGATCATCGCCATCAGCGCCACCTCGTAGCGATCCTCGTAGTTCTTCGGATCGAAGTGGGTTTCCTTCTGCTTTATCAACGCCTGGGCCAGCTCGAGCATTTCCGGATCCGGCTTGCCGGCCGGAATGTTGCCGAAATATTCAGCTGTGCCGCGCACTTCGTTGGGATTTCTCAAGGTGCAGACGAACATGCCGTTCTCGCGCGGGCCGATCGTCACCACGCGCTCGCGGCTGGAGAGCACCAGGCGGGCGATCGCCAGCTTGCCGGACTTGCGCATCGCTTCCCTCAGCACCGCGAAGGTTTCCTCCGCCATGGCGCCGTCGGGCGCGAGATAATAGGGCGCGTCCTGGTAGATGACGTCGACCTCGTCCTCGTCGACGAAGGCCTCGATGTTCATCGTGTGGTTGGATTCGATCCGGACCGCATCGAGGTCGGCATCATCGATGATGATGTACTGCTTGTCCTCGTACTCGTAACCGCGCACGAGGTCCGAACGCTCGACAAGGCCAAGCTCGGGATCGACCGGTTTCATGTTGATGCGGTTGTGCGTCTTCTTGTGCAGCTGATTGAACGAAATGCGCTCGCTCGCGCTGGTGGCCGGGTAAAGCCGGACCGGACAGCTGACGAGGCTGAGCTTGAGGTAACCTTTCCAACTTGCCCTGGGCGCCATGATGAACTCCTACGCGGCCATGCACTGACACTATGTTGGAGCATGGTCTTGTCCAACACCGGTTCCGGCCTTTTTAGGACCATGCTCTTTGCAGCGCTTCGTCCGTAGGACGATCAGCGCCGTGGAAATCCTACACCGACCCCTGATGATAGTGCCGAATTCCTAGCGAAACGTTCTGGGGACGGTTGGCGCGGAGAATAATTCAAATTGTAGAAAGCGTCGATGCCCTGACGCCGTTCCTCGCCGCCGCGGAGGCGGGGGAGAGGTGGCTCGGCGAAGCCGAGACGGAGAGGGGGAATGGCGCGGAGCTGAATATCTTTTGGCGCCTCGATCACATACGTTGGCGCTGCCCCCTCTCCGGCCGCTACGCGGCCACCTCTCCCCCACTTTGTGGGGGCGAGGAACTAGCGCTCAAACACAGGCAAATCCCGCGCCGCCTCGTCGATCTCCGCCCAGGGATCACCAGATGTCTCCAACAGCCCCGGCAGCGAGGCGTAATTCAGGTCCTCCGGCGCGTCGATGGTCTCCAGGTCGGTCCAGCTCACCGGCGTCGAGGCCGGCAGATTGGTGCGGGCGCGCAGCGAATAGGGCGCGGCTGAAGTGTGGCCGCGCGCGTTGCGGTGGAAGTCGATGAAGATGCGCTTCTTGCGGTTTTCCTTGCCCATCGTCGTGGTGAAGGTATCGGGCGCGCTTGCCGCCAGCAAAGTCGAAATCGCGCTCGAGGCCTGATGCAGTTTCTTCCAGTTCTGCTTTCGGGTCACCGGCACGGTGATGTGGATGCCCTTGCCACCCGAGGTTTTGGCGAATGGCACCAGTCCCAGGCTCTCCAGCCCGCCCTTTATGTGGACGGCGGCTTCAACCACCTCGCGCCAGGAAATCCCCTCGCCCGGGTCGAGGTCGAAGACGATCTGGTCGGGCTTGTCGAGTTTTGACCGGTGCGTGCCCCAGGTGTGGAATTCCACCACGCCGAATTGCGCCAGCGCCAGATAGCCCTTGGCGTCCTCGACCGAGAGATAGGTTTTTGTCTCGCCTTCCGAATTGATCGACTCGAACACGGCAACCGAAGGCGGCATGCCGGTGAAGGCGTGGCGCTGGAAGAAGCAGTCCTGCGGCTTGCCGGTCGGGCAGCGCACCAGCGACACCGGTCGGCCGATGATATGCGGCAGCATGAAATCGCCGACCAGCGCGTAATACACCGCGATGTCGAGTTTTGTAGGCCCGGTCCTACCGAATAGCCGCCGCTCCGGATTGGTGACCCAGATGGTGGCGAGGTCGGATTCGGCGATCAGCCGTTTGCGCTTGACCGGCACCGGCGTGGTCAGCCCGCCGATATCGCGCAACCCGCGGAAGACGCCGTGCCGGATCGCATTATCGGCGGTGCGGTTCGAATAGCGGACGCGTGCCGACAGCAGCGGCTTCACCCAATGCATCTCGCGCATGATCTCACGCGGCACGCCTTCGGGCGGGGTCGCGCCGGCGGTCAGCCGCTCCAGACGGGCGAGCAGGTCCGTCGCCATGTCTGCGTCGAAACCGGTGCCGACCTTGCCGCGATAGTGCAGTTCACCATTTTCGAACTCAGCCATGCCGAGCGCCGCCAGCCCTTCCGCTTGGTCGGAGACGGTATAGCCGGCGATGACGAAATCATCCGTCTTCTGCGCCTTGGCCTTGGTCCAGTTCTTGGTGCGGCCGCTCTGGTAGATGGCGTCGGCGCGCTTGGAGACGACACCTTCCAGCCCAAGGTCCGAAGCCTGATCGTACAGGCCTTGGCCGTCGCCCTCGACATGATCGCTGTACTGGATGGCGGAATTGGCGGGCTGACCGGCGAGCAGCTCGGCGAGCAGGGCTTTGCGCTTCTGCAGCGGCACCTTGCGCAGATCCCAGCCGTCGAGATGGAGCAGGTCGAAGGCGTAGAAATGCAACTTGGAGCCGGCGCCCTCGGCCAGCGCGTCCTGCAGCAGCGCAAAGCGCGAGATGCCCTTGTCGTCGAGCACCATGATCTCGCCGTCGATGATTGCTTGGCCGATCGGCAGCCGCGAAAAGGCCTGCGGCAGATCGCCATAGCGTTTCGTCCAGTCGATGCCGCCGCGGGTGATCAACCGCACCTCGCCGCCCACGACATGTGCCATGGTACGGTAGCCGTCGAACTTTATCTCATGCAACCAGAGCTCGCCCGTGTCCTCGGCAACGCTCGTGCCGCCCGGCGGCTTAGGCACCTGGCTGGCGAGTTGCGGCTCGATGCGGGCGGGTGGCTCAGCCCTAATTGCGCCGGGCAGCACGCCCGGTTTGAGCGAGCCGGCTTTCGGCGGCAGGCGCTCGCGCTTCCTCGGCGGCGCCGCCAGTTCCTCGATGCGGCGGCCGGTCTTCACGCTTTCTGGGCGCGCCTCGAGAATGTCGAGCTTTGTATCGGAGGCGAGGTCGCGCTCTTTGAAGAGCAGCCAGTTCTTCTTGTTCTCATCCTCGCCCGGCCTCGGCTTCAGCCGGGTCAGCATCCAGCCGCCATTGAGTTTTTGCCCGGCCAGCCGGAACTTGAACGCGCCGGTCCTGAGGCTTTTCTCGACATCCTCCATCGGCGCCCAGGTACCGGTGTCCCAAACGATCATCGGCCCGCCGCCATATTCGCCCTCGGGGATGACGCCCTCGAAATCGATATATTCGATCGGATGGTCCTCGGTCTCGACGGCGAGGCGCTTGTCGGCCGGATTGAGCGAGGGCCCGCGCGGCACCGCCCAGCTTTTGAGCACGCCGCCGACTTCCAGGCGCAGATCGTAATGGTCGGCGGTGGCGTGGTGCTTGTGAACGACAAAGCGGTTGCCGGCACCGGCGGACAGGGTGCCTGCCGGTTCGGGGGTGCGGGAGAATTCGCGCTTCGCGCGGTAGGGTTTGAGATTGGCGGGCATGAACTAAGTTCCGAGGCGCAGACGGGACAATGGCAAACGCCTCGTTCCTTCGCGCCCCCCTCTGTCCTGCCGGACATCTCCCCCTCTAGGGGGGAGATTAGCAGACCGCGCGTTCGCGCTTCCCTTACACCGTCGGCGATTGGCGAAAGCCGGCGTGACAGCCAATCTCCCCCCTTGCGGGGGAGATGTCCGGCAGGACAGAGGGGGGTGCTGTCCCGCCAGCATCTCAGATTTCCCAGCGCGCTGCGAGAGGCGCCACCCTCAATCGTCTACAGCCGGCGTCAGTTCCAGCTCGGCGGGCGAAAGCCCTTGTTGCAACTGGCTCAGCCGGAACTCGTCGACCCAGTAGGCCTCGCCGTCGACCAGCACGCGGGCGCTGTAGGAGCCGCCGGAGAAGCGCTGCGCGGTGACATAGACCTTGTGGCGCTCAAGTGCGGTCTTCACCGCGGCGCGGCGGGACTTTTCTCTGGCAACGGGACTGGCCATGGCCTCACTCGAGCACGCTGCCGCTCCGATAGCGGCTGCCCATAAGGATGGCGGAGAGCGGGATGTGAGTCAATTTGCCGGTGAAGGCGGCCCATTCACCGTCCCGCACGCAGCCGCCGCCAGCGCTGCATCGCCTCCTGCGCGACCTTGAACAGGCGCGGGTTGGCGCGCACGAAAGCCACGCCCCGGCCACGGTATTTGATGGCCTCGCTCGCCGCCATGCCCTTCGGCGTGATGCCGTAGCAAAGTTCGGACAGAACCGACTTCACTGCGCCCATATGTTCCTTGTAGCTCTGGTTGCCGACCGACAGGTCGAAATAGTCGAACCCCTGCCCGCGCCCCCATCTGATCAGCTCGCCCATGATGCAAAGTCCCGGCGAGACATTGGGAACCGCACCCTGGTCGATCGCGACCAGCAGCGCGTGCAGGGTGCCCAGATGGACCGCCAGATATTGGACCGCGACCATCACGTCGCCGGCGCGCAGGCCGAAGATCCGCACCGAACCGTCGGTCAGGCCGCGATGCGCGGCCTTGCGGTAGAAATCGACGACCGGCGGCTGCGCCAGCAGATCGAAGCGGCCGAGCTCGCGAAAACGGCTAAGCCGCATCTCGACCAGCTTGTCGAAGGTGGAATCCACCAGGGCTGGCGTGTCGGCCTCGACCAGGGCCAGGCCGCCATTGCGATCGAGCCGGCGCAGGTCCTTGTTGAGCGCCTTGACGAAGGACGGGCGACAGATGCGCTTGACGACGGTTTCGGCGTCGCCATCCATGGCGATGCCGTAGTGGGAATGTATGGAATCGCGCGCCGGAGAAAGCAGCGCCAGGGGATTGGCGATGCCGCCGATCTGCTTCGGGATACCGACGATATGGATGCGGTCGGCCGGCGGCAGTACGGAAAGCACCGCCGCCCATGCGGCCTCGGCGGATTGCCTGGTCCAGGGCGTCGCGTCGGCAAGCAACGGCGCGGAATAATCGCACACCCCGCAGCTCAGCCACTCGATCACCCAATGCTGGAATGCACGGCGCCGCATCAACGGCACCAGCATTCTCAGCTCGCCCGTGGCGGCCTCCCTCACCTCGACGATGGCGAGATCGGCTTTTGGTGGCACAAGCCCTTCGACGATCCCTTCGGCCCAGGCGAAATGCTGGTGGCCGGTGCACACGCCCTCTGTCTCGAGACGCAGCCAGAGCGGTTTGACCGCTTCGAGGCTGGTGTGCAGCTGCGCCACATAAGCGCCGCCGGCGGCGTGCACTGCAGCCTCATCGCCGGCCAAGCCGGTCGTCATCGCGGCCATCGGCATTGCCTGGCTTGCCACATCATTCTCCTATCGTCTCTGCACTGCCAGCGTGGCCGCGCGGCGCCAGGCGCCGAACACGCTGGGGCGCTGCTCGTTCGGGTGCTTGGAATTCCACATACGGTGAGCAGCGAAATACCATGAGGCCACAAGCACGAAGATCTCGGAGACCGCGGCTCCGGCCAGCGACCATGTCGACGGGGCGACGGCCAACAGAATCCCGATCGCCGCCAGCCCGATAATCGCGCCGGCCATGGTGATGAAGGCGACGATGCGGAAATCGCCAAGGATCTCGAGGACCACGCGCGGCATGATATAGGCCATGATCGGTACGAAGTTGGCGATGGCGAAAAGCCCGATCAACCCGACCGAGGCATGCTGCAGCGCCTGGGATTTAATCATCGGCAGGATGAACAGGATGCCGCAACCATAGGCCAGGCTGCCGAGCCCCATGACGAGCGCCCATATCTTGGCCTGCGTCCACACGCGGTCGAACTCCTTGTTGCGCACCAGCTTTGCGAGTTCCGGCTGGGTCATGTTGGAGAAGGCAAGGCTGGAGATGCGCAGCGGCGCAAACAGCACCAGCACCGCCGCCAGCGGCGCATAGGCCGCGGGTCCGGCGATGCCCGCGACCAGCAGGGCCAGGCATTGCCCCTGGATGTTGGTGGTTGTGGCGCTGAACCCCGACCAGCGAAGCTGCGGCCAGAGCTTTGCATAGCGCCGCAAGGTCGGCGCGCGAAAGGAGATACGCAGCCTGCGGCGCGCCAGTCTCACCAGCACGGCGATGCCGACCACATTGGCCACGGCAAGCGCGTAGAAGGTGACCTGAAGCGCGTCCGCAAAGAACCAGATCGCCGCTCCTGCGAGCACAATGCCCGCGATCGTGAACGCGGCGTCGCTGATGGAGACGACGAGCTGCATGCGGCGCGCGAAGAAGGCGGTGCGCATATGGCTGCGCAGCGACCAGGCCCCGACGAAGCAGGCGGCGCCGATGCCGCTCGGGTCGCCCAGGAGGCGCATCAGCAGCCCGGTGCACAATCCCATCAGCAGCGCCACCACCAGCGCCGCCGATCCGAAGGTCACGTCGTAGGCGTCGACGCCGGCGCTGTTGGCGCTTTTGCTCATCCATACCGTGGCGGGAACGGCGGTGAGCGAACGGATATAGGACAAGCCGACGCCGCCCATCACCATGGCCAACGCGAAGAGCCCGTAACCTTCGGCCGACAAAAGATGCAGCAGCGCGATGTTCAGGGCGAAATGGAAACCGCTCTGCATCGCCTCGCCGCCGATCATCAACATGAGGCGCCGCACCAGATGGGCCGGGAAGGTGAACTTCACGGGCTCGTCTCCGCCTCGCGGGCGACACGCGCCCGCCCCTGCCGCGGCGGCGTCGCCTTCAGCTTGTCGGCCACGATCGCCACGATCGCGGCGGCGGCGATCGGCTCGCTGAAGAGCGCCTCGTAGCGCGCGCGACCGGCGGCGGCGAAGCCGCGCCACAGATCCGGCCGCAGGATGATCTCGCCGAGCTTGCCGGCGAGGGCGGCCGCGTCGCCCGGCGGCACATGCCAGCCGGTCTCGCCGTCGGCCACCACTTCCACCAGCCCGCCGATCGCCGAGACCAGCGGCGGGCGTCCCCAGCCCATCGCCTCGATGGCCACGCGGCCGAGCGATTCCGGGCGACGCGACGGCACCGCGACGATGTCGGCCCAGCGATAATGGTTAGTTGGGTCGGAGACGAAAGGCAGCACCTCGACATGCCCGGTCAGGCCCATGCGCCCAACCAGCTCGGCCAACGCCTGCTCGCGCTCGACGCTTTCGAAGGCGCCACCGACGAGGCGGACCTCGACACGGTCGCGCAACTCGGCGGAGAGCGAGGCGACGGCTTCGAGCAGCACCTCCTGCCCCTTTATGCGGTTGACGCGGCCAAGCAGCAGCACCTTGAGCGGCCGGTTGCCGTCATAAGTCATCGGCAGCGCCGCGACGGGACCGGCAACGCCGTTATAGACGACATGAGTGCGCCGCCCCTTGGCATCGAGGGCCGGCGGATCGCCGAAGGTGGCGCGCGTTGCGCGCGAGTTGAAGATGAGATCCGCCTTGCTCCAGCGCATCAAGGCGACAAGCACCTTGCGCAGGACGCCCTCGGGAATCTCGTGGATGTGCAGCAGCGCCTTGCGTGGCAGGAGACGCGCGGCCAGCGCATAATCGGCGATGATCGAGGTGTTGATATAGGTCAGGTCGCTGCCCCGCATGCGCTGCCAGGCCCGCCAGAGCGCCGCCGGCAACCGCGCCATCTCGACGGTGGCGAGCTTGAGCATCGCCTGGCGCCTGAGCACCCAGAGCGGCTCGAACACGATGCGGCTGGCATGCGGCTTGAGGATATCGACAATCGGTCCCTCGCGCGGCAGCACGACCTCGATCTCGGCGGCCGGAAACGCGGCGCGCAGCGCAGCCACGCTCTCCGCGAAGCTGCGGTCCGAACCATAGAGCTCGTAGCCCTGATGAACGCAGGCTATGCGCATTGCTATCTTTCCACCTTGCACCCCGAGTCCGCTCAGCACCGGACCTTTCAAGCGCGGAAGGAACTTCATGCCAAATCCGCACGCCGCTCTACCCGGCGATGGCCACTGCAGGCCGGGAGCAAGGATCATGCCGGGTCTCGAATGTCCGGCCGCGACCCAGGAACGCCAGCCGTGCCCCATATCGATACAGATACGTCGCGAAAGTTGACCGATGATGAAGCAAGCCATGTAGCTTGAAGAGAAATTTTACACCTTCATGTGAATATTCGCCCTGGGGGTACCCTGGCACGGAAGTTGCTGGGCGTGTCATTGCCGTAACAACAACTATGACCGGACCCTGGGGATTCCTTTATTTTGAAACCGGAACGACCTTCCACCCTGATCGAAAAGCCTTCGATCCTGATCCTGGGGACGCGCGGCATTCCGGCTTCTCACGGCGGCTTCGAGACTTTCGCTGAGCGCCTGGCGCTTTTCCTGGCCGGACGCGGCTGGAAGGTCGGCGTCTACTGCCAGAAGGAGGTCGAACGCGTCGGGCAAAGGGTGACGAGCGAGACCTGGCGCGGCATCGAGCTCATCACCATCGAGGTCGCCTCCAAGGGTCCCCGCGCGACATTGGAATTCGATTGGCAATGCGTGCTCGACGCCGCCAGGCGGCCGGGCGTGTGCCTGGTGCTCGGCTACAATGGCGCGGTGTTCCTGACCTGGCTCAGGCTCATGCGGCGCAAGATCTTCACCAATATGGACGGCATCGAGTGGCGGCGGCCGAAATGGGGGCCGGCGGCGCGCAGTTGGTTCTGGCTCAACGAATGGATCGGCGCCTGGCTCTCGCATCGGCTCATCGCCGACCACCCGGCGATCGCCGACCATCTGGCAACAAGGCGGCCGCGCGGCGCCATCGCCACGATCGCCTATGGCGCGGACCCGGTGACCTCAGCGCCGGAAGAACCCGTTCGCGCGCTCGGGCTCGAACCCGGTAAATACCTGATCTCGATCGCGCGGATCGAACCCGACAACAACATCCTGCCGATCATCGAAGCCTTCCGCAGCCGCGATCGCGGCGACATGAAGCTGGTGGTGCTCGGCAGGCTCAACGACGACATTCCCTACCACCGCGCCGTGCGCGCGGCGGCAGGCAGCACGGTGATCATGCCCGGCGCGATCTACGATCAGGCGACAGTGAAGGCGCTGCGCTATCACGCGCGCGCCTACATGCACGGCCACACGGTGGGCGGCACCAATCCCTCGCTGGTCGAGGCGCTTGCCGCCGGCAACATGGTGATCGCGCATGACAACCGCTACAATCGCTGGGTCGCCGGCGAGGCGGCGATTTACTTCAGTGATACCGACAGCCTGAGCCAGCGGATCGACGAGGCGCTGGCCGACGACGCGCTGGTGGCGCGCTGCAGCAAGGCGGCGCGAACGCGGGCCCGCGAGGCTTTCCGCTGGGAAGACGTGCTCATTGCCTACGAGAAGGAAGCGCTGCGGCAACTCGGCGTCACCACCGCCGCGCCGGCGAAAGCCGACCGCGCCAAGCACGCATGACCGGCTGGTCGCGCCGCCGGCTCCTCGGCGCGGCGCTGGTCGCGGCAATAGCGCCGCTGGCGAGCGCGCTTCCGCCACTGTCATCTCCAGCGCGTGCCGCTGGCGCATGGCCTTTCAGGCGCGGCGTCAATACCTGGCCCTGGTTTGCGCTGACGCGCGAATTTCCTGCCCCCCGCGCCGACTATGACTGGCCGCCTTTCCAGTCGCAGCGGCCGGTGCCGACGCCGGCCGACCTTGCCCGCCTGCGCGCCAGCGGGCTCGACTTCATCCGCCTGCCTGTCGATCCGGGGCCGTTCCTGGCCGCCGACGCGGGCCAGCGCGCCGACCTCATGGCAATGCTGAGCGCGGCGGTCGAGGCAGCGCTCAGCGCCGATCTCGGCGTCATCGTCAATATACAGGCTAACGGCGCCACACATTACTGGAATCCCGATCGCATGTATTCCAGCACCGGCGCGCCGGAATTCGCGCGCTACCGGGTCTTCGTCGGCGAGGTTGCCGGCATGCTGGCGGACATGGCGCCCGGCAGGATAGCGCTGGAGCCGATCAACGAGCCGCCGCAGGATTGCTCCTCCGGGCTGTGGCCCAAGGTGCAGGCGGCTCTGCTGAGCGCGGCTCGGGTCTCGGCGCGCAACCTGCCGCTGCTCGCCACCGGCGGCTGCGGCTCGATGGTGCGGGGCCTCGCCGCGCTCGATCCGGCGCCGCTGGCGGCCTTCGAGCCGATCCTGTTCACGTTCCACTTCTACGAGCCCTACCTGTTCAGCCATCAAGGCGCGCCGTGGATGCGCGAGCCGGTCTACCGGGCGCTGAACAATGTGCCGTGGCCAGCCTCCGCCGGGACGCTGGAAAGAACGCTGGCCTCTGTCAGGACAAGGATGGCGCAGGATTCCGAGAGGTCCAACGAAGCCAAGAAGGCCGCCTATGCCGAGACAGAGAAGGTGTTAAAGGTCTATTTCGATGCGCAGCCCGACCGCCGCTTCATCGACCGCTACCTCAAGCAGGTGAGTGACTGGGCGCAGACCCATCGCATCGCGCGCGAGCGCATCATCATGGGCGAGTTCGGCGCGTTGCGAACCGATGCACGATACACAGCCGCGCCCAACCCGGACCGCGCCCGCTACATCGGCGATGTCCGGCAGAGCGCCGAGGCATTCGGCTTTCCCTGGGCATTCTGGGACCTGTTCGACGGCATGGGCATGATGGACGACACCACGCGCGCGCTCGATCCCGCGATGGTCGAGGCGCTCGGGCTGAGGATGCCGCGCGCTTGACTTGCTGAATCACCAAACCGCGCTAAGGGTTTGGTTTCCATCTGGCGGCGAATGCGTAGCGAGACTCGCCGCGTTCCTTCGCCTGCGTCCTTTGACGCGCAACAGGCCTCGCCGGCCGATAAAGCGCCAGCGCGATGACCACGAATTTGGTCATCAGCGTCGTCTTGGAGGCGATGCTTTCGGAGGTGTTGAGCAGGATGAGCCAACCCAGCATCGGCAGCCAGATGCCCGAATGGCAGCGGCGCGCGACCTCGTGCATGAACAGCGCGAAGCCGAAGAAGATCAAAAGCGTGAAGAACGCTCCCTGGTAGAGCGTCAGGCGCAGGATCGGGTTCTCGATGCCTTGCTCAAGGCCGGTGATGCGGCGCATGCTGTCGAGCAGGTCGACATCGGGCCCGACGATCAGGTCGCGCAACTCCAGATGCCTGAAGAGATCGAACATCTCGACGCGGGCGTTGGCGCTGCCGCTGTCGGAGACGAAACGTTCGAGCAGCGCGTCGAAGAAGCCGTAATAGCCGGCAAGCGCGATGGCCAGCGGCAGCAGCGCGGCGAGCATGATCGCCAGCGCGGCGCCCAAGAGGTTGACGCGTCCGGTGCTGAGCTGCGCCAGGCCCTGGATCAGCAAATAAACTCCGCCGAGCAGGATCGTCAGCACCATGCCCGAGCGGCCGCCGAAGGCGACCAGTGCGCAGAACTGCAGGCCGACAAGCGCCAGCCTGAGCGGCGTCGACAGGGAACGCGAGCCGGACAGCAGCGACAGCACATAGATCGAGGTGACCGTAGCATTGGAGAGCGGGTGCCCTTGCAGCGCGGTGGAGCGCAGATCGTTGACGAACACCGCGCCGTCGAACCTGTAGGGGAACACCAGATGCTTGGTGCCGAACTCGAACAGCGCCAGCAGCGCGTTCGCCGTCATGACCACATGGATGACAAGCTGCAGCCAGGCAAAGGTCTTCTCGTCATCCTCGCTCAGCAGAAGCACGAGCAGCGCCGGGGCGACGAAGGTGTCGATCATGCCGGCCATGCCGGGGCGCTGCCTGAGGATGACGACGAAGAGAAGCACGGTCGAGATCACCGCCATCAGCATCGTGGCCGGCCGCCTGTTCGTGACATGGACCACATAGCCGACCGGATTGCCGAAGATGCAGGAGCGCCAGACGAAGACGAGCACGAAGAGATAGGTGGACGGGTGGATCTTGCTCAGCGGGCTGCCTTGCAGGCCGTCGTAATTATAGCCGGCGAGCCACAGCATGCCGCCGGAGACGGAAAACAGAAGCAGCACCGCGACAGTCAGGCCAAGACGGGTCAGCGTGTCGACTGAGACAATGCGCGTGCCCGCCATGCCATAGCCCGAAGCCGAAACAGGCCGGGCGGTACCAGCCAGGATCGAGGCCATGTCAGGCCGCCTCGTCGACCAGCATGGCGCCGGTCGGCAGCCGCCCCATGACGGAGACCGCTTCCGAGGTCGCGGCGACGTCGCGCATCGGTGTCGCATTCAGCCTGGCGACGAGCAGTATCTCGTCGGCCATGGCGACCAGCGGCAGGACGTTGAGGTCGTCCGCCAGCGCGCCGCCGTCGACGACGACGAGCTCGAAGCTGTGATTGGCCTCGGCCAACATGCGATGGGCGAAATAGAGCGCCTGCGCTTCCTGGAACACCGCGGTCGGCCGCCCCCGGCTGACCAGCGCCACGGAACTGCCCGGTGCATAGCGGCTGACCGCGTCGAGTGGATATTCGCCGCGCAGCACGTCGAGCACGCCGGGCTGCGGGTCCTTCTGGCCCTTGCCGGCATTGATGTCGATGAACAGCACGCGGCGCCCTCTGGCCGCCGCCGCGTTGGCGAGCTGCCATGCCACCCTCGACCGCTCAGCCTTATCCTCGGGCGGCGACGCCACCAGGATGGAGGGTACCAGCGGCCAGTCCGGCGGGCGCCTGGTGGCGGCGGCGATGCGCTGCAGCGCGAGCCCAGCCACGGCGTCGGTCTTCTGGGCGGCAGCGCCGGAGCGGCGGCGCCCCCTGCCCGGCAGAACGCCCAGCACCGGCGCCTCGATGGCCGACTGCATCTGGTTGGCGGACAGCACGGTTGGCGACAAATATTCGGCGATCAGCGCCATGCCGATGCCCAGCGCCAGCCCGCCGAAGATGGCGCCGAAGATAAGCAGCCCCTTCGGCGGCCAGCTCTTCTTCAGCGCCGGCATCGCCTCAGAGATGATGCGGGCATTGGTGCTGTTGACGTTGGTCTGCTCGCGCGTTTCCTGGGCGCGTTGCAGGTAATTGGCGTAGACGGTGCGCACGGCATCGAGATCGCGCTGCAGCTCGCGCAGCCTCACCGAGGCCTGGTCGGTGTCGAGCGACTTGCCTTTCAGGGACGCCACCTTGGCCTCCAGGGCCTTCTGGTTGGCCGACGCGCGCTCGTAATCGGTCTCGGCGGCAGTGATGAGGCGGCCAAGCTCGCGCGAAATCAGCTTGCGCAAGTCGCTCAATTGCTGCTGCGCCGAGATCATCGAAGGGTGGCGCGGCCCGAGCGCGGTGCCGAACTGCGAGATCTGATCGACGAGCGTCGCCTCTTGCGCCCTGAGACTGGCGATGACCGGCGAGCGCATCGCCTCCGACGTTGCATCCGGCGCGCTGCCCTGGCGGCGCAGCTGGTCGACCTGCGCCTTGAGCTGCGCCGTGCGGGTCTGGGCGGCGGTCAGTTGCGTGTTGAGATCGGTCAGTTCCTGGTCGCTCACCAGATTGCCGCCCGCCATTACCATGTTGTGCTCGGCCTTGTAGGTCTCGACGGCGTTGGCAGCCTGCTCGACGCGCTTGCGCTGGTCTTCCAGCCGGGCGCTGATCGCGTCGGAGGCGTCGGCCGCGGCCTTCGAGCGCGCTTCGGCCTGGTCGTCGAGATAGGCCTGCGCGATGGCGTTGGCGAGTTCGGCCGCCAGGTCGGCGCTCTTGGCCGTGATGATGATGTTGAGCACCAGCACCTTGTCGTCGCGCTTCACCGCCAGGCGGCGGCGCAGCGCGTCGAGCGTTTCAGCTGTCCTGTCGCCGTCGCCCGAGCCGAAGAACATGCCCAGCCAGCCGCCGAGCCCGCCCTGCCCGTTGAAGTCCGGGTTCTCGGTCAGGTTGGTCGCCTTGATGGCGCGCAGCAGGACGCCGTTCGATTGCGCCACACTCACCTGGCTTTCGACCTGAGTGATGCCGCCATCGGGCGAGATGCGACTGGGATTGACATCGTTGGCGACGACCTGGAGGTCTTGCGGATCGATGATGATCTGCGCCGTCGAGGAATAAAGCGCCGGTGTCAGGAAGGCGTAGATCAGCGTCGCGATAGTGAGCAACGCGACGGTGGCGAAGATCAGCTTGCGGCGGCGCAGCAGGATGCGGCCGAGATCGCCAAGCTCGACCGTGGCGGGCGCGGGCGCAGGCGCGTGATAGGCCGGCGCCGGCGCGATCGCCTCCGGAGCGTTCTGCTGAGGCACCATGAGCAGGGGTGATTGCAAAGGTCGCTCCGAGAACGCTCCATCGGCCGGCAAACGAGAAATGCGGCGTTGGTCTAGCTATTCCCGGCAACGATTAAAACACTGTTAATTATGTTCATAAATTGAGGCCGCTCTGGCACGAAGTTTGCACCAACGCAGTAGACTCTAAGTGCAGCCTAAATTGGAGACATCGTGCGCATGCGGCGGGAATTTGATCTGGCCAGCCGGGTCGGCGGCACCGGATGTGCCCGGGGCTGGCGATGCGCCTGACCCTGCGCCTCGACGGCGATTGCGTGCGCGCTTTTCATGTGGCGCTGGCCGAGCGGTTGTCGCTGCTGCCCGGCGTGGAGCTTGCGGTCGACGGCCGTCCGGCGGCGGGCGGCGTGCCGCGCGCAGCCGAAGCGCTGTTCCAGCTTGAGACGCTGATCCATCGCCTGCCCGCCAATGGGACGGCCAGGCGTGTGCCGCTTTCGGCACTGGCCGGCCATGCGAGAGCGTCCGCGCCGGCCGACCTCACAATCGATCTCATCGGCGACGTCGAGCCGCAGGGCAGACAGGTCTGGCGGCTCGCCTATGGCGGCGTCTGCGGCGAGGAGGCCCTCCTGGCGCTGATCCTAGCCGGCCGCGCGCCGCTGGCCCGCCTGGAACAGAACGGCGCGACAGTCGCCGAGGGACGGCTCGGCACCGAATATCACGGCATCGCGCTGGCTTCCTTCCAGGACATGCTGGCGCGCAGCGCCAGCCTGATCGTCGCGGCGGTCAACGGCGCCGCCCGCTCATCGCTTCCGGTGTTGCCCGAACCGCCATCCGAGACGGCGCCGCCAGCCATGCCGTCGGCCACGAAGCTCGGTGTGCGTGCGGCCAAGGCGACGGCACGCCGCATCGTCCAGCAGATCTACCATCTGTGCTACAACGCCCCGCATTGGCGGGTCGGCTGGCGCGAGACCGGCGGCAAGGATCTCTACGAGCTGCGCGCCCATCCGCAACCCGGCTGGCGCGATTTGCCGGACGACGGCAGCCGCTTCTACGCCGACCCGTTCCCGGTGCTTTACCGCGGCCAGGTGACGCTGTTCGTCGAGGACTACATCCACCGCACCGGCAAGGCGATCCTGTCGGCAGTGGCGTTTGGCCCGTCCGGCCCAGTCGGCACTCCGAAGCCGGTTCTGGAGCTGCCCTACCATCTCTCCTACCCCTTCGTGTTCGAGCGCGACGGCGAGATGTGGATGGTGCCGGAAAGCTCGGCCAACCGGACCGTCGACCTCTACCGCGCCACCGCCTTCCCGGGCGGCTGGGTCAAGGAAGCGACGCTCCTGTCGGACATCATCGCCAGCGACGCCACGCTCACCGAGCATGGCGGGCGCTGGTGGATGTTCGCTACCGTACGCGACGGCGGCGGCGCCTTCTCGGACCAGCTGCATCTGTGGTCGGCGCCGGATTTCCGCGGGCCGTGGACGCCGCACCCGAAGAACTCCGTTATGATCGACATCGCCTCGGCGCGGCCGGCGGGCCGCATGGTCAGCCGCGGCGGCCAACTCCTTCGCCCGGTGCAGGACTGCCGCAGGAGCTATGGCGCCGCGCTCGGCATAGCGCGCGTCACTCAGCTTGACGAGAGCGGCTTTGGTCAGGTCGTCGAAACGATCCTCAACCCCGGTGCCGGCTGGACCGGCCGCAAGCTGCACACGCTCAACGAGGCGGGCGGGCTGGAATTCATAGATGGTTCGGCAATGGCGCCGCGCTGGAAGCAGATCCAACGGCGTGACGTCATGCCTGCGGGCCGTGGAGACCACAAATGGGCATCATAGAGGACCGCGAAGCACCCGCCGTGCCGGCCGGCCAGGCCGAGGTCGAAGTGGCGATCGTCGGCGCGGGGCTCGCCGGAACCGTGCTGGCGCTGTCGCTCGCCAAGGCGGGCCGCAAGATCGCGCTGATCGATCCGCATCGTATCCACCATGACGAATTCCGGGCCGAGAAAACCCGGGCGGAGCAGATGGGACTGTTCGAGAAACTCGGCCTCGGCCCGGTTTTCAGGTCTCTCGTCACCCCGATGACAGACGTCCATGTCTTCCGCTTCGGCCAGCTGTTCGAGCGCAAGCAAACCTGGGAGTACGCCTTTTCCTACACGCCGTTGGTCAACGGCCTGCGCGCGGCGCTGCCTCCGCAAGTGCCGCTGACGATCGGCAAGGTCGCGGAGGTCTCGACGGGACCGGACCGGCAGCGGCTGGTGCTCACCGACGGCTCCGTGATCGATGCCCGGCTGCTGGTCGTGGCCACCGGCTATAGCGAGGCGGTGCGGCGCGCGATCGGCGTCGAGCGCGTCGAGGAATCGAAGGCGCATTCGCTGACGTTGGGGTTCGATCTCGCGGTCACGCCGCAGGAATTCGGATTGCCGTCCCTCACCTTCTACGGAAGGCGGATCGCCGATCGCATTGCCTTTCTTACCATCTTCCGGATCGGCGAGCGGGTGCGCGCGAACATGTTCGTCTACCGGACCGTCGCCGATCCGTGGGTGCGGTCGTTCCGCGAGGACCCCCAAAAAATGCTCCTGGAGTTGATGCCGGAGATCGCGGCTCGATGCGGCAACTTCGCCGTCGCCAGCGAGGTCGAGGTGAGGCAGGTCGGCCTGACAACGACGCAGGGCCATCGGCGCGACGGTGTCGTCTTCATCGGCGATGCGTTCGCCACGACCTGCCCGGCGCAAGGCGACGGCATCCACCGGGTACTGACCGATGTCTATTGCCTCAGCTCGACGCATATCCCCGCCTGGCTCGAGACGCCCGGCATGGCGGACGACAAGATCTGCGCCTTCTACGACGATCGTGCCAAGATCGCCGCCGACGCCAGGGCCATGCGCGCCAGCATCTATGCAAAGCGGATAACCACCGAGACGGGGCTTGAATGGCGGCTGCGCCGCCTGCGCAACAACACTGCGCGGCGCTTGATGATCTTTGCCCGTCGATTCCGCGAGGCGGGAAAATCGGGTGACGCCGGACCTGGCCCAGAGGGAACTGCTTTCGACCAAACCAGCAAGGCACCGGCCGGCCTGGGAACATGATCGTGAGCGATCTTACCAATCCGTAAGTCGCGGTCCCTGGCAAGCCGGTTTAGATCGTGGCGAGCAGTGTCTCCTGCTCGGCGGGACAGCACGCCCGTCGCTCCAATGGCCCGCCGCCACCTTTATCGGTTCGGCGGCGGGCTATCGAATGGCGACTCTCACAAAGCGGATTATCCTACGAGGACCCGGTGAAGGTCGCGACCGGCAAAGCCAGCATGCGTTCCAGCGTCTACGCCAGGCGTATCGCCATGGAAACAGGGCTCGAATGGCGGCTGGGCGCGCCTGCGCAACAACACCGCGCGCCAGCTTGTGATTCTGGGCCGCAAGATAAGCCGTCGCGAAGAATTGCCGGCGCCGAGCGCGGCGTAAAGCGGAGATCCCAAGCGCGGATAGGCTGGCGGGACAGCCCCCCTCTGCCCTGCCGGGCATCTCCCCCGCAAGGGGGGAGATTGGCTGTACCCATCGCTTCGCCCTATCTTCAGACTCCAACAAGGATGGCGACCATGACCCGCATCCGGGCGATGACGAGAAACGACCTGGCCGATGTGTCGCGGCTGCTCGGCCAATCGTGGCGGCGGACCTATGCGCCGATCATGGGCGACGAGACCGTGGCCAGGCTCTCCGATGAAAGGCACGCGCCGGAAAGGCTCGCGGCTGAGCTCGATGACGAGGACAAGATGTCCTTCGTCGCCGAGCGCGCCGATGGCTCGATTGCCGGCTATGCGATGGCGGCAATGGACGGAAAAGGCGATGTGATGCTGCAGCGGCTCCACATCGAGCCGCAGGCCTTCGGCAGCGGTCTTGCGGTCGACCTTCTGCATGCGGTGCTTGCCGCGCATGCCGGCATCCCCAGCATCGCGCTGGAGGTGATAGAAGGCAACGACCGCGCGATCGCCTTCTACCGCAAGCACGGCTTCGAAGTGGTCGAACGCCGGGAAGCGGCCCACGGCGTCGGCGGTCACGCCTCGCTGATCATGCGCCGGATGCTGCCGATGGCGTAGAGCTTTGTTTTGCCGCAATTCCAGGCGGAAACCGCTCACACTTTTCCTGGAATTGCTCTAGTCTAGATCAGGCGGCGGCCCGCATGCGCAACGCTTGCATGACGCTTTCCTCAAACACCCCAGGCGCCCTGGCCGCTTCGGCCAGCTGAGCCGCATCCCAGCTTCGGCTCAGGCTGCCGTCGGCCATCAGCACCGCGCGATTGCAGAGCGCCGGCACGGCCTCCACCACATGGGTCGAGATGATGGCGGCATGCCGCCCGCTCGCGCAGAGCGCGGTGATCACGCGTTTCACCTCCCAGGCGGCGACCGGATCGAGGCCGTTCAGCGTCTCGTCGAAGATCAGAAGTGGCGGCCCGCCGAGAAGCGCTGCGCCGATGGCGATCTTGGCTCGCGTGCCGAGCGAATATTCGGCGATCGGGCGGTCGATCCAGCGTCCAAGGTCTAGTCGCTCCAGGAGATCGCCGCCCGGCAGGTCGCCGCTTGGCAGGTCGTTTGGCGCGCAGCCACGGATCGAGGCGACGAGCTCGATATATTGACGTCCCGAAAGCGGCGCCGGCAGTTCGTGCGGCTCGATGGCAAGGCCGAAGCCGGCTTTGGCGCGTTCCGGCGCGGCGGCGAGGTCGATGCCGTCGATCACCACGCTGCCTCCGATCAACGGGATCTGGCCGGTGATCGCCCTGATGAGCGTCGACTTGCCCGAGCCATTGGCACCGAGCAGGCCGACTATATCGCCCCGATGGAGCGAAAGACCGATGCCGCGAACGACAATGCGCCCGCGATAGCCGGCGCTGAGCTCTTTAACGGTGAGGACTTCAGCCATTGCGATATCTCTGTCGGGTTCGGTACCACAAGAAAAACACCAGCGCCGCCAGGCCGATCAGAACGGTACGGCCATATTCGAGCGTCTCGTAGCCGGCATAGGCGAGCGCGCCGGCGAAGCTCAGCATTGCGACGAAGGGCGTGTCGAGGAAAAAGGCGCCGAACACCGCGTAGGCGCCGTTCAGCACCAGTAGCCAAAGGCCGCTCGCGACCGGCAACGACCAGGCCGACGGTTCGGCCGCGAGCGCCGCGCCGGCCGGCAGCAGGAAGAAGGCGAGCGACAATTGCAGCGGCAGTCGCACAAGCCGCAGCCATACCCGTGTAAAACCGATGGGCGCTGTGCGCAGCACCGGCGAGCCGAGCGGCTGGCAGCGCAGGCTGAGCATGAAAACAAGAATGCCGCCCGCCAGGCCCGCGACGGCCGCAGGCCCAGCCGTATGGCCGGCCAGGCTGGCCCAGGCGCCAAGGATGGTGGCGAGCCCGAGCAGCAGGCTGGCGGCCGCCAGCTTCCAAGACGGCCGTATATTGCCGGCCGGCAGTTTCCAGGCCCAGCTGGAAAGCCAGCTTGGACGCGCCCGGTCGAGGCGACGCAGCCAGGGCCTTCCGACCGGCGCCGCCTCGCTCGCCGCCACATCGACGAGAAGGCGTGGCCGCCGGAGGCGCCAAAGGCCTGCCGTGCCGAAGCTCAAGGCAAACAGGGCGGCCGCGCCCAAGCCCCAGGCCGGCGCCAACGGCTTTCCGATGACGGCGCAGGCGAAGCCGACCGCCGTTGCGATCATCAGCGTGAGTGGAAGGCCGAGCGCGAAAGCTCCCACCGCCGCCATGCGACGGCGCTCCGCCGAAGCGAGCGGCAGTGCCTTGAGGAAGGGGGCAAAGGCGCGAGAAAGGCAAAGGCGCGACATTGCATTGCCCGCCAGCCATCCCAGCGCGGCGAAAGCGACTGGCAGCCCAAGCATCCACAGAAGCTGGTCGTGCCGCAGCTTCGGACCCGCGGCATGCAGGGCGACGACGATATCCGCGATCGCATAGGCCAGAAGTCCACCGCCGCCGAGCGCAATCCAGGCGAGATCGCGGCGCCGCGTTGCGCGTAGGCCGGCGACCAACTCGCGCCAGAGCAATATTAGGACAAGCCTGTCGTGCCGCATTGGCCGTCACCACAGTGGAATCGCCACCGGCAAGGATGGCGACGATTGCGCCGCCAATAGGGCCAGCGCTGGACGCATTCATGCCCGGCCCTATAATTTAGCCGGATCGAAAATTCGGCGGAGCAAGACGCATGAGCCTCGGCAAACAGAAACTCGGCAGCCAGGGACTCGAAGTCTCTGCCATCGGCCTCGGCTGCATGGGGATGAGCCAGGCCTATGGCCCGGCCGACGAGGCGGAGTCGATCGCGACGATCCACCGGGCGATCGAGCTCGGCTGCACCTTTCTCGACACGGCCGAGGTCTATGGACCCTTCGTCAATGAGGAACTGCTTGGACGCGCGCTGAAAGGCCGGCGCGATCAGGTCACGATCGCGACGAAGTTCGGCTTCCGCATCGCCGACGGCAAGCAGGCCGGGCTCGACAGCCGGCCCGAGCATATACGCGAGGTGGTCGACGCTTCGCTGTCACGACTTGCCACCGACCGCATCGACCTCCTCTACCAGCACCGCGTCGACCCGGCCGTGCCGATGGAGGATGTCGCGGGCGCGGTCGGCGAACTGGTGGCGCAGGGCAAGGTTCGCTTCTTCGGCCTGTCGGAGGCGGGCATTGCCAACATCCGCCGCGCGCATGCCGCGCATCCGGTCTCGGCGCTGCAGAGCGAATATTCGCTGTGGGAGCGAAACCTCGAGCCCGAGATCATCCCGGCGCTGAAGGAGCTCGGCATCGGCCTGGTGCCGTTCGCTCCGCTCGGCCGCGGCTTCCTCGCCGGCGACGTCAGGCGCGCGGAGGAGTATCCCGAAGGTGATTTCCGCCGCGGCGATCCGCGCTACCAGGGCGAGAATTTCGACCTGAATGTCGCGGCGGCCGCCACGGTGCGCGACATCGCCGCGGCGAAGGGCGTCAAGCCCGGCCAGATCGCGATCGCCTGGCTGCTCGCCAAAGGCCCGGATTTCGGCATCGACATCGTGCCGATCCCCGGCACCAAGCGCCGCATCTATCTGGAGGAGAACGTCGCGGCGGCCGACATCGCGCTCGACGCCACCGAGATGCTGGGGCTCGACATGGCACTGACGCCCGACAAGGTGTCGGGGCCGCGCTACAACGAGCGGACGATGTCACTGGTGGACCGGTAGAAGCTGGCTAATCTCCCTCGGGAGGATTGGGCAACAGCCCTACTTTTTCTTACAGTCCGACATCGCCTCCATCGCCTTCCTCGCCTCACCCTCGCTGGCGTATTTCTTCTTGCCGAGATCGACGACAAGCGTGCCGTCGGGCTTCTTCGGCACGATCTCGCACTGCTTCGACACGGCGTCTCTGGCGACCCAGTATTGCTCGGCTGCCATGACCGGCAGGCTCATGATGCCGGTGGCGAGGATTGCGGCGAGGATGGTGCGAACCATTGCGGACCTCCATGGCTCTGGTTGGAACGCAACGCGAAACAGGCGGGCGCCGATTGGGCGACGCACGACACGCTGCCTTTGGAAAACGCCCTGTCCGCCGCTGTGTTCCGGCGGCTCAGGCGTGCGAATGCGGATCGATGCTGTAAGGATGCACAGGATAATCCGGGCCGATCGTCTCGCTGACGCGTCCCATCCAAGCATCGACAGCGGGATAGTCGGCGAGCGAGAAACCGCAGTCCTCGGCGCGGTGGCTGTAGGCGTACACGGCGATGTCGGCGATGGTGAGCGCGTTGCCGACCAGGAATTGTGTGTCGGCCAGGCTGCGCTCCAGCGCGCCCAGCGCGCGCACGCCCGCCTCGCGCTTGCCGGCAACCATCGCCTGGTTACGCTCCAGCCGGTCGGTCAGCGTCCAGTAGCGCAGCGAGCCGATGACCGGCTCGATATGGTACTGCTCGAAGAACAGCCATTGCATCACCTTGGCGCGGGCAAAGCGGTCCGACGGAAGGTAGGGTGTGCCCTCGGCGAGATAGGCGAGGATCGCGTTCGACTCGGCGATCGCCTCGCCATTGTCCAGCCCGAGCACCGGAACTGCGCCTGCCGGGTTGAGCTTCAGGAACGTCTCGGTGCGGCACTCGCCCTCGAAGATCGAGATGATGCGGGTGTCGTAGGCGATGCCAAGCAGCCCGAGCAGGACGCGAACCTTCCAGGCATTTTGCGACGGGAGATAATCGTAGAGCGTGAGCATTGCGGTCCTCCGTTGGTGGGACTGCCTTGGCATGCCGCGGTGAAAGGTGCCACCCGATTCAGGTGTACGCAGAAAAGCGGGACATCGGCGGGACAGCACCCCCTCTGTCCTGCCGGACATCTCCCCCGCAAGCGGGGAGATTGGCGGTTCAGGCACCGGCTCCAAATCTACGTTGGAGATTGGCGATAGTCCGCGCACATCTGATCTCCCCGGGGGAGATGGCCGGCAGGCTAGAGGAGGGTGTGACGGAACTCGGCCCATCAGAGTGGCCGCGTGAACCCTCACCGTCTCGCAATATCCTTCGCCACCGCCTGCGCCTCGATGCCGATTTCGCGCAACAGGCCGGTGACCGGATTGTAGAAGCCGACGAGATAGACGCCGAGCTCCGTCGCGCGGGCGTTCACGCCGCTCTTGTCCGGCCTGAGCTCCGCCGGCAGGAAGCCGTCATAGGCCGGGCGATAGCCGGTGGCGAAAATAGCCGCGTCGAATTTCTTCTCCACCCCGTCGGCGAATTTCACGCCGTCCCCGGTGAAGCTTGCGATGTCCGGTGCGATGCCGATCCGGCCGGCCTTGATCGCCGCCACCGTGCCGACGTCGATCACCGGAATGCGGCCGGCTTCGATCCCCTGCATGATGCCCTGCCGCGGCCGCACGATGCCGTATCTCTCCAGCCTGCCCAGCGCCAGATCGAGGATCTTTGGGAACACCCAGTCGTTCAGCGCCTGCGGCATCGGCCGACTGGCGATCCCCACCATCTGGATCGGCACGCCGAACAGCTGGCGTGGCACGATGTGGACGCCCTTCCGCACCGAGATTGTGGGCCTGGCACCGCTTTCAGCCAGGTCGAGCGCGATCTCCGCGCCCGTATTGCCCATGCCGACGACCAGCACGTCCTTGCCGACATAAGGCGCGGCCTCGGTATAGGCGGCGCTGTGCAGCACCTTGCCCTTGAAGGCTTCGATGCCCGGGAAGTTTGGTGTGATCGGCTCGGCATTGTTGCCGGTGGCCACCACCACTTTGCGGGCATTGAACAGCCCGGCATCGGTCTGGACCAGCAGACGCTCGCCTTCACGGCTGACCGATTTGACGGTGACGCCGAAGCGCGGCCTGAGCCCGAAACGCCCTGCATAGGCACCGAGATAAGCGACCACCTTCTCGCGCGGCACGTAGCGCGGGTGGCTTTTCGGGAACGGCACGAAGGGCAGCGACGAGAAGGATTTCACCGTGTGCAGGTGCAGCCGCCGGTAATGCCGCCGCCAGGCGGGCGCCACCTCATTGGCCCTTTCAAGGATGATGAAGTCCTGCCCCGCCTGTTTGAGGCAGGCAGCAACGGCGAGCCCGGCAGGACCGGCGCCGACGATGACGACATTGGTATCCAAATGGCTTTCCTCCCGCCAAAGCGGCAAAAACTATGACAGGAGGAGTTCGAGGGGCAAGTAGGGAGAAGCACCTACAGGCAGCCGCCCTACTCCATCGCGCCCGGCGCCTCGGGCTCATCCTCGGGCGGTTCGAGGATCTCGATCAGTTTCGCCACACGGACGCCGGGCATGGCGCGGCCTTCATTGACCAGCGCCTCGTCGGCGCCGATCCAGGCGAAGGCCTCGCGCAATTCCTCGAGGCTGGCGCCGGTGAGCGCGATATCGGCGATGACGGCCTCGTCGACCGGTCCAAGCACGGAAATGATCTCGTTGCGGGTCATCTGGTCCTTCCCCATGGGTCGATTGCCCAGGAAAACGATCGACCGGTGAAGCCGGTTCCGAAAATCCGCGGGCCGGCTTCTACCAAACGAGGCCCAATGCTATGGCTCGCCCATGAAGCCCGCCCTCCTCCTCGCCGCCCTGCTTTCGTCCACGCCGGCGCTCGCCGATTGGAAACCTATCGAGAAAATCGAGACTTATGCCGTCTCGGGCGAAAGCGCGGAGCAGCTCTATCTCTCGATCGGCAAGAAAGGCCCGGTGATCGGCAAGGATTCGGCCGGCAACGAACGGCGTGTCATCGCGCACACTTTCTTCAAGCTGACCTGGCAGCGCGACTACCAGCCGCAAGGTGGCGCCTGCGTGCTGAGGACAGCGCGGCCGAAGCTGATCATCACCTATACGCTGCCCAAGCCGGCGCGGAAACTTGGCTCAGCCTTGCAAACGCGCTGGGACGCCTTCGCCGCCGGGCTGATCGCGCATGAGAAGGTGCATGGCGCCGGCATCGTCGACATGGTGGACAAGATCGTCGCCTTCAGCACCGGCCTCACAGCCCAGAACGATCCCGGCTGCAAGAAGGTCCGGGCGGAGCTGACAGCCTATCTCGACCAACTCTCGAAGGCGCAGCGCCAGGGCAGCCGCGATTTCGACAAGATAGAGTTCGGCCGAGACGGCAACATGCTGAAGCTGATCGCGGCGTTTCTGGGCGGAGGCTGACAACGAAGGCAAGAGCGGCAGCGACCGCCCTGCTCCTTGCGCTATGGCGGAAGTAATGCGCGCGTCCTGGATGGATAACGACCAATCCCGTTGGCGATGTAAATCGGCAGGATTCGGCTTTTCTCGGACGCGCTGAAATCTATTACATTAACGATGTCTAATATCCACCGGCGGCGTTTGAAGATCAATCGGCCGCCCTCCGGCGACTGGCTGGATCCACTTCGCTTCAGCGCAGCCTTCGCTCAACTGTCTTCAACGATGGAAGTAAGCAAGGCGTGCCGCCGCTTTACAGGTGGATGTGGTAGCGCTACCGTTTCACAGTCGCGTGACCCCGGGGGAATAGGGGCAAACGTCGCCGACGCCAGTGGTGGGTGCTTGCCGGCACCCGTTTCAGCCACACCTTGATTGGAACGGCTCCCCGCGAGATTCGCAGGGACCATCGGGAGGAGTTCGATGGCGTCTGTCGCGATTGGCGATGTCTACAAATCGTTCGGGGCCACCCAGATCCTGCATGGCGTCAGCGTCGACATAGACGACGGCGAGTTCGTCACGCTGGTGGGGCCCTCAGGCTGCGGAAAATCGACCCTTCTCAGGATGGTTGCAGGCCTGGAAAAAATCTCGCGCGGCCATATCTCGATCGGCAGCCGTATCGTCAACGACGTTGCGCCGAAGGAGCGCGACGTCGCCATGGTCTTCCAGAACTACGCGCTCTATCCGCATATGACGGTTGCCGAGAACATGGCGTTCTCGCTCATGCTCAAGGGCGTCCCGAAGGCTGAAAGCGATGCCGGGGTGAAACGGGCGGCCGAAATCCTCGGGCTGGTGCCGCTTCTGTCGCGCTATCCCCGCCAGCTTTCGGGCGGCCAGCGCCAGCGCGTCGCCATGGGCCGGGCAATCGTGCGCAATCCGCAGGTGTTCCTGTTCGACGAGCCGCTCAGCAATCTCGACGCCAAGCTGAGGGTGCAGATGCGGGCCGAAATCAAGGAGCTGCACCAGCGGCTGAAGACCACGACGGTCTATGTCACCCACGACCAGATCGAGGCTATGACCATGGCGGACAAGATCGTGGTCATGCATGACGGCCTCGTCGAGCAGATCGGACCGCCGCTCGAGCTCTACGACCGGCCAAACAACCTGTTCGTGGCAAGCTTTATCGGCTCGCCCGCCATGAACCTGCTCAAGGGCGCATTCGCCAATGATGGCCCACCGTCATTCAGAGGTGCGGGAGGCATTTCCGTGCCTTTGCCGAAGCCTCTCTCGATTGGCAACGGCGAAGCCATGGTGCTCGGAGTACGACCCGAGCATCTGCGGCTGGCCGACGACGGCATTCCAGTCAAGGTGGCGGTGATCGAGCCGACCGGGTCGGAAGTGCAGATCATCGGCCGCACGGTCGGCGGGGAGGACATCGTCGCCAATTTCCGCGAGCGCCATTCCTTCGCGCCGGGAGAAACCATTCGGCTGTCGGTCGACCCTGGTCCGATCCACCTGTTCCACGGCGAGACCGGCAAGCGAATCGAGACGGCGCGATAAAACCAGGCAACGGCAGAGCAACAGGAGGAAACGAGTATGAAGTTCACCAGACGCGATGTAATCCGCACGACCGCAGCCGCGGCGGCCGGAGCCTTGGGCAGCCGCTTCGTCGGCTCGAGCGCATTCGCCCAGGAAGGCGTGACCTACAAGCCCGAGGAAGGCGCCAAGCTCAGGCTGCTGCGCTGGTCGCCCTTCGTGCAGGGCGACGAGGATCAGTGGCTGAAGAATACCAAGCGGTTCACCGAGGCGACGGGCGTGGAGGTGCGCGTCGACAAGGAAAGCTGGGAAGACATCCGTCCCAAGGCGGCGGTCGCCGCCAATGTCGGCTCCGGCCCCGACCTGATGTTCGTCTGGTTCGACGACCCGCACCAGTATCCCGACAAGCTGCTCGATGTGACGGAACTGGGTGATCATCTCGGCAAGAAGTATGGCGGCTGGTACGACGGCCCGAAACAATATGCCACGCGCGAGGGCAAGTTCATCGGCTTGCCGCTGGCCACCATCGGCAACGCCATCGTCTACCGCGAAAGCTGGGTCAAGGAGGCAGGCTTCTCCGAATTCCCCAAGGACACGGCCAGTTTCCTGGAACTTTGCAAGGCATTGAAGGCGAAAGGCCATCCCGCCGGCTTCACCCATGGCCACGGCGTCGGCGACGGCAACAATTACGCGCATTGGCTGCTGTGGAGCCACGGCGGCCAGATGGTCGACGAAGCCGGCAAGGTGACGATCAACAGTCCGGAGACGCTCAAGGCGATCCAGTATGCGCAGGAGCTCTACAAGACCTTCATCCCCGGCACCGAAAGCTGGCTCGACGTCAACAACAACCGCGCATTCCTGGCCGGGGAAGTGAGCGTGATCGCCAACGGCATCTCAGCCTACAACACAGCGAAGATCAACAAGGACAAGGACCCGAAGCTGGCCGAGATCGCCAAGGACATCCGCACGACCAACATGCCGATCGGTCCGGTCGGCAAATCGGTCGAGCTTTTCCAGGTGACCACGGCCGTCATCTTCAACTACACGCCCTACCCCAATGCCGCCAAAGCCTATCTGCAGTTCATGTTTGAGGACCCGCAAATGTCCGACTGGATCACCTCGTCGGCAGGCTATTGCTGCCAAACGCTGAAAGCCTTCGACAACAACCCGGTTTGGAAGGCCGATCCTAACAATGCAGCCTACGCGAAAGCCTCGGCGACGCTGCGCCCCAACGGCTATGCCGGGCCGCTCGGCTATGCATCCGCCGCGACAATGGCTGACTACGTGCTGGTGGACATGTTCGCCAAGGCGGTGACGGGCCAGGCGACGCCGCAGGAAGCGATGGAGGAGGCCGAAAAACGCGCCAATCGCTACTACCGCGTCTGATCCTGGCGCAGTTTGAAGCAGGATGACCGCGCTTTGCGGCTTACTCGAGCCAAGCGCGGTCAGCCACAGTTCCACCCGCATAACAAGGAGCCCGCGCCATGGCCGTGCCGTCCGTTGCCGTTCAGACGCGCCCGTCGATCCGTTCGAGGCTCGCCGAGAGCAGGAACGCTCTCGGCTTCGGCTTCATGCTGCCGGCGGCGGCGCTGCTCCTGGTCTTTCTCACCTATCCGCTCGGGCTCGGTGTCTGGCTCGGCTTCACGGACACGCGCATCGGCCGGCCGGGCATCTTCATCGGCGTCGAGAACTACGAATATCTGTGGAGCGACAGCGTCTTCTGGCTCTCGGTATTCAACACGCTGCTCTACACGGTCAGCGCTTCGATCCTAAAATTCGTGCTCGGCCTCTGGCTGGCTCTCATCCTCAACGAGAAGCTGCCCTTTAAGTCATTCTTCCGCGCCGTCGTGCTGCTGCCCTGGGTCGTACCGACGGTGCTGTCGGCCATCGCCTTCTGGTGGATCTACGACTCGCAGTTTTCGATCCTGTCCTGGGCGTTGCAGCAGATGGGCCTGATCGACCACCGCATCAATTTTCTCGGTGACCCGACCAATGCGCGCGCCTCGGTCATCGCGGCCAATGTGTGGCGCGGCATTCCCTTTGTCGCCATCACGCTGCTTGCCGGGCTGCAGACGATTCCGCAATCGCTCTACGAGGCCGCTACGCTCGACGGCGCCAGCCGCTGGCAGCTGTTCCGCTACGTGACCCTGCCGTTGCTGACGCCGATCATAGCCATCACCATGACATTTTCGGTGCTGTTCACCTTCACCGACTTCCAGCTGATCTATGTCCTGACCCGCGGCGGGCCGGTGAACGCCACGCATCTGATGGCGACATTGTCATTCCAGCGCGGTATTGCGGGCGGCCAACTGGGCGAAGGCGCGGCAATCGCGGTTGCCATGATTCCCTTCCTGCTGGCCGCGATCCTGTTCAGCTATTTCGGGCTGCAACGGCGCAGATGGCAGCAAGGCGGCGGAGACTGACATGGCCGCGATCAAGGAAGTCGAGCGCCTGGAGACCGACGAAGGCGGCATGGGATACCTGCAAAGCCTTCCGCGGCGTGTGGTGACGGTCTATCTGCCGCTGCTGGTGTTCCTGATCGTGCTCCTGTTTCCGTTCTACTGGATGACGATCACGGCGATTAAGCCCAATCTCGAGATGACCGACTATGTGAACTACAATCCGCTCTGGGTCGTGCATCCGACGCTGGAGCACATCCGTTATTTACTCTTCGAGACCTCCTATCCAGGTTGGTTGCTCAACACGATCATCATCTCGACCGCCGCAACTTTCCTGTCGCTGGCGGCTGCCGTGCTTGCCGCCTACGCCATCGAGCGGCTGAGGTTTTCGGGGGCGCGGCAGGTTGGCCTCGCCGTCTTCCTCGCCTATCTCGTGCCGCCCTCTATCTTGTTCATTCCGCTGTCGGTGATGGTGTTCAATCTCGGTCTTTACGACACGCCGTTCGCGCTGATCCTCACCTATCCGACCTTCCTCATCCCGTTCTGCACCTGGCTTCTGATGGGCTACTTCCGCTCGATTCCCTTCGAGTTGGAGGAATGCGCGCTCATCGACGGCGCAAGCCGCTGGCAGATCCTCACCAAGATCGTGCTGCCGCTGTCGGTGCCCGGCCTGATCTCGGCCGGCATCTTCGCTTTTACCTTGTCCTGGAATGAGTTCATCTATGCGCTGACCTTCATCCAGTCTTCGGAGAAGAAGACGGTGCCGGTCGGCGTGCTCACCGAACTCGTTCGCTCCGACGTCTATGAATGGGGCGCGCTCATGGCCGGCGCGCTGATCGGCTCGCTGCCGGTGGTGGTGCTCTATTCCTTTTTCGTCGAGCACTATGTTTCATCGATGACTGGCGCGGTGAAGGAATAGAAGTGCATCAGCGCCTGCGTCGCCGCGTCGCGGATGGTGCGGACACGACGAGAGTTCCGCGTTAAGCCGCCCGCCAGATAGGCCATCGATGGCATCGCCCGACGCCAGACCATCGGCACGCCGAAAGTATCGGGGTGTTTCGACGCGTCACAACCGACTTTGTCCGCCATCGTAAAGCGGGCGCGGCGATCGAATTCAGCAAAATATCAGCAGCCGTTCAGGACAAATAAGCTCGCCGCGGCAATGCTTGCGCTTCGATCACTGCGACGAGCACTGGAGGTTGGTCATGAACATCAACGCTGACGCGCCGTTCCCTCCCGCCCAGTTGGCGCGAGAGGAATTGCTTCGTTTCCTCTCGACCGGTTTCGCCGGCCCGTGCTTCGGCGAAAGCAACGAGATGCTAAACTATCTTGAAAAGGCGGCATCCAGCGAGACATCGGCTGATCCGACCTTCGGGCGCCCCCGGCCGCGGCTGCGCCTTCGCGGCATTGTCTCACGCTTGCACCTGTTTCCGGCTTGACCTCAGCCGCATTTGCCGTTCCCATGAACGGCGCGCAATGAGGCGCGGCGATGAGGCGGCGGGTTGGCGCTACGGATCGGCGGCGCGGTTCTGGATCTTGACCGGGGTACGCTCCGGCGCGACGGCGAGATTGTGCCCGTCCGGCCAAAAACTCTCGAGTTGCTCGCCTTCCTGACGCGCAATCCCGGACGGGTGCTGAGCAAGGACGAGCTGTTGCAGGCAGTCTGGCCGGGCGTCATCGTCACCGAGGACTCGCTCACCCAATCGATCCGCGACGCGCGCAAATCCATTGGCGACGAGGCGCAGGCGCTGATCCGCACGGTACCGCGGCGAGGCTACCTGTTCCAGCCGGAGATCGAGGCGGCACCAGCGCCCGTCGGCGCCATGCCTGCTGCCCGGGCGGAGCCGATGGTGGCTATTTTGCCGTTCCAGGTCGATCCGGTCGACGGCACTGCCAAGGCATTGTTCGACGGCGCGGTCGAGGAGATCACCAATGCGCTCTCCTACTTCAAGACTGTCGCCGTGCTGGCGCGTCATTCCGCTTTCGCTTTGGCCGAGCATTCGCGCGAGGACATCCGGGCGACCGCCGTGCGCTTCGGAGCCGACTACCTCGCCGAGGGCAGCGTCGGGACTTCCGAAGCGGAATACAGCGCACGCGTGGTGCTTACCGAGACGACGTCCGGGCGACGCGTCTGGGGCCAGAGCTTCACCTTCGCCAAAGGCGAGATCTTCACGTTCCAGACGATGGTGGCGCAACGCATCGTGACGGCCCTGGTTACCAATATCGAAAGCGCAGTGATGCGGCGCGGCCTACCCGCAGCCGCGGCCAATGTCGAAGCCTATCTGCATTTCCTGCGGGGGAAGGAGCTGCTGCGCAGCTACGGCGAACGGGTCAACCAGGATGCGCGCGAGCATTTCCTCAAGGCGATCGAGCTTGATCCGCAATCAGGGCTGGCACATGCCTATCTTGCCCTCGCCGAAGTGATTATCGGCGGCTATAACGACGCGCCGCGCGCCGCGCTCGACCAGGCGCGCGACCGTGCGCTGCATGCGATCGCGCTCAGCCCGGACGAGGCGCGCTGCCACCGCATGCTGGCGCTGACGCTTCTCTATCGCGGGCGCGACGAATACGACGCAGTCGAGAAGCACTTCGCCCGCGCGCTTGATCTCAACCCTTACGATGCGGACACGCTCGCCCAAACCGGCTTCTTCCGGGCGCTGCGTGGCGACGGCGAGGCCGGGCTGGCCCTGCTCGACAAGGCCATCCAGCTCAATCCGATGCATCCGACCTGGTACTATTACGATCGGGGCGAAGCGCTGCTGATCCTCGGGCGCTACCGCGAAGCGGCTGCGTCCTTCTCATGCCTGCCCCGCAAGAGCGCCTGGCAATGGGCGAGACTGGCAACGTGCCACGCCCTGGCCGGTGATGCCGGGAAGGCGCTGGCCTGCGTGCGTGAAGGACGCGCCCTCGAGCCCGGCCTCACCATCGCGCAAATCATCGAGGAAACGCGCATCGAGCGATCCGAGGACCGCGAAAGAATACGCGAGGGTCTCGAGCTGGCAGGCTGGGACAGCGACGGCCCGCCGCTCGCTAAAAACTGATCTCCACCGCGGCGGCACTTCGCTTCGCCTGGCCATGAAACACCGCCTCGATGTTGTTGCCGTCGGGATCGAGCAGGAAGCAGGCATAGTAGCCGGGGTGGTAGGGGCGCTCGCCCGGCGCGCCATTGTCCTTGCCGCCGGCGGCGAGCCCGGCCTGGTAGAAGGCATCGACCATGGCGCGGTCCTTCGCCTGGAAGGCGAGATGGTGACGGCCGGTGAGCACGCCTTGGGCGGAACGGCTGTCGGGGGTCGAGACGAACAGCTCGTCGGCCCAGAAATGGTCCTCAGCGCCACCGCCGATCGGGATGCCCAGCACTTCGAACAGGCTGCTGTAGAAACGCCGGCTGGCCTCGATGTCGCGCACCACCAGGTGAAGGTGATCGATGAGCCGGCCGCGATAGAGTTCCATGGGATGCTCCTGGTTGAGAGGCTAAATCTAGATGGGGCTGGTGTGCGGTCAATGACGGGTACTGCCGGCTGCTGACACTTCAGCCACTCGGAGACAGCGCCTGGGACAACGAAATCGGCCCTCAAAAAAATCCGGATAAAAAATGCAACCAGATTGTAGGATCGGCTCCCGCTCCGGCGTCCTTCGGACGCAAGCGGCCCGGTGGACTGGAAAAACCGTGCCGCATCAAACAGGATGCCTTATGGCATGGAGAAAACCATGAACCATTCTTATCGTTGGGTCATCGTCGCGGCCGGCGCGCTGATGACCTGCGTGGCGCTCGGCGCCATGTTTTCGCTGGCGATCTTTCTGGAGCCGATGTCGCTCGACACGAACTGGTCGCGCACCGGCATTTCCAGCGCCATGACCTTGAATTTCCTGGTGATGGGTCTGGGCGGCTTCGCCTGGGGCGCGATCTATGACCGGGTCGGCGCCAGGCCCGTGGTGCTTGCGGGCGCGGTGCTGCTTGGATTGTCGCTGGTGGTGGCGAGCCGGGCGACCTCGCTGCTGGTCTTCCAGCTCAGCTACGGCGTCATCGTCGGGCTGGCGGCCAGCGCCTTCTTCGCGCCGATGATCGCGCTCACCACCGCCTGGTTCGAAACCAATCGCAGCCTCGCCGTCTCGCTGGTCTCGGCCGGCATGGGCGTGGCGCCGATGACGATCTCGCCCTTCGCCCGCTGGCTGATCACGGCCTATGACTGGCGCACCGCCATGTTCGACATCGGCGTCATGGCCTGGGTGCTCCTGTTGCCCGCCGTCTTGCTGGTGCGCCAGCCACCGGCGGCGGTCGCAGCCAGCGACGGCACGCCGGCGCCGGTCACCGACGATCCAGGCATGAGCGTCGGCCAGGCGCTGCGCTCGCCGCAATTCATCGTGCTGGGCCTCACCTTCTTCGCCTGCTGCGCGGCGCATTCGGGCCCGATCTTCCACATGGTGAGCTATGCCATGTCCTGCGGTGTGGCGCCGATGGCGGCCGTGTCGATCTACAGCGTCGAGGGGCTGGCCGGCCTTGGCGGGCGCGTGCTCTACGGCGTGCTCGGCGACCGGCTGGGCGTCAAGCCTGTGCTGGTCACCGGGCTTGCTATCCAGGGCCTGGTGATCGCCGCTTATCTCACCGTCGGCCAGCTCGAGCAGTTCTACCTTCTGGCCGTCATCTTCGGCGCCACCTATGGCGGCGTGATGCCGCTTTACGCGGTGCTGGCGCGCGAATATTTCGGCCTGCGCATCATCGGCACCGTCCTCGGCGCGGCCACGATGCTCTCCAGCCTCGGCATGTCGCTCGGGCCGCTCGCCGGCGGCATGATCTACGACGCCACTGCCAGCTATCGCTGGCTGTTCATCGGCTCGGCGCTGATCGGGCTGGGCGCCGCCGGCATCGCGATTGCCTTCCCGCCGCAGCCGAGCCGGCAGAAACTGCAGATGGCTTGAGAACTGCTGATGGTCTCCCCCCTTGTGGGGGAGATTAGCCAGTCCTCTCACCCCGTGCCCGTGCCCGTGCGTACCGCCTCGCGGTCGCTCTCGTCGCGCTTCACCCGCTCGTCGGAGATCAGCACCACCGGGCATGGGCTGCGCCGCAGGACGGCCGTCGTCGTCTCGCCGAAGATCAGCTCCTCGCCCTGGCGCCGCGCCACGCCCATGACGATCAACGCCACGTTGCGGCCTGCCTGGCGGGCGATGGCGTCGGCGGCGGCGGCTCTGCTGCGGATCGCCGTCTCGATCTCGACGCCGTAGCGGTCGGCAAGCGCGACGATGTCCTTCAGCACGGCTTCCCTGCGGCGGTGCGAGACGGTGTCGCGCAGCTCGTCGCGGCCGGCCCGTGCGACATAGAGCGTCTTGACGGGCGCGCCGGTGACGGCGGCAACGGCCAAAGCCAGTTCGGCGCCGCGCCGGGCAACGGCCGTGCCGTTGACCGGCACCAGTATCTTGCCCGATCGCGGGCCGAGCCGAGGCATCTGGCGGCCGGCGGTGGCCGGCTTCAACACCAGGCAGAGCGGCCCGTCGAAGGCGCCGGCGACCTCGTTCAGCCGATGCGAGAAGGCCCCCTTGGAAGTGACGGCGCGGCCGAGGCCGACGAGCAGCATGCCGTAGCCCTTGCGCGCCTCCTTGGTGACAGCTTCGGCCGAGAGCTCCTCATGCTGGCGGCGGGTGACCGGGGCCTCGCGCACCGGCGTCTCGTCGCCTTGTTTCGCCGCCTCACGGCTGTCTTCGGCGCCTTTCTCGATTTCCTCCAGATGCAACCCTTCGGTCGGCTCGGCATCGGTCTCGCCGCTCGAATGCAGCACCGTCGTCGGCTTGCCGGCGCCGATGACGCCGGCGAGATAGGCGGCGAAGCGTCCGACGATACCCTCGTCGACTACAACCAGCAGCCGCTCCAGATTGGCGACGAATCCGCGCTGGTCGATCTCCTCGCGCTCCAGTCTTTTCTGCTCGCCTTCGCCCATCGGCAGGCGGCGCAGCGCCCAGCGCAATGTCGGCGGCATGGCCAGGGTGGTGATGACCGCCATGGTGACGATCATGGTGAAGAGGTTGTGCGACAGCACGCCCATCGACAGGCCGATCGAGGCGACGATGACCTCCGTGGAACCGCGCGCGTTCATGCCGCAGCCCACCGCGACGCCCTCGGCGCGGCTCATGCCGGCGAACTCGGCGCCGATGAAGGCGCCGCCGAACTTGCCGATGCTGGCGATGATGACCAGCGCCACCGTCAGCAGCGCAAGCTGAGGATCGAGAAGCACAGTGAGGTCTGCGGATAGTCCGGCGACGCCGAAAAACACCGGCATGAAAAGGGCGGTGATGATGCCACGCAGCTGCCCTTCGATGTGGCGCGACAGGATTGGGGACTCGCCGACCAAGATGCCTGCGACGAAGGCGCCGAGCACGGTGTGCACGCCGATCAGATCGGTGATCAAGGCCATGGCGCCCATGATGGCGAGGATGACGGTGACGACCGCATATTCGGAGCGGAAAGTGTCGTTGGTCCAGCGGATGGCGTCGAAGACGATGCGGCGCCCGAGCGTGAAGGAAAACGCCATGAAGAGGGCGACGCCGGCAACCGTGAAGGCCAGGTTGCCGATCTGGATCCGCCCCTGGGTGGCGATGCCGATGGTGATGGCGATGATCACCCAGCCGATCGTGTCCTCGATGATGGCCGACGAGACGATGATCTGGCCGAGGTCGCGGCGCATGAAGTTCATATCGCGCACCACCATGGCGACGATCTTGACCGAGGAGATGGAGAGCGCGGTGCCGAGGAACAGCCCGGCGACGATGCGTTCGCTGCCTGCGGCAAGCAGCGTGGCCGGCATGAACTGGGCGGCGACGAAGCCGAGCGCGAAGGGCACCGCCACGCCGGCGGCCGAAATGGAAAAACAGGCGCGGCCGACGCGGCGCACGAGCCGCAGATCCGTTTCCATGCCGGTGAGCAGGAGCAGCATCAACACGCCCAGCTGGGCGATGGCGTTAATCATCGACTTTTGCGAGGCGTCACCGGCAAAGACCAGCCGCTCGGCCGCCGGCCAGACCCAGCCGAACAGCGAAGGCCCAAGCAGGATGCCGCCGATCAGCTGTCCCATCACCGCCGGCTGGCCCAGTATTTCCAGAACCTCGCCGATGCCGCGACCGACGACAAGGAGCAGGATGAGTTCGGCGACGAAAATGCCTTCCGAGGACATGCCGGTCTTCTCGGCGGCGAAGGCGACGACGGGCATCAGCAGAAGCGCAGCGGCGGCTAACACGACCGACCGGCGCCGATTGAGTATTTTGGACAAGCTGTCTCCCCTCGATTTCGCGTCATAACGGTTTGGCCGGTGGTTCGGTTGCACGGCGTCGGAGCTGCCAATCTCCCCCCTCGTGGGGGAGATGTCCGGCAGGACAGAGGAGGGCGCGAAGGAACGCGGCTTCACAGCCAGAAGCGTTAACATCTGCAGGTCCGGCATGGGACATGCAGCAAGAGAGACAGGCAGAAGTTGGTGCTCTACGGCGCCCCCCTCTGCCCTGCCGGACATCTCCCCCACAAGTGGGGAGATCAGCAGTTCCGGCGCCGTCTCCGACAATTCTAATCAAATGCCACCACGGATTTTTGCTTCCCGGTAAAACGACTCGGCGATGTTCGCGCCGTGGCGGGCAATAAGGAGAAGCTAATGAAAAGCGACTTTGCCGCCGCCCACCTGCACCTCGACCGGGCCTGCCATTACCTGCGCGGCGACGATGAAACGAGCCGCGCGGCACTTGCGGCGCTCGACCTTGTGATCGAGGCAGTGGCGGCAGCCCAGCATGCCAGGCCGATGGCCGATGTGCTGCCGTTTCCGCGGCGCGCGAATGGTGGTGTCCCCCGCTTGCAACCTGACTTATCCGCCTGAAAAGGCGGGAACATTCCGGCCGGCCGCACGTTGAAGCAACAGGGGTGTGGCCGGTCGATGTCAAGGCGAGGACCGGCCATGGCGGCGGGAGGCGCCCGGCAGAATGTCCCAGACGAATGCCGCAAAATCCACAGATGCAGCTGTGGCAAGGTCGACAGAGGCGGCTGCGCCGGCAAGATCCACCGAGAAGGCCGCGCCGCCGCGCGCTTCCGACACGCTGGCGCTCAAGCTCAGCTCTCCTGAATTCACCACGACGCTGTCGCATTTTCACCGCGCCGAGATCGCGCGCATGGCCGGCTGGCGCGACCGGCTCGACCGCACCAGCAACTGGGCGATCACGGTGGTGGCTGCGATGCTGTCGGTATCGCTGTCGACACCCAGCGCGCATCACGGCGTGCTTTTGTTCGCCATGCTCCTGATCACGCTGCTGTTGTGGATCGAGGCGCGGCGCTACCGCTTCTTCGACGTCTACCGCGCCCGCGTGCGGCAATTCGAGCGTTACTACTTCGCGCAGATCTTTTCGCCACAGCCGGACTATGCTTCCAACTGGCTGGCCATCCTCGGCGAAGGCCTGCGCTCGCCGCGTTTCCTGATCACGCAGCGCGCGGCGCTGATCCGCCGGCTGCGCCGCAACTACATCTTCATGTACACGATCCTGCTGCTTGCCTGGATCCTGAAGATAACCACGCCGAGCCTGTCGCGCGAAGGCTCTCCCATCGGCTTCGGCGCTTCGCTCGTCGACACGTTCCGGGTGGCGACGCTCGGCCCGATTCCCGGCGTCGTCGTCGTGTGCGGCGTGGCCGGCTGCTACCTCGCGCTGCTCGCCGCGGCGTTCCTGGTCCGCGCCGACGACGGTGAGCTGTCCTTCGGCGACGTGCATGTGTGAGGGAAAGGAATAGGGCAGTAGTGAGTAGTGAGTAGTGAGTAGTGAGTAGTGAGTAGTGAGTAAGTTAGCGATGGGAGTTCGCGGCGTCTATGTGGCCTGAGACTCTTGACCTACTCCCCTACTCCCTCACCTACAGCGACAGCGCCGTCCGAAACTCCCGGGTCGAATTGCGGGCGGGATAAGGCTCTTCCGGCACGGGAACGCCCAGATGGGCGCAAAGCGGGGCCCAGCCGTCGCCGAGCTTGTGGACCAGCAGACGTTCGGCCGGCACGGTATTCAGCACCGCCTCGACATTGTCCTGATAGATCGCGATCGCGTGGGCGCGATCCTGCGGGCGGCCGTCAAAAGCCTGTTTCGAAACGAGCGAGATGCCGAGCGACTCCTGGTCCGTGCTGCCGACGATCGCCGGCAGGATGGTTTTTTCGAAACTCTCCCACCAGCTTTCGGGCGAGCGCCAGGTCAGGATGACGCGCGCCTGGGGATAGATTTCGATCAACTCGCGCCAATAATGCGCCGAGGGCCAGTCGACGCAGGATTTATAACCGGCAAAGAGCCTGTCCCAGTCGGGCGCGGCGCCCTTGGCCAGCGCCCGCCAGAGCGCCTTCTGCTCCTCATGCGCCATCACCTCCGACATATGATGGCAAGGGCCGAAACCCAGCATGGTCAGCGCCTCGCGCATCGAATCCGTCCCGGTCCGACCGAAGCCGGTTCCAATCACCTTGAGCGACATTTCCCCTCCTCCTCCCGTCTTCAAGCGGCTGCGATCAATCTCCCTGTACCACGAGCCGCAGGCGGTTGCCTTCCGGATCGGCGGTCGAGATAACGCGACCGTCCCTTTTCACCGGTATGTCGGCCGCTTCGAGCCTGCGCTCCACGGCGGCGAGCTCCTGCGCGGAGCCAAGCTCGACGGTGAAATGGTCGAGGCCGGCCGCACCCGGCGGCGGCTCGCGCAGCTCGTCGCGCGCCCAGATGTTGAAGGCCACCATATGGGCGCGGCGCGCCGTGCCGCAGTCGAACATGCCGAAAGTCCGGGACTGGATATGCGGCCGGAAGCCGAGCACCCCGAGATAGAATTTCATCAGCATCTCGGGCGCGCGGGCGCGCAAATGGATGTGGCCGATAAAGGCATCCTGCGCCATCTTCTGCTCGATATGGCCGGAGTTGCCGAGGTCGCGCAGCAAGCCCGATACGTCGAGCGGCTCGAGCCCCGAATGCGCGCTGCCGTCGGTGGCAATCAGCGTCACGCGGCCATTGGGCGACACTTCGCGGCGCAGCAGGCGCTCCGGCGTGTCGAAGCAGATCTCGATGCCGTTACCGGAGGGGTCGGAGACATAGAGCGATTCCGAAACCAGGTGATCCTGGGCGCTGAACCGTAAGCCAGATGCCTTGAGGCGGGCGGCCGTATGCGCGAGATCGCGGCGGCTGGTGATATGGACGGCGACGTGGAAGAGATCGCGCGACTTCTGCGGCAACGGTGCCTCCGCGCCGGCATGGAGCACGATCAGTGTCCGGCCGCCGGCGCCAAGCTCCGCCATGGTGGCGTCCTCGCCAAGCAGCGCCAACCCAAGCGCGTCGCGCCAGACATTCAAGGCCGCCGGCACGTCGGTCACCTTGAGATGGACCGGCCCGAGACGGGTCACCGGAGACAGCAATCCATCATCCATCATCGTCTGTCCGATTGCGGCCAATGACATATTAGCTGTGAATGAATTGCCTGTCGCGCTCCAAGTTCGGGTTGACCCCTTCCCGGCGGACGGCAACTATTGCGACGGTCGGTTTTCTGGAATTGGTTCAGCAGGAGGAGATCGCATGGACGAGACCGAACAGTGGCGCAACATGGCGAGCGCGCCGCGGGACGGCAGCCGCATCCTGGTGACGGTGCGCTCCTCCGAGCAGGGACCGGCCGAGGTCGACATGGCCTACTGGTCGCGCGCCGACCAGTTCGGCGAGGAAGGCTGGCGGGCGTCGGATTCCTCGCCCGGCCGCATCGTCGAATATGCAGAACCGGAACTCAGATGCTGGATGCCGCTGCCGACCGCAGGACTCGGGACGATGCCCAGCCCGTGGGAGGGAGATGACGTGCCGCTGGTGGACGGAGAGGGAATTTAAGGTGAAGCCCGCCGTGGCTCGGAAGGCCGGCTTTCAAAGCCGAAACGAGGCGGGTCCTCGCCCGGCACGCCGGCGAGAGAGCGCTGCACGGGCCGACGCCGCCAAGGCAAGAAGCCTGCTCACGAGCATTGGTAGACTTATCCTGGGAGCGCCGGGAAACCGTTGAGCTAACTGCCGCTCCCGGTACCGCGCCTGGGCGATGTCGTGACGAAAGATTGCGGGTGGGTTGCCTTGGGGCCGGCAGAAACCGTCTTCTTGCCGGAAGGGCCAGTCGGTCGGGCTGAATGGCAGCATTGAGGTTCTCCCACGTTTCAGGTTCGGCAACTCTCTGGCGCGACCGTGATAAAGCTGGAGATGGCAGCGTGATCGAAACGTGAAAAAGACCGCTTGGGACAGATAGCGGTTGAATTACTAGGGGCGAAGCGAAAGAATTGCCATGACCGTGGCCGGGGCCGAACTCAATGAAAGGGCCTCATCTTTATCTTCTGGGCGGATTTGATCTCGCCGGCACTGGCGCGGCTGCTCCAACTTTGAGCCGCAAGGCACGGGCGATGATGGCGTATCTCGCCCTGCAAGCCGGACAGGCACAATCGCGCGAGAAGCTGGCCGCCCTGCTCTGGAGCCTGAATGGCGAAACCCAGGCCCGGATGAGCCTCAGGCAAGCCGTTTCGGCCATCCGAAAGGCCATGCATAAGTGCGGCAGCGGACGGTTTCTGACGGACGGCGCCAGTGTCGGCCTGTATCTCAACGAGATCGACTTCGATGTCGCCCGGTTCGAGACGCTTGCGACAGGATGGTCGCCCGAACACCTCGAGCAGGCACTCGCCGTCTACCGCGGCGACCTGCTCGACGGTCTTGGCGTGAAAGAGGAGCCGTTCGAAGATTGGCTTCGAGTTGAACGCGAGCGGCTGAGAACGATCGCGGTTGCAGCGCTGGACAGGCTGGTGGCGCATTACAGCGCGTCGAACGACCTTTCATCCTGTGCGCGGACGGCTGCGCGACTGCTCGCAATGGAGCCTCTGCGCGAAGATATCCACCGGGCATTGATGAGGGCCTATGCCGCGCAGGGCCGCATCAACCTTGCTCTTAAACAGTATGAGCTCTGCCGTGAGGCGCTGGAGAGAGATCTTGGGCTGCAGCCAGAATTGGAAACGCGCCAACTATACAAGGCTCTCCGGACACGCCGGATGAGCTCATCGCCTCACTCGACACGTCCGGTTGCGGCCGCCGAGCCGGCGGCCGGTTCGGGGGCAAATGCCGGTGGGAGCCTTTCCGGCGGCGAGCCGATGCCACCGACCACCCACTACGTCAAATCGGCAGGAATCAACATCGCCTATCAGGTGACCGGCGAAGGGCCGATTGACCTCATATACGTGCCCGGCTGGGTCTCCAACCTCGACCTTGCCTGGGGCTCGCCGCGCTTCGCGCATGTGCTCAAGCGGCTCGGCACCTTTTCACGCCTGATCCGATTCGACAAACGCGGCACCGGTCTATCCGACCGCAATGTCGGCCTGCCGACGCTGGAAGAGCGCATGGAGGATATGCGTGCGGTGCTGGACGCAGTCGGCTCCACCCGAGCGGTGCTGTTCGGCAGCTCGGAGGGCGGTCCGATGTGCATGCTTTTCGCCGCCACCTATCCCGAGCGTACGTCCGCGCTGGTGCTTAACGGAACCTACGCCAAGGGCACTTGGTCAAAAGAGTATCCGTGGGCCAGAACTGTGGCGCAGGTGGACGACGACGTAGCAGCCGTCGAGAGACAATGGGGCAAGCCAGCCGACATGAGCAACGCAGCGCCGAGCCTGACCGAAGACATGGTCGAACGCGAATGGTTCGCCGCCTATCTCAGGAATTCGGCCTCGCCCGCCGATGCAATCGCGCTCTGGCGCTGGGGTACCGAGGTCGACGTTCGCGACATCCTGCCGGCGATCCGCGTGCCGACGCTGATCGTGCAGAGGACCGGCGATCGCTGGGTGCGCCCAGAGGAAGGGCGTTACTTGGCAACCCACATCCAAGGCGCCAGATACGTCGAGCTGGCCGGCAGAGACCACGTGATCTGGGGTGAAGATTGCGACAGTCTGGTTGACGAGATACGAAGCTTCGTCACCGGATCGACATCCCGAAAGACCATCTCTGCGCTCACCGGATGAGCGGGGGCATGTCGTCGGCAGAACTGCTCATTTCCCATCCGTGGGAAGGTTGGCGGTTCCGACGCCGCGCCAAAAGGGGCGCAGCCCTCAGAATAAAAACGCCGCCGTGGCCGGATCGGGTCCCGTCCGGCCGTCGGCCGAATCCAGACCGTGAACGGTCTGCATGTCGTCCGCGTCCAGCTCGAAGCCGAAGATGTCGAAATTGCCGGCGATGCGCTCCCGGTGGATTGACTTCGGAATGACGACCAGCCCCTCCTGCAGGTGCCAGCGGATGATGACCTGCGCCACCGACTTGCCGTGCTTCTTCGCGATCTTCTCCAGCGTCGGATCGGCCAGCAGCCGGCCGCTGCCCAGCGGGCTCCAGCTCTCGATACGGATGTTGTGCCTGGCGTGAAAATCGCGCTTGTCACGCTGCTGGAAGCGCGGATGCAATTCGATCTGGTTGACGACCGGCGTCACGCCGGTCTCGCCGATGATGCGCTCCAGATGGTCCTGGTTGAAGTTCGAGACGCCGACAGACTTGATACGGCCGGCCTTCCGCAGTTCGACCAGCGTCTTCCAGGCTTCGACATATTTGTTCTGGCTGGGCACCGGCCAGTGGATGAGGAACAGGTCGATCTGGTCAATGCCGAGCTTCTGCATCGTATCGTCGAAGGCGCGCAGCGCCGCGTCACGCTGATGCGCGCCGTTGCGCAGCTTGGAGGTAATGAACGGCTCGGCGCGCGGGACGCCGGCAGCACGGATCGCCTCGCCGACGCCTTCCTCGTTGCGATAACCCTCGGCGGTGTCGATCAGCCGGTAGCCGGCCTCGATGCCCCAGCGCACAACCTTGGCCGTGATCTCCGGATCGACCTGCCAGACGCCCAGCCCTATCTGCGGGATGGTGGCGCCGTCGTTCAATTTGAGCTGTTCGGGCATGGGAGGTTCCTTTTGGAAGGGAGGGTGGTGCCGACTATGTAGGCCACGGGTTGGGGAATGCCAGTTGGGCAGAGGTTGGCGAGACAGCAATCCCTCTGTCCTGCCGGACATCTCCCCACGAGGGGGAGATTAGCAGTTCCCGCGCCTCAGCCCCTCGCCCCGAACCGCAGCCCATCCATCAAGAGCTTCACCAGCCGCCCCGACCGCTCGCGCCAGTCTGGCGTGTTCGGCGCCGAGTAGATGCCGCCCAGCGCATGCATCACATCGGAGGCATCGACGTCGGCGCGGATTTTTCCCGAGGCGGCAGCGGCCTCGATCAGGCTTCGCATGGCGCCCGAGACGCGGCCGGACGTGTCGGAGAACAGCGTCGAGTTGGTGGTGAGCAATAGGCGCAGGCTGGTGGCGAGGCCGCGCTTGGTGGCGATATAATCGACGAAGCGCTGCATCCAGAGCTCCAGCGCGACATCGGCAGGATGCTCACGAGCAAGTTCCTCGGCGGCGTGGCAAAGTCCTTCCACCTCGCGGCGATAGACGACCTCGACCAGATGCTCGCGAGTCGGGAAATGGCGGTAGAGCGTGCCGATGCCGACCCCTGCCCGCTTGGCGATCTCCTCCAGCGAGGCGTCGACGCCATCGGTAGCAAAAGCCTGCGCGGCCACCTCGACCAGCCTGTCGCGGTTGCGTTGCGCATCGGCGCGCAGCGGCTTTGGCGCATGCGTGTCGCGCTTCGCTTCAGCGGTCATTTCCTGGTCAGGCACTTTTTTCTCCACCGAACGCAATATGGGGGTTGAACCATGACCGGCCAGACCCCACGTAAATAAACGGAGGCACCTCCGTTTTAGTGGAGTGCTTTTATCATATAACCAGGGGAAGCGGTATGTCACGTAGAGAAGGACGGGAAACGCACCCTGGTTGGTGGAGCGCGGCGATGAGGCTGCTGATCTCCTCCCGTGCGGGGGAGATGTCCGGCAGGCCAGAGGGGGGCGCTGTCCTGCCAACGTCTTGGCAAGTGACGGGCGCTTCCTTCCTGGCGCTATCTAGCGGATCGCAGAAACGGCAAACGCCTCGTTCCGTCACACCCCCCTCTGCCCTGCCGGGCATCTCCCCCGCAAGGGGGGAGATTAGTCTCCCCGCCGTCCGCGCCCTCCCTCAAACGTTGCCCTTGCCCCTGTCCTCCCAAGCCCCATTTCCATCCGCTCAAGCGTCCAGCAATCGGAGCCCGACGCCCCATGAATGACCAAGTCACCATCAGTCCCACCACCCTTTCCCTCAATCTCACCATCAATGGCCGGACCCACGCGCTGGAAATCGAACCACGCGTGACGCTGCTCGATGCGCTGCGCGAACGGCTCCACCTCACCGGCACCAAGAAAGGCTGCGACCAGGGCCAGTGCGGCGCCTGCACCGTGCATGTCGACGGCGAGCGCGTGCTGGCCTGCCTGACGCTCGCGGCCCAAGTCGAAGGGCGCTCGATCACCACTATCGAGGGTCTTGCCGGCGAGGACGGCACGCTGCATGCCGTGCAGGCCGCGTTCCTCGAGCAGGATGCCTTCCAGTGCGGCTATTGCACGCCGGGACAGATCATGTCGGCGGTGGCCTGCATCCGCGAGGGCCATGCCGGCTCCGATGATGAGATCCGTGAATACATGGCCGGCAATCTTTGCCGCTGCGGCGCCTATCCGCACATCGTCGCCGCCGTTCGGCAGGCCGCACAGGAGCTGCGCTCGTGAGAGATTTTTCCTACTTCCGCGCCGACAATATCGAGGCCGCGCGCAACGCCGCCGCTCTTCCCGGCGCCATGTTGCTTGCAGGCGGCACCACGCTCATCGACCTCGCCAAATGCGGCGTCGCCGAACCCTCGACCGTCATCGACATCAGCCACATCGAAGGGCTCAAGGCCATCGATGTCACCGCCGACCGCGCCGTGATCGGCGCGCTGGCCAGGATGAGCCATGTCGCCGACCACGCCTCCGTGAAGAGCTGCTTCCCGGCCGTATCGGAAGCCCTGTGGCAGGCGGCCTCGGCTCAGCTGCGCAACATGGCGACCATCGGCGGCAACCTGATGCAGCGCACGCGCTGCCCCTATTTCCGCGATCCGCAAAACTTCCCGGCCTGCAACAAGCGCGCGCCCGGCAGCGGCTGCTCGGCGATCGGCGGCGCGACGCGCGGCCATGCCGTGCTCGGCGTCAGCGAGGCCTGCATCGCCACCTATCCGGGCGATCTCGCCGTGGCGCTCGTCGCCTTCGACGCCGAGGTCGATCTCGGCGGGCGCAAGCTCAAGGTCGAGGACTTCTTCCTTGCGCCGGGCGCCACCGCCGAGCAGGAGCACGACATCCGCCCCGGCGAAGTGATCACCGCAGTAGAGATCCCAGGCTCGGCCGCGGCCAGACGCTCGACCTACATCAAGGTGCGCGACCGCCAGTCCTATGAGTTCGCGGCGGCAAGCGCGGCCGTCGGGCTGGAGCTTGAATGCGACGGCCGCACCGTGCGCGACATCCGCGTCGCGCTCGGCGGCGTCGCCACGAAACCGTGGCGGGCGCGCGCCGTCGAAGAGGCGCTGAAAGGCAAGCCGCTCGACGAAGCCACGATCCGCAAGGCGAGCGAGCTCGCCATGGAGGGCGCCGTCGACCATGGCGCCAACCACTGCAAGATTGCGCTGGCGCCGCGCGTGATCGCGCGCGCCATTCTCAAATTGGGAGAGACGGCATGACCGTTCATGACATGAAACACGCCGCGTCCGACAGCGCGCGCCTCGAAGCGGTCGGCGGGCGGCTGTCGCGCGTCGACGGCCCGGCCAAGATCACGGGCGCAGCGAAATATGCCTTCGAGCAGCAGCTCGAGGGGCTGACGCATGCGGTGCTGGTCGGCGCAACGATTGCCGCCGGCAAGGTGACGGCGATCGACGCCCGCGCGGCCGAGACCGCGCCCGGTGTGCTCGCTGTGCTGACGCCTGACACCATCATGGAATTGAGGGGCGCATCGGACTGGCTCGGCAACCCGCCCTCGCAGCCGACCTACGCGCCGCTCGTGCGCGAGGTCACCTTTTCCGGCCAGCATATCGCGGCGGTGGTGGCCGAGACATTCGAGCAGGCGGTCGCCGCCGCGGCGCTGGTCAAGGTGTGGTATGACGAGACGCCGGCCATCGTCGACCTGAGCGACGGCAAGGCGGGCGACGGCATCCCGATCGACGCCATGACCAAGGAATGGGGCGACGCTGAAGCCGCCTTCGCCGAAGCGCCTGTGCGCATCTGCGCGGCCTACAACACGCCGCGCGAATTCCAGGCGGCGATGGAGCCGCATGGGCTCATCGCGCGCTGGGAAGGCGACGAGCTGACCATCTGGGAGCCCAGCCAATGGCTCGACGGCATGGCGCGCACCTATGCCGAGTGGTTTTCCGTGCCGTTCGCGAATGTGCGGCTGGTCTCACCCTATATCGGCGGCGGCTTCGGCTCCAAGGCGCTGGCGCTGGCGCACAGCGCGGTTGCGGCGGCTGCCGCCAGAATGCTCGACCGGCCGGTGAAGCTGGTGCTCACCCGCCCGCAGAATTTTACGTCCTATGGCGGTCGCGCGGCGACGCGTCAGACCGTTGCGATCGGCGCCGACAGGGATGGCAAGATCCAGTCGATCGTGCATCGCGGTGTCAACGAGACCGCGGTCGACGGGACGTGGGTCGAGCCGCTCGGCTCTGTCACCTCGATCATGTATGCCACGCCCAACTTCTCCTCGAAGCAGAATGTGGTGCGGGTCAATACGGTGGTGCCCGGCGCAAAACGCGCGCCTGGCGAGAACCCGAGCGCCTTCGGCATCGAAAGCGCCATCGACGAGCTTGCCTATGAGCTCGGTATCGATCCGCTGGAGATGCGGCTGATCAATTATGCCGAGCAGGACCCGCATGCGAAGAAGGCGTGGTCGACACGCCAGTTGCGCGAGGCCTTTGCCGCCGGCGCGGAAGCGTTCGGCTGGGCGAAGCGCAGCAACCCGCCGCGCTCGATGCGCGACGGCCGCCAGCTCATCGGCTGGGGTGTCGCGGCCGGCACCTATCCGGTGCGGCGCGCGCATGGCGAGGCGGTGGTGAAGCTGCTTTCCGACGGTTCGGTCGAAGTCGAAAGCTCGTCCATCGACATGGGCCAAGGCACTTACACGATCCTGGCGCAGACCGCGGCCGAGACGCTTGGCGTGCCGGTGGAGCGGGTGGCGGTGAAGCTCGGCGACTCGCATTTCGCCCGCGCCGGCGTCACCGGCGGCTCGCGACTTGCCGGCGTCATGACCGGCGCGGTCCACAAGGCGGCCGGCCAGGCGTTGGACGAGCTGATCGGGCTCGCGCTTTCCGACCCGCGCTCGCCGTTCCAGAAGCTGCAGGCGAACACGCTGCAAGTGAGGGATGGCCGCATCGCCTCGCCGCGCGGCGAAGGGCCGGACCTGTCGATCGCCGACTTCATGATGGCGATCGGCCGCGACCAAATCGAAGCCAAGGGCGACACGCTGCCGGCCAGCACGACGCCGGAAGAGCGTTACAAGAACTACACCACGATAGCCATGTCGATCCCGCACACCGAGGGCGACTATTCGCGCCATTCCTGGTGCGCGCATTTCGTCGAGGTGCGCGTCGACGAGGATTTCGGCACGGTGCGCGTGGCGCGCGTGGTGTCGGCGCTGGATTCAGGCCGGCTCTACAATCCGAAGCTGGCGGAAAGCCAGTGGAAGGGCGGCATCATCATGGGCATCGGCCAGGCGCTGCTCGAGGAAGGCATCGTCGATCGTCGCCACGGCCGCATCGTCAACGGCAATTTCGCCGACTACATGCTGCCGACCAATGCCGATATCCCGGACATCCAGACCATCTCGGTCGGCATCCCCGACCCGCACTCCTCCGCCCTTGGGGGCAAGGGCGTGGGCGAACTGGCGATCGTCGGCATCGCGCCGGCGATTGCCAACGCAGTGTTCCACGCGACAGGGAAAAGGGTGCGGGATCTGCCGATCACGCTTGAGAAGCTGATCTGAGCTCGACGCCAGGGACGGCCCCGCCCTGGCCGGCGGCACGTGTCGCGCCGACGGGCCGAGCGCGCCGCAACGCTTTCCCGGTCAGTGTGGCCATGCAGCCTCAGTCGATTGCCCGTCTGGACGCGGAGATTGGGTGTGAGTCTACCTGGCACCGCCCGGCGCCGACGAGGAACCCGGCGCGGCCAGCTCAGCGGCGGGCGGCAGCCTGATCAGTCCCGAAAGGCATGCCTATGTCCGAAATCAGTTTGACGAGATCGGCTTGGCGCCTCGTGCCGGTCTTGGCGAATATCCGGTTGAGATGGGTCTTCAAAGTGTTTTCACTGATGCCGAGCGATGAGGCGCTCCTGGACGCGGGCAATCCGCTGCCGATCCGCAGGAGGACCCGGGCCTCCGCGGGAGTAAGATCGAACAGCGTCGTGAGAACGGCCTCCGGCAGCGGAGAAGAGGACGTCGTGGTCGATACGAAGACGGCAGCGCAGGCGGGCCGGAAAGCCGCGCGCGCGGTTCCTTCGGTCAGCGGCAACACATAGGCTACGGCGGGCGGTTGACCCGGCGCTGAAACGGGCAGCCCTATGCCGCGAGAGCCAAGCGAAGCATCTGCGCCGGCGGCGCTGGCTAATGCTTCCGCCAAAGCGCGGGCGACCGCCGGATTCTGCGGTTGGAGCAGGCCCTTCCTGGAAAGAATGGGACCCTGCCCGGAAAACATCCGGTCGGCAGCCCCATTCGCATAGAGGATTGCTCCGTCGGCGCCGGCAAAAACGACAGGCACGGCGAGATGGTCGAGCGCTTCGCGATAGAAATTGGCGGTAATGCGGGTCTGATCGAGCAGATCTCCAATCAGGGAAGCGCGACGCAGATGCGGCGAGAGCAATGCCAGGAACCGCTGCTCTTCAACGGTTATGATACCCCTGTTGGCACGCGTGGTGCAGCCCATGAGCCCAATCCGGTCCGGCGTGTGAACGAATTTGGTGATGCAAGCCTCGCGCAATCCCTGCGGCCCGGCCCAATTCTGGAAGAACGGCGTTTGCTGGAGCTCGGCCTCGCTCATATGCGACAGCGTCGCAACAGGCGTGTCGATGTCGCCAATGACCGCGGCCTTCAATCCGGGAATTTCGTCAAAGTCATAATCTTCCTGGAGCGCGCGCATTTGCACCGGATCCCAAGCTGATTGAGCCGCGAAACGGCCCTGATTGTCAGCGGTGCTGGCCAGCGCGACAGTGGTATAGGCAGCGTCGACAGCTTCGGTGACCCGGGTCATCACTCCGGTCCAGCCTTCCGGATTCAAAACGCAATCATAAATTTCACCGATAATCGAATAAAGTACTTCGCTGCCCAGCCTCTCCACCACGCCCCCTGACATGCCCTGCCCCGCATGAGGGATGAGCGAAAAAAGATGAATACAGCAACAAATTGACAGCCGCCCGGCGCAAAAACGCCGATCCGTCTGGAAGGATTTCGCGACGTCATACTTTGGGGTGACGCCACGCCTGGTTGAACTCGATTAAGGGTCTAATGCGATCGGTCGAACGCCGAGCGATCAATGTCGCTTGTTATTCCCGGATTGGAAAGCATCGCGTTCGACAATTTTTGAAGCTGTAGCTTTTCGAGGTGTTCGATTGTCGCGAAAGACGGTGTTTTCATCGGCTCAGTTGCCCTCGCATCTCAATGAACGCGATCGGTTTTCCCTCTGGCAGGACACCCATGTCGCGGAGATATGGTCGGTTGAATACGGCATATCCGCAGACCTGCCTTTCGAGGCGGCGATCGAAGCCACGGCTGTCGGATCACTAGTTCTCGGCCAGATGTCCGGAACGATCAGGCATGCAACGAGGAAAGCAAGCAACATTGCCGACGACGGCAATGACGGATATCTCCTGCTGATCAACAAGGCCGACACCGTTTTGACCGGGGCGCAGGTCGGCCGCGAATACGGCGTCGGCAAGGGAGAAGCGGTCCTGGTCACGGCATCGGAAGCACTGAAAATGGTCGGTGCCGACCGGAATGTGTGGGCCAACGTGGTGGTCCCACGCGCCGTCCTCATACAGGCCTTCCCACAGATCGATGACAGGCTGGCGTTGAAGATCGGCGCCGAAAGCGAGGCTCTCGATCTTCTCAAGCGTTATTGCCAACTTCTCGAGACCGGCCGCCCCCTCGTCTCGGCCGATCTCATCACGCACGCAACGGACGTGATCGTCGATCTGATCGGTCTGGTGACGGGCGCGAAAGGTGAGGCTGCCGAATTGGCTGGCCTGCGCGGCCTGCGCGCGGCCAGGCTGCGGGCGGTCCTGGCCAACATCGCAGACAATTTCGCCCATCCTGGCATCTCCGCGCAGGGCGTCGCAAAGGAACTCCGTCTGTCGACGCGCTATATTCACGACATCCTCCAGGAGACGGGTATCAGCTTCTCCGAGCGTGTGCTCGAGCTGCGCTTGCAAAGCGCACATAAGATGCTCGCCCAAAGACACAATGACCGTATGCGGGTCAGCGAAATTGCAATGATGAGCGGATTCAGCGACGTGTCCTACTTCAATCGCTGCTTCCGCCGTCGCTTCGGCTACACGCCGACGAGCGCCAGATAGAACCGGGCGTCTCCCGAAATCGGTCAGGCGACGCGATTTCCGATTTACCCATTCGCTCTATCTGTTTGTTTTAGCCGCATTTCTGCGACGCCAAGCGACGCCGCTTGGCTGCAAAATGCTCGGTGGTGCCAAACCATCACAGCGCGCAGAAAAGAACCGGCATCTCTTTCCAGTCCAATTCCAGTGCGGCGCTGCCCAAGACAATGCCGGGCTCCAATGACATGTCACCTTCAGGGTGAAATGACTTGTCTGTCAGGGGATTAAATGCCGAAGAATGGATTTGAAGGCCGGAAGAAGGCGTTGAAATATCTGGCGTTGACGTCGACGGCGCTGATCGGCCTTGGCCAGCCAAGCGCCACGGCAGCCGAGATCTGGACCGGCGCGGCGTCCACGGATTGGTTCACCGCCGGAAACTGGAATCCCACCGCTGTCCCGACATCGAGCGACGACGTCACCCTCGACGCGGCGTTTCCGCACCCGGCCGTGGTCAATGCGCCGAGCGCAGCCGCGCAAAATCTGTTTGTTGGCACCATTGCGAGCTACACAGGCTCGCTGACGATTACGAACGGCGGCACGCTTGCCGACACCGCCGGCTATCTCGGCTACGCTTCGAACGCCCACAGCAAGGTAAGCGTCGTTGGAGCGGGCTCGCTCTGGAGCAACAGTTCCGACCTTTTCCTTGCCTTGGGCACCGACAGCACCGGCACCCTTACGATTTCAAACGGTGGCGCCGTGAGCGACACCGTGGGCCATGTCGGTTTCGGTCAGGGCACAGGCACGGTAACAGTGGACGGGACCGGCTCGACCTGGACCAACAGCGGCGATCTCTATATCGCCGAACGTGGCGTCGGCACACTGGACATCACCAATGGCGGCGCGGTCAACAATGCCACGGGCAGCATCGGTACGCATGCAGGCTCCAACGGCATGGTGACGGTCGACGGCGCGGGTTCGACCTGGACAAACTCTTCCCACCTGTACGTCGGCGATCAGGGCACCGGCGCGCTGAACATCTCGAGCGGCGGCAAGGTTAGCAATCTGAGCGGCATTCTAGGCAACCTGGCGGGCTCCACTGGCACAGCAACTGTCGACGGTGCTGGTTCGACCTGGGCGAACGCGGCCCTTGCGGTTGGAAACGCGGGCTTCGGCGCGCTGGAGATCACCAATGGCGGCGCAGTCACCAGTTCGGTGGGCTATGCCGGCTATGCCGCAGGCTCCAAAGGCCTGGTGACGGTCGACGGTGCCGGCTCGGCCTGGACCAACACTTCGGACCTCTTCATCGGCTTCCAGGGCCAGGGTGCGCTGACGGTCTCGAATGGCGGCGCGGTCAGCAACACCATCGGTATGATCGGCGCGCAGACGGGCTCTGTCGGCACAGCGGTGGTCACCGGTGCCAGCTCGACCTGGACCAGCAGTTCGAACTTCTATGTCGGCGATAGCGGCACCGGTGTGCTGACGATCGGAAATGGTGGCGCGGCCAGCAATGGTGAGGGCAATATCGCCGCGCAGGCAGGCTCCACCGGCATCGCGTTCGTCGATGGCGCCGGCTCGACCTGGACAAACAGCTCCAACCTGATGGTGGGCGATTTCGGTAACGGCACCCTGGCGATCTCTCACGGTGCCGTTGTCAGCAACACTTGGGCCGCTGTCGGCGCGAAGGCGGGCTCCATCGGCATGGTGTTCGTCGACGGCGCCGGCTCGACCTGGACCAACAGCTCCAACCTGGGTATTGGCGATTTCGGCGCCGGCACATTGGCGATAAGCAATGGCGGCGCGGTCAGCAGCGCCTCGGGCTATGTCGGCAACTCGGCGGGCTCGACTGGCGCGGTGTTCGTCGACGGCGCGGGATCAAAATGGACGAACAGCGGGAACCTCTACGTCGGAGGCCTCAGCAAGGGAACGTTGACGATCTCGAACGGCGGCGCGGTCAGCAATGACCTGGGCTACCTTGGCTTCGACGCGGCCTCGACCGGCGCGGCAACGGTCGACGGCGCCGGCTCGACCTGGACCAATAGCGGGAATCTCGTCGTCGGCTATCATGGTGCCGGCACACTGGCGATTTCAAACGGCGGCGCTGTCAGCGATACCAAGGGTTATGTCGCACTCGAAGCCGATTCGGCCGGCGGAGTCGTGGTCGATGGACCGGGTTCGACCTGGATGAATTCTGGCGACCTGTTCGTCGGTTTCAAGGGCGCGGGTACGCTCCAGGTCACCGATGGCGGTCACGTCCTCAACCAGGCCGCGATCCTCGGAGAATTCGATACCGCAACCGCGACCGTGACTGTGGACGGAGCGGGATCTTCCTGGAGCACCGATGACAGTCTTACCCTGGGAGGCGCCGGTCACGCGACACTTTCCATCTCCAACGGCGGCTCAGCAGATGCCAATTTCGTTTTTGTCGGCCAGGCGGCAGCAGCCACCGGTGCAATTACCGTCGACGGCGCGGGCTCGAAATGGACCAACAAGAACGGCATGTACCTTGGCGGTCTCGGAAGCGGCACTCTTGCGGTCACCAATGGCGGCGTCGCCTCCGGCGGCACCGCCTACATAGCGATCGCCACCGGTGCCACCGGACAGGCAACCGTCGACGGCCCGGCCGCGCTGTGGGAGATGCACGGCGATCTTGGGATCGGTTTCGGCGGCACGGCTTCGGTGACGCTCTCCAACGGCGGCGTCGCTCTGGTGGACGGCGTTACCGTGATCGCCAGCCAGGCCGGCTCGACCGGCACGCTGAACATCGGCGGCGCAGCGGGCACTGCTGCGACGGGCGCCGGCGTCCTCGATTCGGCCACGTTGCAGTTCGGCGCCGGCACCGGCACGCTCAATTTCAACCATACCAGCGCAAACAATGGCTTCGCTGCCGCGATCAGCGGACTGGGGACGATCAACCAGATCGCCGGCAACACCAAGTTGACCGGTAATTCCGCCGGGTTCACCGGGACGACGAACGTTCTCGGCGGCGGCCTCTATGTCAACGGCTCGCTCGGCGGCGCGATCAATGTCACCGGCGGCCTGCTTGGCGGATCGGGCACGGCAGGCAATGTGACCATTGCTTCGGGCGGGACCTTCGCCCCAGGCAATTCGATCGGCACGATCAATGTGAGCAATACAACCTTCTCGGCCGGTTCGATTTATGCCGTTGAAGTCGAAAGCGGCGGCACATCCGATCTGATCAGCGCCACCGGCGCCGTGACGATCGGCGGCGGCACGGTCGTCGTCATCCCCTATCCGGATTATGCGACCGGAACGACCTACACGATCGTCACGGCGGCGGGCGGTGTCACCGGTGCCTTCGACAAGGCCAGTCTCGAAGGCTCGATCTTCATTGCGCCGACGCTGACCTATGACGCGAACAATGTCTATCTCAACCTGGCCAAGGCAAGCTTTGCCAGCGTTGGCCTGACGCCGAACCAGATCGCCACCGGCGGCGGAGCGGATAGTCTGGGCGTCGGCAATCCGCTCTTCGATGCCATCTTTGCCTTGCCGAGCAAGGCAGCCGCCCAGGACGCCTTCGACCAGCTTTCCGGCGAAATTCACGCCTCGGCCAAGGGGATGCTCCTCGAGGACAGCCGCTTCATCCGCGACGCCGCCACCAGGCGGATCAGCGCCGCGTTTGGCGATGCCGACGCAGCCGCGTTGCCGGTCATGGCCTATGGCGAGGGCGGGCCGGAAATGGTCGCGGCCGACACCGATCGCGTCGCCGTCTGGGGCCAAGCTTTCGGCTCGTGGGGGCATGTCGGCAGCGACGGCAATGCCGCCGCCTTCGATCGTTCGACCGGGGGGCTGCTGGTCGGCGCCGATAGCCTGGTCGGGGACTGGCGCGTCGGCGCCATAGGCGGCTACAGCCATTCGAGTTTCGACGCCGACGCTCGCCGTTCCAGCGGCGCCGGCGACAATTATCATCTCGGGCTCTACGGGGGCACCAACTGGGGCGCCATCGCGTTCCGCACCGGCGCCGCCTACAGCTGGAACAGCATCTCGACAAAGCGCGCGGTTGCCTTCAATGGCTTCGCCGGTCAACTGTCGGCCGACTACGACGCCGGCACGGCACAGGTGTTCGGCGAACTCGCTTACAAGGTCGATGCCGGGCGCTTCAAGTTCGAGCCCTTCGCCAATCTCGCCTATGTCAGCGTGCACACCGACGGCTTCGCCGAGAAAGGTGGCGGTGCAGCCCTGACCAGCGCAAGCTCAACTGCCAACGCGACCTTCACCACGCTCGGGCTGCGCGCCTCGACCGGCCTGACCCTGGGCAGCATCGAGGCAACCGCGCGCGGCACGCTCGGCTGGCGCCATGCCTTCGGCGATGTCACGCCGACTTCGACTTTCGCTTTCGCCGGCGGCAACGCCTTCACCATTGCCGGCGTGCCCATCGCCAGGGACAGCGTGGTGATCGAGGCCGGTTTCGACCTGCCGATCTCGGCCAATGCCACGCTCGGCCTGTCCTACACCGGTCAGTTCGGCTCCCATAAGGCCGACAACGGCGTCAAGGCCAACCTCGACCTCCAGTTCTGATGGCGAAAGGTGAGAAGGATCGGGAGTAGCGTGAGAACGCTCGGTCGACGGAGCCCGGCCGAATATGGCAAGGGCTCGGGCGGCGAGGCGGATTGAAGCTCCCACATCTTCCTGTCAGGGAAGTCGGCTTCAGGGAGACCGAGAGATTCATTGCTTTCGCCCACTCCAGCGTCGGCTCTTCCTACCAATCCAAGCCGAACACCAGCTTGCCGAAATGCAGGCCGCCGGCGGCCATGTAGGTGTAGGCTTCGGTCGCCTCGTTTTGTGAAAACACCTTGTCGACGACCGGCTCGATCCGGGCGGCGCCGATGGCACGGGCAGCGTCGCGCAGGTCCGAGACCGATCCGGTGTTGTTGCCCACCACCTTCAGCGCCTTGATGATGATCGGCAGCAGATTGACCGTGGCCTCGGCGCCGGTGACGAAGCCGATGGTGAACAGCGTGCCGCCGGGGGCGGTGGCGTTGACGGCGCGCGCGAAGGTGGCGGTGCCGCCGGTCTCGACGACGAGGTCGGCGCCGAGGCCATCGGTCAGTTCCAGCACCTTGCCGTCCCAATCCGGTGTCGCGCGGTAATTGATCAGGTGATCGGCGCCGAGCGCCTTGGCCCGCTCGAGCTTCTCGTCCGAGGACGACGTGATGATGACGGTGGCCCCGGCCGCCTTGGCAAGCTGCAGGGTGAAGATCGAGACGCCGCCCGTGCCGAGCAGCACGACGACGGAGCCCGGCCCGACATCGGCGGCGCGGATGGCGTTCCACGCGGTGGTGCCGGCGATCGGCAAGGTCGAGGCCGCCCCGAAGGAGAGATGCGCCGGGACCGGCACGACCGAGTTGGCCGGCAGCGCGACATATTCGGCCAGCGACCCGGGCAACGAGATGCCGCGCATCTGCGTCATCTCGTGGGGACGCGGCCGGCCGCCGATCCAGCGCGGCTTGGCGTGGGCAACAACGCGGTCGCCAGTTTTGAATGTCGTCACGCCCTCGCCCAGCGCGACGATCTCGCCGGCGCCGTCGGCGACGGGAACGAGCGGAAACACCGGGCCGGGATAATTGCCGCTCGCAACGGCGACATCGACGAAGTTCAGGCTCGCCGCACGCTGGCGGATCAGCACCTCGCCGCGTTGCGGTTCGGGCGTGGCGATGCTGGCGGCGCGGAAGGCGTCGAGCCGGGGTTGGCTGAGTTCGATGGCTTTCATGGGTTCACTCCGTGCGTGGTCGATGGACGATTGAGCGAACCTAGCTGCTGCGCTACTACTCGATAATCGTTGGACTTTGCATTTGAGTATTGCAAATCATGCAGAAATCAGTTGAGCCCTCCGCCCTTGCCGAAATGGCGGCCTTCGCGGCCGTCGCCGAGGCGTGCTCCTTCACCAGGGCGGCAGCGAGAGTCGGGCGCGACGCGACCATTCTGTCGCGCCGTCTCCAATCGCTGGAAGAGCGGCTGGGGGTGCGGCTGCTCCACCGCACCACGCGCAGCGTGTCGCTTACCGAGGCGGGCGCGGAATTCCTGTTGCGCGTGCGCGCCATCCTGGCTTCGGTCGACGAGGCCGAGGCGGCCGCATCGGCGCATGCCGCCGGCGGGCCGCGCGGCCTGCTCAAGCTGGCGCTGCCGGGGACCTTCGGACGCATGTGGATCGGGCCGCTCTTGCCGCAATTCCTGGTGGAGTTTCCCGAGGTCCACATCGAGGCAGAGTTCTCCAACCGCTTCGCCGATCTCGTCGCCGAGAATTTCGACGTCGCCGTACGGCTGGGCAGCCTGGAGGACTCGCGCCTGGTGGCGCGCAAGGTGGCGACGCGCCGCCGGCTGCTCTGCGCCGCGCCCTCCTACCTCGCCAGAAGGGGCAGGCCGGAAACGCCGCAGGCGCTGCTGGAGCATAGCTGCCTGGGTTTCTCCGGCTTCCAGACCTTTCCCGCCTGGGAGATGACCGACCGCGAGGGCCGGCGCGTGCGCATCGAGGTTTCGGGGCCGTTGGTCAGCGACGACGCCGAGGTGCTGGTCGAGGCCGCCGTGCAGGGCGTCGGCTTGATGATGAGCACCGACTGGCTGGTGGGGCGCGAGCTCGCCGACGGCCGGCTGGTGCCGATCCTGGAAGACTGGACACTTGCCGACGAGGGCGCGGTCTATGTCGTCATGCCCTCGGCCAAGGGTCAGGCCGCCAAGACCCGCGCCTTCGCCGACTGGATCGGCAAGTGCTTCGCGCCTGAGCCGCCGTGGCGAAAGTAAGCGCGAGATAGCGGGCATTCGCGCCGGCGATCGCGAACGCCGCGTTCGCAGGACAAGGTTTCTCGCCCCAGAAGGGGATAGCCACAAGGGGACAGGCAGTTCCGGCTGCTGCGCCCTACCCTTTTGCCTCCAGCAAATTCGCATCCCGCGCCAGCCGCCAGCGGCCGTCATTCTCCTTGCGCAGCAGCGTCAGCGTATAGCCGGACCGCCGCACCGGCTCGCCGCCGGGCGGTGTCGCCGTCATATCGATGCGGTTGCGGATATAGGCCCAGTCGCCGAGCAGTTTGAGCTCGACGATCTCGCTATCACCGTCGATCTTGGTCTCGCCCATGCCCCTGGAGGCCGCGGCGAAGGCTTCCTTGCCGAAGGGCTCCTTGCCGGGAACCATGAAGACGACATCGTCTGTCATCAGGCCAAGCACGGTCTCCAGATCGCCTTTCCGGCTCGCCGCCATCCAGGTCTCGACCACCTGGCGGATCGCGGTTGCGTCATCGGTCATCGCTTTACCTCCTTGCAATCGTCGGCGGTCGGATTTGTCGTCAATACCTGGTGCAATCGCCGTCGCCGGCAACGCCGCGGACGAACCCGAGCGCTATCGCCCGCGTTTTGCGACGAAGGAGGTCGCCCGGTTGCGCATGGCAGGCCTAAACTTCCGCAATGAAATCGTGACGAGGCCGGGCGGCTCGCAGATCTTGCTGGTCGACTCTTCCGGCAATCTGCTGGAATTGTTCGAGCCGGCCAAGAGCACTTAAGCGAGATCCATTCAGGAGAGATTGGCCGCTCGCCGACTTTCGCCAATCTCTATATGATGCCCGCCACGGTGGGGGGATCGACTATGAAAAGCGCACTGGCAATCGTCACACTTGCCCTTCTAGCCACCCCTTTCGCCCATGCCGCGCCTTGCGCCTGGTCCGCCCGGATGGAGGAGGACGAAGGCGGCAGCGTGATGACGGCTTCGGTGTGCGGCGGGCCGAAGGGCGATGCGCATCTGATGCTGGCCTGCTTCGACAAGCCGGTGCTGAGCTATGATCTCGGCGCCGCGGGCGGGCAGCTGGAGCCCGGCATCGGCGGATCCTTCACCTTCAAGGCCGGCGGCAAGAGCGTGACCAAAAAGCTCGAGCTCGAGGCGATGTACAATTACTTCACGGCCGAACTCTCCGGCCCCGCCGACCCGTTGCTGGCGCTGCTGCGCGGCAATGGCGAGGTGACGGTCTCGGCCGACAAATACGGCGCGGCGAGCTTTGCGCTGAAAGGCTCAGGTGCTGCGATCGGCAAGGTGCTGGCAGAATGCGGCAAGGGTTCGGGCGGCGAGGCCGATTGACTCTGCCGACGAGGGAAGACCGGCAGCGTCAACGCCTCATTTGCCCTGCCCTTTCATGAATTGCCCGAGCAGTTCCACCGGCAGCGGGAATACCACCGTGGACGAGCGCTCGCCGGCGATGTCGTGCAGGGCCTCGAAATAGCGCAGCTGCATGGCCTGCGGCTCGGCCGCAAGCATGCGGCCGGCCTCGACCAGCTTCGCCGCCGCCTGCTGCTCGCCGTCGGCATTGATCACCTTGGCGCGGCGCAGCCGCTCGGCCTCGGCCTGCTTGGCGATGGCGCGGATCATGCTTTCGTTCAGGTCGACATGCTTGATCTCGACATTGGAGACCTTGATGCCCCAGGCATCGGTGCGCTGGTCGAGGATCTCCTGGATATCGCTGTTGAGCTTGTCGCGTTCGGCTAGCATCTCGTCGAGCTCATGCTTGCCGAGCACCGAGCGCAGCGTGGTCTGCGCCAGCTGGTTGGTGGCGGCCATGAAATCCTCGACTTGGATGATTGCCCGCTCGGCGTCGACGATGCGGAAATAGAGCACGGCGTTGACCTTGACCGAGACGTTGTCGCGCGAGATGACATCCTGCGGCGGCACATCCTGGACGACCACGCGCAGATCGACCCGCACCATCTGCTGGACGAACGGGATGAGGATGATGAGGCCAGGGCCCTTGACCCCGGTGAAGCGGCCGAGCGTAAAGACCACGCCGCGTTCATATTCCCTCAGGATGCGGATGGCGGCCGCCAGGAAGATGATCACCAGCAGCGCAATGATGAGATAGGCCACGTAACCGACCATCATTTCACTCCGTTGTTGCTCGCATCACGACGCCGCACGGTCAGCACGAGGTCGCTGACGTCGATCACCTCGACCCTGTCGCCGGGTACGACGGGTTCGTCGGCCCTCGCCCGCCAACGTTCGCCCAAGGCCAGCACATGGCCCTCGCCGCCCTGCCAGTCGATGATCTCGACGGGCAGGCCGCGCATCGCCTCGCCGCCGACGCGCGGCGGGTTCCTGCGCGCCGTCCAGACATAGGTTCCGGTGAGCAGCGCCAGTCCGAGCGTCAGCACGGCGGCGGGGCCGATGACCGCCCACGACATGGCAAAGCCCGGCCCTTCGATCCTGAGCAGCATGGCCGAGCCGAGCAGGAAAGCGGCGACGCCGCCCAACCCCAGCACCACGGTGGGGTTGAAGGCCTCGATGATCAGGAAGGCGATGCCGAGCAGCATCAGCGCCAGGCCGGTATAGTTGATCGGCAAGAGGTTGAGCGCATAGAGCCCGAGCACCAGGCAGATGGTGCCGATGACGCCGGGCGCCACGGCGCCCGGGCTGGTGAACTCGAAGACGAGGCCATAGACGCCGACCAGCATCAGGATGACGGCGGTGTTCGGGTCGGTGATGACGGAGAGCAGCCGTATGAACCAGCCAGGCTCCAGCGTCTCGACCGGCAGCCCTTTCGTCGCCAGCACTTTCTTGGCGCCGGCGACATCGACGGTGCGCCCGTCGGCAAGCTGCAGCAACTCGGTAGCGTCGCGGGCGACGAAGTCGATGACATGCTCCTGCAGGGCGGCGTTGGCCGACAAGCTCGCTGCCTCGCGCACCGCCTTCTCGCCCCAGTCGCCGTTGCGGCCGCGCATCTCGGCGAGCGAGCGGATGAGCGCGACCGCGTCATTGGTCACCTTGGCCATCATCTCGTCGCCGGGCGGCTCGGCGACGCCCTTCTGGTTCCTGTCCTTGTCGCCGCCCGGCAGCGACGGCAGCCCGCCTATCTCGACCGGCGTCGCCGCGCCCAGATTGGTGCCCGGCGCCATGGCCGCGACATGGGTTGCGTAAAGAATGTAGGTGCCGGCGCTCGCCGCATGGCCGCCGGCCGGCGCGACGTAGCCGATGACGGGCACGGGCGAGGCCAGAATGTCGGCGATCATCTCGCGCATCGAGGTGACCAGGCCGCCCGGCGTGTCGAGCTGAAGGACGAGCACTTCGGCGTTGCGTTGAGCAGCAGTATCGAGCGCCTCCTCGAGCTGCCTGGTGCTGGCCGGCCCGATAGCGCCGTCAATGGCAACGCTCAACGCGACCTTCCCGCTCCCGGTCGAGGAGAAGGAAGAAACGGCAGCCGCGGCCAGGAGGGCAACGGCGAAAAGGGCCACCCGCGCGAAGGTCACGCTCGAAGCTCCATGAGCTCAAATATGGGTTGTGCCGTGGCGAAGTCCAATGAGCGTCGAAGGGCGCCTGCGCCAACCGTCGGCGGCTGCGGTTGGGCGCCATGCTTCAGGCCAGCGCGCTGAAAGCGCTGCGCAGCGGAATCGGTCCTGAAGAGACAAATCAAAAAAAAGCGCTCCCAGCCCGTGTCTGATCGCACGAGCCGGGGCGCGGGGCGTCAATAGTCGGAGCCGCCCTCGACGACGACCCGACGATGATGGTGCCGGTGGATCGAACTCGTGACGACCACGTCCTGACGACGGTGATGGCGATAACGCCAGCTACGCTTGCCATTGTCATAGAAGGCGACCGTGCCGTGATGGCGGTGATGCAAGCGATGGCCCTCGTCATTGATGATGATGGCGGGGCGGTGATGATAATGATGCCTGTGATGCGTCCTGATGACGACATCGGCCTCGGCCGCCGAAGCGACGGCGGGTGCGGCGACGCAGAGCGCCAGGGCAGCAAGAAGCACTGTTTTCATTGCTTTATTCCTGATTCCTGAATCATCCCTTCGGCTGGGTAAACCGCTGCCTGTCGCTTTGGTTCCGGGGAGGACGACATGCGCCATCCGCTCCGGCGCGCGGTCGAGATCGGGTGGGAGGATGGGCCGGCGCCGCAGAGGGCGGGGGTTCGTTGGGGTAGCTGAGGCACCGGCCGAAGGCGGAATGGGCACCGCCGCGTGTCAGAATATGCTCCCCGTGCGGTGACGAAATTGCGCGATCGCGGAAGGGACGGCGTGGCGCCGAAGCTGCCGCTCTCCCCAGATTACGCGATCCGCCCTCTCCGCCCAGCCACCGCTATCGCGACCGCCAACGCCACCAACCCCGTGGCCGCCGCGAAGGTGAACACCATGCCGCCGGCGACCGCTACCGGCGCTGCCGTCGCGACATCCTTGGTGCCCACGGCGAAGGCGAACACCGCGCCCATCACCGCCGTGCCGGTAACAAGGCCGAGATTGCGCGACAGGCTCAGCATGCCCGACACCACGCCGCGCTCGGAGCTGTCGACGTCGGCCATGACGGCGGTGTTGTTGGCCGCCTGGAAGAGCTGGTAGCCGGGCGTCAGCAGGATGATCGCCGCCACGTAGCCGACGACACCGAAGACGCCCGGCAGCACGGCGAGCGCGACGCAGCCGGCGACCATCAGCACCAGCCCGGCCATGATCATCGCGGCAGCGCCGAGGCGGTCGACGACACGCCCGGCAATGATGCCGCAGAACGCCGAGACCACGGGCCCGATCGACATCACGGCTCCGGTCGCAGCGTCGCCGAGGCCCAGCGCACGCGACAGGAAGAACGGGCCGACGACCAGCGTGGCCATCATCACCGTCGAGACCAGCGCGTTCATGGCAAGGCTCGGCGCCAGCACCGGGTCGCGCAACAGCGCGAGCTTGACCAGCGGCGACGCCACCTTGGCTTCGGCGACGACGAACAGCGCCGCGCCAACAATTGCCCCGCCTAGCAGCGCCATGTTCAGGCCACCCATATGATCGCGCCCCATGGTCATGGCCAGCGCGTAGGCGGCAAGCGTGGCGGCAAGCAGCAGCGTCCCCAGCATATCGAAACGCGCGGCTCCTTTCGCCTCTGCGCAGTCGATGCCTGCCCCTTTGTCGCCCGGTAAAAAGCGCCAGGCGGCAAGCAGCGCGACGGCGCCGAGCGCGGCGTTGATGAGGAAGATCGAGCGCCAGCCGAGAGCTGCGATCAGCACGCCGCCGAGTGAGGGGCCAAGCGCCGTGCCGATCGCCGACATGGTGCCGAGCAGGCCCATGGCGCTGCCGGTGCGTTGCTTCGGCACCGTCTCGCCGACGAGGGCTATCGTGAGCGCCATCATCACCGCGGCGCCCAGGCCTTGCACGGCGCGGGCAGCGATCAGCATCGCCAGCGACGGCGCGAGCGCGGCGGCAAACGAAGCGGCGCTGAAAAGCGCCAGGCCGGCGATCAGCAGCAGCCGGCGGCCGACGACATCGCCGAGACGCCCGACGCTGACGATCAGCGCCGTGATGGCGAGCAGATAGGCGAGCACCACCCACTGCACTGCCGGAAAGGACGCGGCGAAGACCGCGCTCAACGTCGGCAGCGCGACATTGGTGATGCTGGTGCCGAGCGAGGAGACGAGCATGGCAAGCGACAGGCCCGCCAACGCGCCCGTCGTCGAATGGCGCAGGGGCGCGGCGCGGGTTTCGGCAATGTCGGCCATGATTTCTTCTCCGTCGGTTGAACTTGCGGGGAAGATAAGCGTGCGCATGACATGGCGGAACACGCAGCGTATGCACTTGAATAGTGCATCAGACGCCATGTCGCTTGACGAATCCGTGCTATGGTCGCGCCATGTCGCGACCCGATCTCAACCTGCTCGTCACGCTTGACGTGCTGCTTGCCGAAGGCAGCGTCGCCAAAGCCGCGCGACGCTTGAAGCTCAGCCCTTCGGCGATGAGCCGGGCGCTGGCGAGGCTACGCGCGGCGACCGGCGATCCGCTTCTGGTGCGCGCCGGGCGCGGCCTGGTGCCGACGCCGCGCGCTGTCGAGCTCGGCGGGCAGGTCGGGCGGCTGGTGAAGGAGGCGGAAGCGGTGCTGCGGCCTGCCGAGCGGCTCGACCTCGCGCGGCTTGGCCGCAGCTTCACGCTGCGAAACAGCGATGGTTTCGTCGAGAATTTCGGCCCGGCGCTGCTCGCCCGCGTGACTGAGGAAGCGCCGGGCGTGCAACTGCGTTTCGTGCCCAAGCCCGACAAGGACAGCGGCCCGATGCGCGAGGGCGCGGTCGATCTGGAGACCGGCGTGGTGGGCGGTTCGACCGGGCCGGAGGTGCGCGCGCAGGCGCTGTTCCGCGACCGCTTTGTCGGCGTCGCGCGGGCCGGCCATCCTTTGTGCGAAGGCCGGATCACCGCCGCGCGCTTCGCCGCCGGTCGGCACATATTGATCTCGCGCCGCGGCCTCGACCGCGGCCCGGTGGATGACGCCTTGCAACTCGCCGGGCTGACGCGGACAGTCGCGACCGTGGTCGGCGGCTTCGCCGAGGCGCTGGCGCTGGCGCGTGGCTCCGACCTCATCGCCACGGTGCCGGAACGCTATACCGGAACGCTGCGCGAGGGCCTGTTTACCTTCACGCTGCCGGTGAAGCTCGCCGCGCTGACGGTCTCGCTCTTGTGGCACCCGAGGCTCGACGCCGATCCGGCGCATCGCTGGCTGCGCGGGCTGGTGAAAGAGGTGTGCCGCCTTTCCTCTCCGCCGTTTCGCGAGGGCGAGGAACCCATGCTCTGATACGCCGCGGCACCGCGGAACCAACCGCGCGTTGCAGGCGAATGCCTTTATTACATTAGCTTCTACTAACTTATACTGTCGTACGCAGGACTAACCGTATCTGTTATGGAACCCGCGGCATAGTCAGCGCGTTGCCGGGCGCGTGAAATAGCCGGAGGCTCGCTTGAGCGAATTCAGGAAGTTCGCCTGCCCCCGGTGTCTGGGCGCCGGCAGGGTGTTCGAGTGCGAGAAACAGGTGGCGTCGAACGGCGCATGTTGTCCCTCTGGCGCGTTCCGCGACAATTGCCCTGGACAACGGGGTTCCTGCCAGGCCTGCAACGGAACCGGCCTGCGCGGCTACGGCGCGCCCTCTTCGATAGAGGAGTAAACCCGGCAGGCTTCGCTTTCGCTACACTTGGGAGTCTTGCCTTTCATTCGTAACTTCTAATATAATGCATAAGGACGAGAGCGGAGCGGCGGGCGCCCCGCATGACAATCTATCGTGTCGAGGAAATGGACGGCGAAGCCGTCGTCGCGGTCCATTCGGCCGCAGCAAAGACGCCTTTCGAGGCGGCTGAGAAGGCGCTTGGCCAGAAAGTCACTTTGCGCGCCGGCGCCGACAGATGGGTCCGCGTCGTCGATCTCACCGAGCGGCCGAAACCGGTCAGGCTCAGGCCCACGACATTCGAATTCAAGGCTATAGGCCAAAGGAAATAGCGCGCTCCGTTGTGCACTGGCGCCAGTGTGCACGAAGGGCGGCGAAGTCGCCGAGCAAACCGCCACGCACTTTTCCTGGCTTTAAGTGCTGGCGCCGCCCATCAGCGCGGCGACCAGGGTCGCCAGGAACACGAGCAGCCCCAAAGCGACCCGGTCCAGCCATGACCGCCGTCTGGCAAGAACCTCGAACAACCGTTTGGCCATCGCAACTTCCCCCATTCGGCGACACTCTATCACGTCTTTCATGAGCGGGTCATGAAACGGCTCACAGATAGATTCGATGCCGCTTTCAAGCGGAATCCGTCGTCGCCGGGCATCAATGCTGTACTGCCGAATTGCACCCAAAAAAAGTCGGGGTCGAAGCGACATGCCGGCCGGCGAAAAATCAGCCTGTTCAAGCGGATAGGATATGCGCGGGGCTGCCTGGTGGATGTCTGAAAAGCCCGGAATTCCGCCATTTCGTGGCTTTTCGCCGTGTCCCCGGCACGGCTGCAAAGCGTGCTTCGAGGACGAAAAGGCGGCTAAAAAGACGCTTCCGGGCCGCTGTCCGGCGGCGTTGACAGGGCACCGCGCCAATGGCACTCGGCAACCACTGGTCACGCCATGACCGTTGCTGTTGGGGACGGACGGGGTTTCAGCAGCTTGGCGGCGGCGCCGGACGGGCGGGCACCTTCGAGGTGTACCGCCCGCTCCTGGCCAGCCTCAATTTTCAAGCCGGATGTCGCGGGACCAAGCCGGAGCGTCACCGCCCCGATTCAACGCTTGACCGACAACGGCACCGCGGCCGCCAGTTCCCGGCGCCTGTCTGGCATCGGCCTCAAATATCGCCCAACCAGGCCTACCGACGGCATCGGCGCGTGATCGGATCGGATCTCAGAACGTAAAGTCCGAGGATGGCACTGCGGCCGTCACCGCCGAAAGCCTGTCACGCCCTCCCTTTATGTTGCACCGCGTTAGATTTGTTGCATTGCGATATGAGCCCGCAGGCGCAAGTCTTCCCCAAGGCGGGATACGAACGAGCTTGCGAGGTTCGTATTCGTGTCAGCATCAGCGCAGGATTTCCGGCCCGACATAGAAGGGTTGCGGGCGGTGGCCGTGGCGGGCGTCATCGCCTACCATTTCGGCCTGACCGCGCTGCCCGGCGGCTTTGCCGGGGTCGACATCTTCTTCGTCATCTCGGGCTATCTGATCACCCGCCATCTGGTCACCGAGATTTCCGGCACCGGCCGGCTCGACCTTCTGCGTTTCTACGCCCGGCGCGCGCGGCGTCTGCTGCCGGCGGCGCTTTTCGTCATCGTCGCCACACTTGCCGCCGGCGCGGTCATCCTGTCGCCGGAAGAACAGGCGCTCTATTCCAAGGGCGCCATGTTCGCCTCGGCCTATATGATCAATCTGTGGCTGATCCGCTGGTCGTTCGGCTATTTCGCCAATGACGCCGCGAGCAACCCGTTCATCCATTACTGGTCGCTGTCGGTCGAGGAACAATTCTACCTCGCCTGGCCGGCGCTGCTGATGCTGGCCGCCTGGCTGAAGCCGGGCAAACGCTCGATCATCATTGCAATCGCCGCGGCCGGCCTGGTCTCCTTTGTCCTCTGCGCCTGGCTGACGATCGTATCGCCACCCTGGGCGTTCTACTTTTCGCCGCTGCGCGCATGGGAATTTGCCGCCGGCGGCCTCGCATCGATGGTGCCGGCGCGGCTGTTGCAGGAGCGTCCGCGGCTGGGGCGGGCGTTGAGCCTGGCCGGACTGGCGATGATCGGGGTCGCTTATCTCACCTTCAGCGAGGACGCTCCCTTCCCCGGCTTTCTGGCGCTTCTGCCGGTGGCCGGCACAGTCCTTCTGCTCAAGGCGGGAGCGGCCGGCGTCAGGGACGGCACTCCTCGTTTGCGCAATTCCGAACGGAACTGCGTGAACGCCGCCCTGGCGCTGCCGCCTTTGCAATGGATCGGCAGGCTCTCCTATTCGCTCTATCTCTGGCATTGGCCGGTCATCGTCTATGCCGGCATGCTGGCGCCGGAGCTGACGCCTGCCGAGCGGCTCTATTGCCTTGCGCTGACACTCGCGCTGTCCATCCTCAGCTACCACCTCATCGAGAACCCGATCCGTCGCAGCGGCTGGCTGATGGCCAATGCGGCGCGGGCGCTGGTGCCGGCCCTCCTCCTGACCGGCACCGGCGTCGCAGCCGCCTATGGCAATGCCAGGCTCGCCGCGCATGATCTCGACCCGCGGCAGCGCATCATCGCCGCGAGCGCCGCCGAACCCTCCACGGCCCGCGCCAAAGCAGGCTGCGTGCTGGACTACGAGACGGTCACGCCGATCCCTTGTGTGTTCGGCGACGGCGGGCGCACCATAGCCCTGTTCGGCGACTCCCACGCCGACCACTGGTCGACGCCGCTGATCGAGGCGGGCCGGAAAAACGGCTACCGGGTGATGACCTGGCTGAAAAACTCCTGCCGCGCCTCGCGCATCAGCGTCTGGTCGTCCGAGCTGAAGCGCGCCTACGCAGAATGCGACCGCTGGCGCGAGCAGGCGATCAAGGAGATCATCCGCGCAAAGCCAGCGCTGGTGGTCATATCGGAACTGGCGCTGAGCAGCGGGCGCAAGATGGCGGGGCGCGACGGCGACATGGACAGTCAGGACGCCGACTGGCGGGCCGGCCTGCGCTCCACGCTCACCAGTCTGAGCCAAGCCGGCCTCAAGGTCGCCTTCATCCGCGACGTGCCATTCAACAACGCGAATGTCGACACCTGCGTGGCGCGGGCGCTTTGGCGGAACGAAACGCCCTCGCGCTGCGACCAGACGCGGGCCTATGCCGCCAACGACAAGATGGCGGCGGTGGAGCGCGATATTGTCGACAGCATCCCCAACGCTGCTTACGTCGACCTCACCGACCGCTTCTGCAGCGCCACCATTTGCCACGTCTTCATCGACGGCAAGCTCGCCTTCCGCGACCGGCACCATATGGCGACACCCTTCGCGAAATCGCTGGAGCCGGACGTGGAGAAGAGGGTGATTTCCAAAGTGGGAAGGTGATGCTGCCAATCTCCCCCTTGTGGGCTACGGCATGCACACATTTCCAAGCGGCTGGCCTTTGGCGATAGCGTGCATGGCAGCTTGGCGCATGCATTGCCTTGTGTAGCGCTGGTCGACCCCCACTCCGTCTCGGCTTCGCCGAGCCACCTCTCCCCGATCGACGGGGTAGAGGAAAGGCGCCAAGCTTTTTGCCGTCAACGCCCGTCCAGCAACGCTCCCTTCATTTCCCTCCGGAGGGGGGAAAGGTGGCGCTGCGAAGCAGCGACGGATTGGGGGAACCACCTGGCAATCAAGCCTCGGCCTGAGCAGTCGCGCCAGTCACAGAGGTTGTGTGCGTAGCGTAGTCGTTGTGGGGAGAGATCAGCAGCTCATGCCCCCTCACCCCACCACAACGACAAAATGCTTCGTCACCGGCTCGAGGATCTTCCACGTCCCTTTGAAATCGGCCTCGACCACGAAAGCATCGCCAGGGCCGACCTCGACCGGCTCGCCGCCGTCGGGCGTGATGATGATGCGGCCGGCGATCATGTGGACGAATTCATAATCGGTGTAGGTGACGTGATAGGTGCCGGGCGAAGCGCGCCAGGTGCCGGACATCACCTTGCCGTCCCCGGTGGTGTGCTGCACGGCCGTCTGCATGGTCGGCCTACCCTCCACGACGATCCAGCCCGGCAGGTCGCCGGCCTCGGCATGCTCGACGGCGCCGAATTTGAGAATGGTCTGCTTGGTCATGGGAGCTCCTGCGGTTGAGATTTACGTCAGGTGGGGCATAGCCGATGGCGCCAAGGTGCGCGAGTGATGCTGCGACATCGCGCGACGCGCTATTCCCGCTGGTCCGTGCGCCCTTGCGGGGGAGCGAGCGTTTTCCCGCATTTGCGAACGGGCTCGTCCCCGAGACAGGGGCCGCGCATTTTCCTCGGAACACCGGCCCCTCGAAACCGTTTATCCCTCGAAGGGGCGTCCTGCAACTCAAGGAGGCAGCGATGAAAAAGCTTCTGCTTGCTTCGATGATCGCCATCGCCTCGGCGTTCGCGATCGCGCCGGCCAGCGCCGGCAGCGTGCAACTCGGTATCGGCGTCGGTCCAGGCTATGACGACGACTATTATGGCGGATACTACCCTCACCGCTATTACCGGCATGTCTACGATGATGACGACTACTATGTCCCGGATCGTGAACGTTATGTGGTCCGCTATCATAGCCGGTATTATGGCGATAGTTGCCGGGTCAGGATCGTGAAGCACTGGCGCCATCACCACCGCGTCATCGAAAAAATCCGCATCTGCGAGCGCTGACCGAGCGGTGCCCATGATTGGCTGATCTCCTACTCGCGAGGGAGATGGCCGCCCGCCCATCCCCAGGGATGGGCGGGCGAATATTAGCAATTTGGAACATACCCTGCCTCCGGCGCGTTTATGGGGTGATCAACTCCAGGAGGAGGTAGTTATGAAAACGCTCCTGCTCGCCTCCGCTATAGCCATTGCGTCGGCATTCGCCGTGATCGGCCCGGCCAATGCCGGACGCCTAGAATTCGGGATCGGCATCGGGGACGGTTATTACGACGACTATTACAACGATTACGGGCCATATTACGGTGACGACTATTACAGTGACCCCTACATGTACCGGCCGTATTACCACCAGTATTATAGCTACAGGCCGCATTACTATCGGAATTACTATCTCCGGCATCACAGGCGCTGCCAAGTCGAATATGTGAGACACTGGCGTCATCACCACCGGGTCTACGAGGCGATCCGCGTCTGCAGGTATTGAATCTCGCTGGCAACGAGGGGCTGGCTTGTTAGCCGTTTTTGCGACCTATCCTCGAAGGTGACCACGCGCTGCGAATATTAGCGATCGGGAACATACGCTTGCAGCGACCGTTTATTTGGTAATCGGCCTTCAGGAGGAGGTTGCCATGAGAAAACTCTTACTTGCTTCGGCGATTGCCATCGCCTCCGCCGCAGCCACGGTCGCGCCTGCGGATGCACAGTTCTTCGGGCCGTTCGGCGGCTTCAGCCCGTTCTTCGGTGTCCCGTTCTACGGCGGCGGCCCGTTCTACGATTACGGCGGCCGCTATTACGGCCCGCGCTACTACGATGACTACTATCCCGGCTACGTGGTCCGCTATCCGCACTACCGGTACCATCGGTATTACAGGCACTACTACATCTATCCCCATCGGTACCACCACAGGCATCATCATCGGCACCATCACAGGCATCACCACGGGTATTATTACCGGTATTAGCGGGCCGGCGGACTGATCTCCCTCCTCGTGGGGGGAGATCGTGTCGGCGCCTTGCAAATTCCCGGCAAAATGCCATCTAATTCTCCGGCATCCACGGAGAACATCCTTGACGCAGCGAAGCGGCAGCGCCGACCTGCCGCTGCATGGCGGGCGGGTCCCGAAGTGGCTGGGCGATCGGATGACGAAGCTCGGCGCAGTGCTGTGCGAGGCGATCATCCACCACTACGGCCGCGATGAGCTTTTGCGGCGTCTGGCGCATCCCTTTTGGTTCCAGTCCTTCGGCGCCGTGATGGGCATGGACTGGCATTCCTCCGGCATCACCACCTCCGTCATCGGCGCGCTGAAGCGGGGGCTCAATCCGCTCAGCAATGAGCTCGGCATCCATGTCTGCGGCGGGCGCGGCGCGCATTCGCGCAAGACGCCCGGCGAGTTGCTGGCGATCGGCGAGCGCGTCGGGCTGGACGGCGATGCCCTGGCCACCGCCAGCCGGCTCGTCGCCAAGGTGGACAGCGCCGCCGTGCAGGACGGTTACGACCTCTATCTGCACGGCTTCATCGTCACCGATGATGGGCGCTGGGTGGTGGTGCAGCAAGGCATGAATGGCGATGCTCGCCAGGCACGCCGCTACCACTGGCTGTCGGAGGGGCTCAAAAGCTTCGTCGACCAACCGCATGCGGCGATCGAAGGCGAGCGCCAGGGCGAGATCGTCAACCTGACCGACCGTCGCGCCGAGAAAGCCCGCGGCGGCCAGATCGCGCTACTCAAGACGATGAGCCCGGAAAAGATCCTGACCGAGCTGGCCGCGCTGGAACCGCAGTCGGAGCCTGAACCGGCCGCGCAGCCGCTGCTGCCCAACCTCGTCATGCCGGCGCATCACGACGTGCGCGAAAGCGACATCGTCATGCGCCGCCTGCATGGCAACATCGCCTCGGCCATCGAAAGCGGCCCGAAGGATTTTCCTGAACTGCTGCTGGTCCCCGGTGTCGGCCCACGCACGGTGCGGGCTCTGGCCATGGTGTCGGAAGTGGTGCACGGCGCGCCCTATCGCTTCTCCGACCCGGCGCGCTTCTCCCTCGCCCATGGCGGCAAGGACCGCCACCCCTTCCCCGTGCCGCTGAAAGTCTATGACGAGACGATCACCGTGCTGAAATCGGCAGTGGGCAAGGCCAAGCTCGGAAGAACCGAAGAGTTGGAGGCGCTGAGGCGGCTGGATGGAGAGTCGCGCAGGATGGAGCGCTACGTGACGGGGCCGAGCCTGAAGGAGATCGTCGCCGGCGAGATGGACCAGTCGCATTTGCTGGGCGGACGGAGCGTGTTCGGGTGGGAGGGGAAGCCTGAGGGTGGCGAGGAGCCAACCTCCAAAACGCACACCGGACTCCGCAAATAACGTTGAAGGTCAGCGCTGCCCCTCATTGCCCTGCCGGGCAATTTCTCCCCGTGAACTGGGAGAAAGCGACCGTCGCCGATGCCGCGCTTCTCCTTCGCCCCGTTTACGGGGAGAAGGTGCCCGAAGGGCGGATGAGGGGCAGCGCCGAGCCTCTGCAAGTTCGCGTCAGCCACCTCACATCGTGATTCACTTTGCTTTGCTAAGTGGCCGCGTCCATGCCGCCCCCCTACCCGACCTTCTTCCCCATCATCATCCCGTAGTGCACCGCCAGCAGATCCAACCCCACCTTCAGCAGCTTCACCACCACGTCGCGGCCGTCGCCGCTGCGCTCGGCGATGGCCTTCACCGACTGGCCTTCGAGGCAGATTTTTCGGGCCACTTCCGCCACTTCCCAATGGGCGAGCGCAGCGGCAGCGTGGGCATACGCCCGGCCGGCTGAGAGCACCCGGTCCGGGACGCCGCCGCCGATCCGGCCGCTATCGACGCGCTCGCTCCAGGATTGCGGCTGCAGGCCTTCGCGCTGGCTACGCTCGAAATCGTCGCGGAAGCGCTGGCCGGCTTCGCGCTGCTGGCGGGTGAGCGAGGTGATGCCGGTGAGCGGATCGACATTGCGCAGGCGCACGACGCCGCCAGTGGAGGTGTAGCCGCCGTTCGACACCTCGTAGATGCGGCGCGCCTCGGCCGTACCGGTGGTGAGGCGCTGACGGCCGAAGCCGTCGGGCTTCAGCGCGAAGTCGTGACCGACGTCGCGGCGGATGCGCACCTGCTCGGCCTCGCCCTTGGGTAGCTTTGGCGGCTGGGGTTTCTTCGCGGCTTTGCGGGGCATGGTGCGGTCCTTGGGTTGGAATTCTAGAAATGTTGGCGCGAGACACCCTCATCCGGCTCGGCGCAGAGCGCCGAGCCGGATGCTCCCACAAGGGGAGAAGGGAGAGCCTGGTGCCCTCACATCACCTGCCGCGATGGCCGTGAAACCTTGCATGGTGATGGGCGCAGTAGGAGCGCGTGGCCGACGTCGGCAGGCCGCAGCAGAGCATGTCCGGTCCCGGGCGCGTGCCGACGGGATCGGCTTCGGCATCCTCGCGCAGCGCGAGATCGAGCGGTGCGCGGCAGCGGCCGAACAGGCAATCGAGAAAGCGCATGGCCGCGACGTGCGGCTGGCGGCCGGGGTTCACCGGAAGCGGCGGCGCCGGGAGCTTGTAAAGATGCGCTTCGGATTTTTCGCGGGTGCCGGGGGCGAGCCAGGCGGGCGGCAGGGTGCGCGCGGGTTTGCGCGGCTTGGGATTTTTGAGCTTGGGCGGAATGCGGGCAGTGACGACATTCGCTTGCGTGACGGTTCCATCGACGGACAGGTCTGCGGGACAGCACCCCCTCTGTTCTGCCCGTCCTCCGCAGCAGCTGCGGAGGGTGGACCGGACATCTCCCCCGCAAGGGGGGAGATTGACTGTGGCAGCGTCGGTGTCTTCCACTTGCCGCGCAAGCGCAGCCGGCTCGGAGAGCGTCACGCCTCCGGCCGCCGTCCTGCCCCGCCTGCCCGGACGATCCGGCCGGGCGTGCTTCCTCGGCCTGCCGCCGGCGCGGCCGCCTTTGGGATTGGCGAAGCCGATGGCGCTCAAACCGGCGTTGCGGTGGACGATGCCGATGATGGCGTTGCGCGAGACCGGGCTGCCGCGCAGCGCGCTGAAGCGGCCGGCGATGCGCGAGGCCGACAGCCCCTCCTTCAGTAAAGCGGCGATCTCGTCGATTTCCTTCTCGGTGTAGGCGGCTGCCATCTGCTCATTCCGTTGATTGCGAAGCGCTTGGGGCGAAGCGCCAGGCTTAAGGCCAGGCGCCAGGGTTCGGCCGCGAGGCCGTTTGGTGGTCAGGTCAGCGAAGGCGTTGAAGGTCAGGCGGCGCCGGCAGCGTTGTCTTGGCGCAATTCCGGACGGAAAACCGCTTCGCACTTTTCCTGGAATTGCGCCGGCGCCACGCCGGTCAGTCGCAGAAGAGCGGCCTCGGCCGCAGCCCGCGTCAGGCCCGACACCGCGCGGCCCGTCTTCCGGTCGAACAAGATGACGGTGCCGTCCTCTGTGCGGATGCAGCTTATGCCCGAATTGGGGGCCGGAGCCGGGGGAGGAACGGCTCCGGCCGTTCCGGTGAACCGGGGTGCGGGCGGTTCAGCCGGATCCGGGGCAAGCGCCCCGGAATGCGCCCGGACCGGGGAGGAGGACGGTCCGGACGATTGGAATTCGACAGGCGATTCGAACGGGAAAGACGGTTCGAATTGGAAAGGCAACGCGTTCATGCCGCCTCCTTTTGCGTGGCGGCGAACGCGTCGATGCTCCGCCAGGAATCGATAAGCCCTGAGATGCTCGTCGGCGGCACCGGAATCACCGGCTGGGCGGAAATGCTTGCGGGATGTTCATTCATGCGCTAAGCGTACGTTATGCACGAAATACGCGCAAGCGAAATCGTACACTTTGGACGATAATTTTCAGGCATTTTGTACGATGACGGATTCTCGGCACAGATTGCAGCAGGCGCGCGCCCAGGCCGGCTATGCCTCGCCTAGCGATGCGGCGCGGGCCTTGCGCGACATCAACAAGAACACGCTGATCAGCCACGAGAACGGCAACCGGCCGCTGTCGCGCAAGGCGGCGGAGAAGTACGGCCGGCTGTTCGGCGTCGATCCCGGCTGGCTCTTGTTCAACGGGGATGGCGCAGAGGCGGCGCCGGTCAATTTCGCCCCCTCGCCCGTCACCATAGATGTGCCGATCGTGTCGTGGATCAGCGCTGGCGAGCTCGGCAGCCAGGACAGCGTCGTCAATCTCTCCGACTATCCGACCATCCCCACCGCCGACCTCGAGGAAGGCGAGTGGATCGCGCTGCGCGTCGACGGGCCGTCGATGAACAAGATCTCGCCGCCGGATTCGATCATCTTCGTGAACCTGCGCGACAAGCGGCTGGTGACCAATGGCTGCTACGTGATTTCAGACGAGACGGGACGCGCCACCTACAAGCGCTGGCGCCCGAACGACAACCCGCCGTTCCAGCCGGCATCCTACCTCGACATCCCGCCGCCGGAGCTGGAGGGGGCGATCACGATCATCGGACGGGTGAAGCGGTCGATGATCGATATGTGAGGGGATAGGCCGGTGTCGTCCGGCAAAGGTCACGATCCTCCGCCCCTTTTGTCCTTTTGTCCTTTTGTCCAACCAGGCCAAGCGCATAAATTCAGCCCTTGCAATTTTTGCTTGCATTAAGGAACAAAAAGAGAACTATATAAGCGTCCGCCGCAGCAGCCGCGGTAACTCCGGGGGGGAGGATCAACAATGTCATGCCGCATCGGCGCGTTTTTGCGCGTGCTTGTTGGTGAGGTTTTGCGCAGGCCGCTGATAGTCCTGGCGGGGATGCTGGTGCTTGTCGGGCTGACCGAGCCAGCGCTCGCTGTTGTCAAGGACCCTGCCCTTTGTTTTGGCGACAAAAAAAGCGCCGGCGATGCCAAAGTCGCAGCCGACCGCCGCATTGCAGCCTGCAGCGTGATTGCCGAGGACGTCACGGGGGCATCCCCTTTGCGCGCCAAGGCTTATTTCTTCAGGGCCATGGCCTTGGACGACGAGCAAGACTGGGATGGCGCGATCGCCGATTATGGCGAGGTGATCGCGCTCGATCCCAAGCAGACTTCGGCCTATTTCAATCGCGGCACCGACTGGTCCAACAAGGGGGACGACGACCGGGCGATCGCGGACTTCAACATAGCGATCAGCCTGGAGCCGTCCGACAGCCAAGCCTATTCCAGCCGGGGCTTGGCCTTCCTGCACAAGGGTAAGGTTGACGCGGCCATCCTCGACTTCCAGCAGGCGATCGAGGCTGATCCGGGAAACGGCAGGGCGCATGCCGAACTCGGCTCCGCCTTGGCCGCGACGGGCGAGCAGGAAAAGGCGATCGCCGCATATGACGAGGCGATCCGGATCGATCCGACGGACGTGACCGCCTTGGTCAACCGCGGCATCGCCCACGCCGCCAAGGGCGGATTCGACCGTGCTATTGCCGATTACGACACTGCGCTGGGCATCGACCCCAGGAGCGCCGACGCCTATGCCAAACGCGGCGCTGCTTGGGCCAACAAGAAGGAGTGGGTTCGCGCGATCGCCGATGCCAACAAGGCGATCGAGCTCGATGCTGGAAACGTCGACGGCTATTACTACCGAGCCGTCGCCTGGGCGGGCAAAGGCAACGACGAACGCGCCATTGCCGATTTCGGCCAGGTGATCGCACTTGATCCGAACGATGCCGGAGCCTGGTTCGCCCGTTCGCTGATACGAGCCCGGCGCGGCGACGCTGCCGGCGCGGCGGCCGATTGCAGGAAGGCCATCGCGCTCAAGCCGGAGAAGGCCGGTGATTGCGATGCGGGACCCGCCGACGCCGAGGTGCCTGCGGTAGAAACGGCGTCCAAACCGGATCTTTCCGCTTTGACCAAGCAGTTGGAGGCCACTGGCAGGCAGATCCGTTCCAAAGATGCTGCCGCGCAAATCCAGGATGCATTGAAGCAGCAGGTCTCCGGCGACGTGCCGGGCGCGATCGCTTCCTTCGGCTATGCCATATCACTCGATCCCGACAACGCCGAGGCCTATTACGACCGGGCGGTCGCCGCGGCCTCGCAAGGAGACGATGCCCTTGCGGCGAGCGACTGCCGGCGCGCCGTCGAACTGGACCCGAAACGTGCCGACGCGTGCGCCGCGCTCATGGCCCAAACCGTTCCGGTCGCCACCACAAATCAGGCCGCCGCCAGGATATTGGTCGAACGCGCAGGAGCGCGTCTGGCAAAATATGGCGTCGACGGCGCACTGCTCGATTTCGACAAGGCGATCAGCTTCGATCCCAAAAATGCCGACGCTTATCTCGGCCGCAGCCGCGCCAGGACGCTCAAGGGCGACCAGGCCGGCGCGGCGGCGGATTGCCGGCGCGCCGTCGAACTGGATCGCGCACGGTCGGGAAGCTGCGACCAGCAGGCTGCCGGTGATGAGGGCAAAGCTGCGCCGGCGCCAGACCTGGAGCAGCCAAGACGGGCGATCGTCAGTCCGAAGTCTGCGACCGCGGCTTTTGGCATGCCACCGGTCGTGCTGAATTTCGCCGCCACGGACGACCTTGCCGAGAGGTCTCTCGAGGCGAGAGACCCGCATGAAGTGGAACTGATCCTGGGCGGCGACGCCTGGCTGGACATGGGCCAATATGACGAAGCGATCGGCGCCTATAATGGGGCTATCGCGCTCGATCCCGACAACCGGTTCGCCTATTTCGGCCTGGGCAACGCGGCTGTGAACAAACGCGCCTACGCCCAAGCGATTGCCGATTACGACACGGCCATTAAACTCGCCCCTTCTTTTACCACGGCCTATCTTCGCCGGGGTCTTGTGAAGATAATGTTGGGTGACGTGGACGGCGGGCTCGCCGACTGCAACAGAGCCGCCAAACTGGACCCGAAGGCGCGCGAAGCTCACTACTGCAAAGGCTTGGCCTGGCAGGCAAAGGGCGACGCCGGGCGCGCCATCGCCGCCTATTCGGTCGCCATCGGGATCGATGCCAAGGATGACGCCAGTTACTATGGGCGCGGCATGGCGCGCGCCGGACGGCAAGACTATGACGGCGCCATCGCCGACTTCGACCAAGCGCTCCGGCTCGACCCCGGCAATTCGGATTATGCCGCCAGCCGCAGGGCGGCTTTGGAGGCCGGCGGAGAGGCGCCCGAGCCTGCCGGCGACGCCTCCAAAGCGTATGGCTCCGATGTCGCGATGGTTATTGAACATGCCGACCAGCTAACCAAGCAGCACAAATTCGCTCGGGCGCTTGTCGAATACGGCAGGGCCATCGAGCTCGCCCCGGACGATGCCCTTGCTTATTATCACCGGGGAATGGCCAAGGCGCAGTCCGGCGACAACGACGGATGCAGGCAGGATTACGAAAGGGCCGCCCAGCTCGATCCCAACAATGCCGACATCGTCGCCACGTTGGCCGCTACGGTGGCGGCCAAAGGTGAAACGGAGCGCGCTATTGACGGCTACACGAAGGCCATAACGCTGAAGCCGGGCGATGCGTTCTTCTATTCATTACGCGGCGACGCCTTCAAAGATATCGGCGACTATGATCGCGCCGTCGCGGACTATGAACAAGTGATCAAGCTTGACCCCGACCGTGACGATATCGGCGGCCGGCGCGCGGAAGCAGTCGCCGCGAAAGCCGAGCAACAGGCGATCCTGCAAGCCAATCGAAATATGTCGGACACAGAAATTGCGCTGGCCGCCTTCACTGCGGGAAGCGACTGGTTCGCGAAAGGTGACAACAACCGCGCCTCCGCCGACTACAATTTAGCCGTCAAGCTCGCTCCCGAAAACGTGGTCGGCTATTTCGGCCGCGGCAATTTGTGGTTCCGCCTGCAGAAATACGATCGGGCTATGGCCGACTACAACAAGGCCGTGCAGTTCGATCCGAGCTTGGCCAATGCCTATGTCCGCCGCGGCCTGACATGGATGAAGAAGGGCAATTTCGATCTGGCCATCGCCGATTGCGAACGGGCGATGGGCATCGACGCGAAGTCGCGCGATGCGTATTTTTGTAGAGCCCTCACCTTTGAGACCAAGGGCGATCCCGACAAAGCCATTGCCGACTATGGCCGGGCGATCGATCTCAAGCCGCAGGACGCCTCCATGTATGTGGCGCGCGGCAAGCTTTTGGCGGACAAGAAGGACTACGGTCGCGCCATCGCCGATTTCGACAAAGCACTCGGCCTGCAGCCAGGCAATGCCGACGCCAGCAAGGGCCGCAAGCTGGCACTGGCCGCGAAGGCAAAGACGTCAGGCAAGATCGAGAGCGGAGCGGCGACCTCGGCAGGCAGCATCCCATCCGCAGCCAGGGCGGCTTTCAACGAGGCTCAGGTGCTGGACAACAAAAACGACTATGACGGCGCCATCGTGCAGTACGGCAAAGCGATTGTGCTGTTTCCCGCCTTCCGGGACGCCTATGTAGCGCGCGCCATCCTTTGGGAGACGAAGGGCGATTATGCCCACGCCATCGCCGATTACAGCCAAGCTATAGCCATCGACCCAGACATCGGCGACACCTACAGCGATCGCGGCCGCGTCCTCAGCTACCAGGGGGACTATGACGGAGCATCGGCGGACTACGAAAACGCCGTCCGCCTCGATCCAACGAACGCAAGGATCTATGCCGGTCGGGGCGCGTTCCGCATGAAGCTCCATAAAGACACAGGAGCACTCAGCGATTTCGAGACGGTGCTTAGACTCGATGGCAACAATGTTTTCGGTTACTCGGGCCGCGGCACGATCCGCGCCCGCAAAGCGGACTATGACGGCGCGATCGCCGACCTCAACCAAGCGATCAAGTTAAGGCCAAATTTCGCTGCCGCGTACAAATCGCGAAGCGCGGTGTGGGAAGCCAAGGGCAATCGCAAGCGTGCGGAAGCCGACCGCAAGAAGGCGCTAAGTCTCGGGGCAGAGTGAGCAGGGTGTCGGAGCGCAGGCGGATGTCACCTTGGAAATGGTTGCAAGTTGCGGCGGTCGTCCCCGTCAGCATCGTTGGGGCTGAAGTGATGCCAACGATGTTCGGCGGCGGCAGACATCATCACCATCAATCAGTGGAGATGCCGCCCCAGCCGGTAACCACCGCCGACATCGATGCCGAAATCCAGAAGCAGGATCTCCAGATCTTCGAGGCTATCGCCCGCGAATTTCCGGACGACTACGACGCGATGTTGCGCAAGATCACTGCCGCGGCCCAGACCGGAAACCAAACAGAAGTGCGCAATGCCAGCAGGCAGGCGGTCGCCGATCTGAGGCACAGATACGCACCGCTCCTACCTTCGGCGCCGGACAGCAACGTCTCGGAAGCGCTTTCGGCGCAACTCGACATGCTCAATCATGTCATGGCGCGCGAAACGCCGACCACCTGCAACAATTACCTGCGCAACGGGCCGGACGCGATCAGCGCGCCCGGCCACGATTTCCGGGCTGACCTGGACAGGATCGGCGCCACCCTGTTCCGCGCCTTCGGCGCCGCCAAAAGAAGCGGCCTACCGGCGGCAGTGCCTAGCGATCAGGACTGGTCGCTGGTCGCCGACGTTTTCACGAAGATCGGCGGCACGCCGGCCGAGGTGGAGGCTATCTCGAACATCAACCAGGGCTTCCCGGGTCTGTGCCCGGCCATGGCGAAATTCTATGAGGCCGCCCTAGTAATGCATGGCGAACCCGGGTGGCACATTAAGACCGGGCTGCTTCTTGCCATCGTCGAGAATTAGGCACCGCACCGGATTTCCGGGCAGGTTCCGGCGCGACACTGCGTTCCTGCGTCCTCTCAGGCACTCAGAAACTCGTTGCTGAAAAATGCCCCGAGATCCGGCCTCTCGTTCATCGCCTTGCCATTGCCGTCGAGCAATATCCCCGAGGCGAACAGATACCCGCCCATCGCCTCCATCTTGGCCTTGTCCATCGTGCCGATGGCGCCGTCCGCGCTTTTCAGGAAGTGCCCGTCGTTCAGCGCCTTCAGCGAGGCTTGCACCAGCGCTGGGTTGGTCAGCGTATCCTTGTTCGCGGCGATCAGCAGCTCGCCCGCCTGCTGCGCATGATCGACGGCGAATGCGTAGCCGCGCCGCGTCGCCTGGACGAAGGCCGCGGCCGCCTGTCGGTTGGCGGCGAGGAAGGCGTTGCTGGAGACGATCAACGTGGTGTGCTCGTCCGACACGCCATAATCGGCATAGCGGAAGCTGCGCTGCTTGAGGCCTTTCAGTCCGGCCTCGACGCCTTCCCAGGTCGAGACTTCCAGCGTGAAATCGACCGCGCCGTTGGCCAATGCCTCATAAGCCGAGGTACCCAGCGTCACAGTGGAAAACTCACCTTTGCCGCCGTCATGGCGGATGATGGTCGAGATCAGCGCGTTCTCCCAGGCGCTGCCGAAGCCGCCATAGGTCAGGCCGTCGAGATTTTTCGGAGTCTTGATGGCGGCGCGGTCGGCGTTGAAGACGACGCGACCGGTCTCCGACTGGACGACGGCGTAGACGGCCTTCAAATCCGCGCCCGCGCTCTTTTGCGTGAACAGGCCGAGCGAGCCGGAAATGCCGAAATCGGCGACCTGGCTGGCCACCAGCGTGCCCGAGCCGGTGTCGCCATAGGGCAGGATTTCGACCTCGATGCCCGCATCGCGGTAAAAGCCCTTGTCGCGGGCGACGAACAGGCCGATGTGATTGGTGTTGACGGTCCAGTCAAGCGCGACGGTGATTTTTTGCGCGGCGGCCCGGGCACGTGCAGCAGTCCCGGCAAATGGCAGGCTGGCGGCCAGAAGCATCGCCTGGCGGCGGGTGAAGTCGGTCATCGGTTTTCTCCATCGGATGGTCGGGAAATCGGTTCGGCGGCGCCGAGCAAAATGTCGAGGATGCCGGCCTCGATCCCGGCGACCTCACGGGCAAACGCCGTGCTCTCGGTGCGCGGGCGCGGCAGCGGCACAGCCACCTCACGCACCACGCGCGCGGGCCGCGCCGACAGCACATAGATACGGTCGGACAGAAGCACCGCCTCGCGCACGTCATGGGTGATGAGCAGCGCCGTCCAGCGATGGTTTCGCCACATCGTCTCCAGCCAGCGCTGCATGGCCGCGCGGGTGAGCGCGTCGAGCGCGCCGAACGGCTCGTCGAGGAGCAGCATGTCGCGCTGCTGCACGACGGTGCGCAGCAATGCCGCGCGCTGGCGCATGCCGCCGGACAGCTCGGCCGGCCAGGCGCGCTCGAACCCGGCAAGGCCGAACTCGGCGAACAACGGGGCCACGCGCTCGCGCGCCGCGCGGCGCTTCATGCCCTGCACCTCGAGCCCCAGCGTCGCATTGTCGATGACGCGCCGCCACGGCATCAGCGCATCGCGCTGCGGCATGAAGGCGAAGCGGGCGCCATCGAGCGGCGCGCCGTCGAAGCGCATCTCGCCCTCGCCCCGGATCGCGCCGGTGAGTAACTGGAACAGTGTCGACTTGCCCGCGCCGGAGGGGCCGAGGATCGAGACGAACTCGCCCTCTTCGACATGCAGCGAAATGCCTGCCAGAACCTCGAGCGCGCCGAAGTTTTTTCGCATGTTGCGGAGCTCGAGCCGGGTCATGGCCGGCCCTCTCGGGAAGGCTTGTCGCCATAGCGCCCCGCCCTTTCGCTCTTTGCATTTTCCCAGGGCATGGCGAGACGCTGGGCGAGCACGGCGAGGCCGAACAGCGTGAGCGTGAGCGCCGAGCTGACCGCGACGGCGGCGAGCACCAGGTCGGGGCGGAAATTGTTCTTGGCGTTGAGCATATAGATGCCGAGCCCTTTGGCGGCACCCGCATATTCGGCGAAGATGGCGCCGACCACCGCATAGGTGATGGAGATGCGCAGTCCGGCGAAGAAATAGGGCAGCGCCGACGGCAACCGAGCGAGCCAGAAGATGCGCCGGCGCCCTGCTCCCATGGCGGCGAGCATCTGGCTGATTTCCTTGGCCGTGGCGGCATAGCCCTCGACCAATGCCACCATCATCGGAAAGAAGGTGACCAGCGCCACGAGCAGGATCTTCGGCAACAGCCCGAAGCCGAACCAAAGCACCACCAGCGGCGCGATCGCCACCAGCGGCAAGGTCTGGCTGGCGATCAGGAGCGGGAACAGCGCGCGGCGCAAGGGGGCAAAGAAGTCAACCAGCGCCGAGAGGATGAAGGCGGCAACGAGCGAGCATGCAAAGCCCGCCAGCGTGGCGCGGATGGTGGGAAGCGTGTTGTCGGCCAGCGCCGCCCGGTTCTCCCAGGCCTGCGCCAGCACGCGCGAGGGTGTAGGGAGCACGGTAGGGGCGATGCCGCCAAGGCGGGCGTAGAGCTCCCAAGCGACGAGAAGGAGAGCGAATGCGAGGGCAGCGGGGAAGATCTTGGCGATGGCGGACGCTACAGCTGATCTCCCCCCTTGAGGGGGAGATGGAGGGGGGCGCGAAGGAACGCCAGCTTTCGAAAGTTGTGCGAAAGCAATTGGCGAACGCCGCGCGCGCAACCAGTTGAGAGGCCGGCGGGACAGCACCCCCGTCTGCCCTGCCGGGCATCTCCCCCGCAAGGGGGGAGATTCGCCGTCACCTCTGCCTTCGCCAATCGCCGAAGGTTCCCCTCTCTCCTGCGAGATGGGACTGGGGGCATCTCCCCCACGCGATGGATCAAGCCAAACAGCCACGACATCTACCTCGATAGATCGAGCTTGCGCTCAAGCCGCGGTCGGGCTGTTCGCCGAAATGGTGATGTCGAGCGTCACGTGACCGGCGCCCGGCCCGAAGCGGCAGAAGGCTTCGTTCAGCGTGGCGAACACCGCGCCGGCGTCGCCGCGCAGCTTGGTGCAAAAATGCTTGGAGCGTTCGAAGACGCCCGACTGTTTCAGGAAATCGATGCAGCCATAGATCTCGTCCATGTGGTCGCCGGTGCCCATCACACAGAGCGAGAATTGCGCCGCCACCGGCTGGTTGGTCGAAAGCGTGGCCCCGACGGCGCGCAGCGCGGCGCGCTTGCGGTCGTCGAGCGGGATCGCCGGGCCGCCGATCTCCTCGGAGCGGCAGATCGGGTCATCCGGCTCGCCGGGGCAGCCGCGCGAGACGGCTGCCGACAGAACACAGTGCCTGCCGCTTTTGGCGGCCGCCACGAACAGGTCGCGCATGGCTGGGAACAGCACCTCGGGCGGCCCGACCAGCAGCGTCGAGATATCGTCGGTTTCGATCCTCAGCCTGTCGCGGTAAGGATCGAGCGCGCCAAGCGCGCCAAGGATCACGCCGACGAAATCGTCGGCCATGGGATAAAGGGAAATCTGTGCGCCGGAAAACATGGCCCGCCTCGCTCCGCTGGTATTATCCAGATCAGCTTTAGGGTCCGGAGGCTTGCCGCCACCATCTCAGCCCCGACCGTACGGAGCACCCCTGTGGATGGCGGGGTTAAAGCACTGTTTACGGTGCTGGGAAAGCGGTTTTTTGCGGTGTCAGTTGGGCCAGGCGCCCATCTCCCTATGGGAGATGCCGATGGTTATAACCGTTTTATCTAACCTATTTTGTCGTTCAAATTGTACGAATCTCGCTTGATTGCTTTTCGTACGTAAAGTACGATACTTCCCTTCCTTTGAGGGGATTTACTTGAACACCGCGAACCATGCCGCTTTTGCCGACCTCTCCCATCCGTTGTTGTCGCCTTTGCCGCTCGCCGAGCGCGAACGCCTTGCCGGCGCCTGGCGCGTGGCCAGCCAGGACATCGCCGACGACATCCGCTTCATCCGCCAATATCTGAAGGTGATCGCCGAAAAGGAGGAGCGGCTTTCGACCGGCGCGCTGGTGCATGGCCGCGCCTATGTCGAGGCCTGTGCCGCCTGGCTGCCGGAAACGGCGGCGCGGTATTTGCGCAACCTCAGGCTGATCAGCGAATGCGAAAGCGCGATGATCGCCGCGGGGGTCAGGTTTGCCCGATCGAGCGATGCGTGGTGAGCGTTCTGATCTCTTTCGTTAGAGAAGGGAAGGAACTCCAAGGCCGCCAGCGACGCGAACAATCATGTCGCTGCAACCCTTGGCTCTAAGCCTCGAAAAATGCATCGTTTCACACAATCGCCAATTGGTGGACGCGGGCGAGGGGCCGGGCGTTAATTCTGCGCAGGCGAAGGAGGGTAAAGCCGTATAGCAGGGAGGAATTCGTTTTGATGGACCAACAAATCGACATCGGCATACAGTCTGACGATCAGCCCTACGAAGTCACTTCATTCGCCCGCAAGCATGGCCTGACGGTCCCGGTTGCCGACGCGGTCCTTTTCGCCAAAGGTCCGTCGCCGTCACGCGCAGCTTGCGACATGGCAGCGCTTGCCTTCCTCTGCGCGGTCGCGCGATACGCCGGAAAACAAGGGACGCGATAGCCTCCTCTTATAGCTTAATTGCAACCCGCATGCCGCCGGCCTGGCTGCTGGCGGCAGCGATGCCGAGCGTGCCGGTCAGCCGGCCGCCATGGTCGAAGCCTTCGCTCAGAGGTCGTGACAGTTCAGCGGGGAGCGTAGATGCGAAGCATGGTGCCATTATCGTAAGCGGCCGTCACGAGGACATTTAGCCTGAGCGCGTCCGTCAAACCGCTGAATAGCGGTTTGCCACCGCCATAGGCGATCGGCCGAGTCAGGATGATATACTCATCAGCCCTGCCTTCGACAGCGCCTGAGCGAACACTGCGCCGCCCCATGCAATGATTTCGCCGCCGGGTTGCTTTTTCAATTTAGCGATTTCCTCGTGCAGGTCACCTTTAGTGGACTCTGGCCAAGTCGCCTCTTTCAGTGTTTTCGAAAACACGACCTTGGGGATGTCGTTCATCGGCGCGGCATAGGCATCCGCGGATTTTTGCCAGTACGGCCCCATTTCCTCGTAACTCACGCGGTCCATGATGTGTGCCAGCGCGACTGATGCGATCGAGCTTCCACCGCTTGAGCTCTGCCGTTCAGGAAAACCGCCCGTCGACATTCCTACCGGCCCTACGACATATCCGTCGACCGACATGGTCATGATCAAGACGGCTTTGCGTATGGTCGGTATAGCCTCCGGGCACAGTTCTCACACGGAGCGTCGCACCGTCACATGATCCGGTGGAAAGGGGTGCAGGCCTTGGCTGGCGGTCAGCCCTTGGTCTTCTTGGCGGGGGACTTTGCCTTGGCCGGGCCCTTGGCGGGCTTCTCCGCCTTGGCCGCTTTCGGCTTGTCGGCCTTGGCGGCGGCGGCCTTTTTCGGGCTCTTGGCTTTCGGCTTGCCGGCCGCATCGACTTCGGCCGTCGCCTGGTCCCAATGCTCCTTATGAGCGCCTTCGGGCCGGCCGGTCTGCTCCCAGATCTCGTGCGCGCGCTGGCGAATGCGTTCGTGCCTGTCGTCCGTCACTGTCGCCTCCTGATGTTGGGACGGTTCCCCGGCGCGAACATTAGCCGAATTTTCGCGTGTCGTCTTCGGTATCACGAACAAGCGACCGACCTGGACGGCAATTTCGCTCAGTGTCCGTCGGTGACGACCGCGATGCCCAGATGCGCTGCCTTTTTTGTAATCAATCCGGCTAAATCCGCGTCAGAGCGGTCGGTCCCCGTGCGCTGGCGCAGCAGGGTAATCGCCTCGTGCATCGACAGCAGGCCAGTCCTATGTTCGGCCAAAAGCTTGTCGACTTGGCGTGCGATGTCAGGTGATTCGACGTGTGGATGATGCATGGCAACGACTCCTTCCGCGCTTCGTTGCCTCCCAAACCACTGCCCTATCTTAGGCCTTATGCCCGGATGCGAAAAGAGCCCGATCCTTGTCCAGTGCTTCGGAGGATCGGGCTCTTCCAGGGCTGGATCTACTCGATCACCTGAACAACGCGGCGCGTGCCGGGATCGATCAGCACGGTATGGTCGTTGACGACCGCATAGCGGTACTGGACGTCCGGAACCTGCTGCAACTCGACGGTGTCAGGCACGGTCGAGCCGACGCCAAGCTCAAGGCCGAGCACATTGACCGAGGCGATCGGATGCTTGTGAACATATTCCTTGACCACGGTCTGCTGCTCGGGGGTGACGATCACCTCGTCCGCGGCCGCGATGCCGATGCCGGCCATCAGAGCCAAGCCGGCGACAGCTGGAATGAGGGTGGTTTTCATCGTTTCTCTCCTGTTGCGTTGGTGAGCTCCGCCCTGCCTCCGCAGGGGCGGAAACACGAGCAGGTCGAACATGGGAGCTCCCGGGGCAAACGCCGCCGGCAGGGTGTTGTTCCGTCAGCGGCGACTAAATGATTTGGCGGAACCTTCGCATCGGCTCCGCATTTGGAAGGCATTGAAACTGCCCAAGTCTTTGAAATCCTAAGGATGCCGCAGTCATGCAGGAAGGCTCCATCAGAAGCGACATCGAACTTCGCCCCCCCGTGGCCATCGCGGTGGGTGCCGGCTTCAAGCGCGAGATCGCCTCTCTTACCGCGATGCAGAACTTTCTCAAGGAATGGCCCCAGGCCATGCGGGGCGGCAGCTACGCCAATGCATTCCGCGCCTGTGAGGCGGCGCGGAGCGGAGAGATCGATCTGGACAAGGCGCGACAGGCGTTCCTGGTCTTCGCGCGGAAGGCCGGGATCGAATGGACGGGCGCCGATCCCGTCGCGGTGCTGCGCGAAGCAAAGATCAGGCGAATCCGGGCACGCGAAAGCCGGGCACCAAACCGGCACGTGCCTGGCTAGGCCCAGCCTCGACGCGTTCGGCACACCATGTGATCGGCGTTGTCCTGCAAGGTGATCGGCGTTGTTATGCAAGTTTTGGGATTTGCCGGCCGATCCTGGGAGGAAGCTCGGCGCCTCCTGGCGTCCATCGTGCCTGCCGACCGCCGCCTTCCCGGCTGACGGTCGGGCTGAAACGATCCGGGATCTCGACTGGTAGCCGCTGTCAGTTCGGTGCCGATTCGCCCAGCGCCTCGGCAACGAAGGACGCAGCGATCAGATCGTCGGCCTCAATGCGTAGGGAGCCCTCGCCGCCCCCCATGATCGCCGCGACCTTCTGGAAAGCCTTCATTTCATGCTCGGTGATCCGGGCGTCTTGCATCCTGGCTTTGAGATGGGCAACACGCATCCCGAGCGAACGGGATGTTCCGATTTCTCGTTTCGACATGTTGGTAAACTCCTCCTCGCCCCGCCGTACTGTTCGCCACCGCCCGTATTTTCACGTTGCCACTGGTTTGTGTTGTCTATGAGACAACGTGAACCAGAGCCGGTAACTCAAGCGCTGAGGGAAGGTTCCGTTAGCACATGGTAACAAAATAATAATCGGTTAATGGCCCGTCGCCGTAACCAGGCGGCGGGCCATCCGATTTGATGCGCTATCGATCAATCGAGGACCTTGACGATCTTGCGGGTACCGGGGTCGACGATCACCGTCCGGTTATCGACGACGACGTAACGGTATTTGACGTTGGGCACTTCATGTAATTCGACCGTGTCGGGAAGCGTGCTGCCGATATTCAGCTCGACGCCCGGAACCTTCACCGAGGCCAACGGCTGTTTATGCACGTATTCCTTGATCACGGTTTCCTGCTCCGGCGCGATCACGACATCCTGCGCGGCAGCCGCGCCGATACCAGCAAGCAGCAGGAAGCCAGCGGCGGCGGAGGTGAGGTGCATTTTCATTGGTCGTCTCTCCTATGTGGATCTGAATCGAATCGCCTGAATGCTGCGCCTGCGATTTTCCACAGCGGGTCGGCATTGCCGTAACGCCGTTCGCCTACCCTTGTTCCTGCAAAACTGGACCGGTGCCTGCAAAAACAACCGCCGCCGTGTTCCGCGACCATCGCTTCCGACCGTGGCACCAATTTCGGAACAATGCGTTTCGGGCTGGGTTACCCATGCGAAGGGACCGACTTTCCGAGGAGAAAATCCAATGAAACATCTGCTGATCACAAGCATGATCGCGCTCGGCGTCGGTTGCGGCGCCGCGATGGCGCAGACCGAGTCCGCGCAGCCGAGCGGCGGCGACAATAATTGCACGGCCGGGACGGCCGATTGCCAAAAGGGCGGCAAGGCGGGCGGCCAGGCTCAGGGTGAGATGAAGTCGCAAACCCAGCAGAACGCCCAGGGCAAGGCTGGCGCAAACACCGAAGAGCAGGCTCAAGGCAAGACCAAGATGAAGACCGAAGAGCAGGCTCAGGGTCAGTCAGGCGCCAACACTGACCAGAACGCCCAGGACAACACACAGCTGAAGAAGAAGCAGCAGGCGCAGGGCAAGACTGGCACCAGCACCGAACAGAACGCCCAGGGCACCACCAAGATGCAGACTGAGCAGAACGCCCAGGGCAAGACCGGTACGACCACCCAGCAGAATGCCCAGAACAAGACGAAGACCCAGACCGACCAGCAGGCTCAGGGTAAGACCGGCACGACCACCGAGCAGAACGCTCAGGGCACCACCAAGATGCAGACTGAGCAGAACGCGCAGGGCAAGACCGGTACGACCACCCAGCAGAACGCCCAGGGCAACACCAACGTCGAGACCGACCAGAACAAGACGGCGTCGATCAATAACGTGACGGTGGAACAGAGGACGCAGATCACGCAGGTCATTCATGAGAGCCATGTCGAACCGGTTCGCGACGTTAGCTTCGACATCTCCGTCGGCGTCGAGGTGCCGCGCCACAAGGTGCGTCTGCACCGTCTGCCGGCCCGGATCGTCAAGATCGTTCCGGCTTATGAAAACTATGAGTATTTCGTCTTGGCCGATGGACGCATCGTCATCGTCGACCCGGACACCTACAAGATCGTAGTGATCCTGAGCTGATCCGGTCAGCATAGCGGATAAGGGCCCGCCCAGGCGGCGGGCCTTTCTGCGTGGAGAGGCATCTTAAACCCGGCAGGCAGTCGCCCGCATGCGCTGCGGTCCATTAGGCATGACTTGAATGTCGCCGGCTCGGGAACGATCCGGCGCAATTGCCAGTTGTCACAGCGGAAGTCCTGCGCCCGTGGTCCCTGTCGGGGCCGGACGAAAGGGCAATGGGGCCGCCGGCAAACCGTTCAAGCTTGCGGTCCACTCGGAAAAGGTGCATGGGTCAAAATGGGTAGAGATATGGGCGAGATCGCTGATGGCCGAATATGGTCGCGGCGCTCGGTTGGGCAAATGTATTTTCCGCAGTTTCTTGTGGGAATGGTTGGCACGCTTCTAGTGATCCTCGGCTGGACCTTCATGTCCACGGGATCTGTCTGGATGGCGATCGGTTGGACATTCCTGGCGGCCGTGGCTCTGCAGGCCGGCTATTTCGTGGCCGTGCTCTGGCTCGTGCACAGTGAGACCCGCGTAACCGACGAAGGCAAAGCGGACGTAAGCGCGGCACCCGCCAAGATGCCCGGACCGTTCGAGCGCGATGGCATCATCCACGCCCTCATCTTGCGGCTGTTCCCGAAACTGCTTCCCTGATCGCTTTGCGTCGGTTCCGGCCGCGGACCGATCATCTATTGCTTGTCGACAGGCATCCACGCCGCAATAGCCCGGCACGTTGCCTCTTCAATTCGACCGCAAAGGCCATGCTTCACCTCGGCGCCAGGGCCCGAGGCGCCATCCGTTGCATCGGAGCCGATAGACCGCCACTAGCTTTGCATCAGCGATGGGCCGCCATCAACAAAATCGATGCGGCGCAACCAAACGCCGGCTGCAGCTCTCCTTGATCGGAGGCTGTAGCCGGCGCGCCTGAAATCCCTGCTCGGTTTCGCCCAGCTAGCGCGCGGTGGCCGGTGAGGCCGAGCGCACCGTTTCCGTCGACGAGAAGACGACGAAGCCGAAGACCAGCACCGCGGCGGCCACGATCAGCGAGCCGATTGCCACGACCGGCTCGATCTCCGGGTGGCCTCCCGCCAGCATCCAGTAGAGCGCCGGCAGCATGATCACGATGCCGACCGTATAGAGGCCGTAATGGATCATGGCGATGCGGCGCTCGGCCTTGGCCGGGTTGAGCGCATAGTAGCCGCCGAAAATGGCGCTGGTGACCCAGCCAAGAAGGTTGATGTGAGCATGCGCCGGAAAGGCACCGTGATCGCCCGAAATCGCCATCTGTAGTCCGGCGGCGACGCCCAGGACGAGAAAGACGATGGCCGTCTTGAAGAAGAGTTCCGATACCCGTGGCATTTGTTGTCCTCCCAATGCCTCTGTAAACCCGACTCTGCGCAGTCTACATCGTGCGAGCGATATTAGCCATGACGCACCTAAGTCGGTGCGGCCTTCGGGCGAAAGCCGCGAGGTTTGGCGGCGGTTTTGCAAAAAATGGCTCGCCTCTTTCGAAGCGAGCCGAAAAGGGAGCCGGGCTTGAGGTCGGCTCCATCCAGGTTGCCACCTGAATTCCAAGCAGAGCTAGCGTAACAAAGCTCGGAATTTATTCCACCGCAACGGGGCAAAGGTTTTTCCGACACGCGGCCGCTAGCCTTTGCCGATCGGCCATCGCACAGAAGACGCCGCCGGCCCGCATATCTCCCCAATCAGCCGGCGGGCGAAAGCATGCGCTTCAGCGTCCCGTCCCTCAGCCAGAACTGATGGTAGAGCGCCGCCACGACGTGGACAGCGATCATCACGATGAATGCCGGCTTGGCAAGCGAATGAATGTCACCCCAAGGGTCGCCCAGATAGAACGCCAGAAGCCCGATTGCCGGCGTTGCCAGCAACAGCACATAGAACAGGCCGTGCGATACATGCGCGGCGACCCGCATCCATCTCGATCCATGACCGGCGGGGGCCGGCGCGCCGGATACCAGCCTGAGGACCAGTCGAACAAGCACAAGCGCAAGAACAGACAGGCCGACCCAGTAATGAGCTGAGCCCAGCGCCTGGTCGGTGGCCGATACCGGCTGGCCGTCTTCGGCGGCGTCCACGACGACCGTCATGCTCTCACCGAAGAAGAGCTGAAATAAAACCAGCGCTGCAATCAGCCAATGCAGCGCGATCTGAAAAATTGAATATCCACGTCTGGTTTCCATCGCGACCGTTCCCTGAATACAAGGCGTCCCACGCCTTAACGTTGCTGAATAGTCGCGAGGACGATGGCCGAATTTGGCTCGAAAGCTCCCGTAATTGTGGCCACAATCTTACATTTTCGTATGGCGAGCATTCGCGCCGGCCTTGGCGGTTCGAGACTAGGACCGGCACCTTGCAAGCGCGCAGCATTTGGGCAATGCTTGGGCCTGGGGGAGTGGTTTCCGTAATTTCGGAAGCGCGATTACATGTTCATCGACTACTACGAAGTTCTGGAAATAAGCCCGAACGCCAATTCCGAGACCATCGAGCGGATTTTCCGCTACTTTGCCATGCGCTATCACCCCGACAATCGGGAAACCGGCAATGAATCGCGCTTCAGCGAGATCGTTGAAGCCAACAATACACTCCGCGACCCCGTCAAGCGGGCTCAATACGATATCCTTTACCGCGAGCATCTGGGTCTTCGTCATGAACTCACCGAGGGAGCGCGCGACGGCGGCGGCATGGAGCGCGATTCCGTCATCCAGGCCAACCTGCTGTCGCTTCTCTATGTGAGGCGCCGGCGGGACGTCAACAATCCGGGCATCGGCGACGACGAACTCGAGCGCCTGTCCGGTTGCCCCCGCGAGCACCTGGAGTTCCACCTGTGGTACCTCAAGTCGAAGGGCTTCATCGGCAGGACGGAGAACGGCACGTTCGCGATCACCGTGGAAGGCATAGATCACGCCGGGGTTAAGCAGGGCCGGAATCGCCCTGACGCCACCCGCCTGCTCGATCACGCCGAATGAGCCGGTTTGCGTCGCCCTGATCGTCAAAGGTCCGCCTGCTGGCCTGAACCAGCGGCGGGCACGACGAAGGAACAGCTACATCCCGCAGGAATCGACCGTCCTCCTCTCCTCACCTCCCCGTATCTGGGCGGTTCCACCGGGGCCGCGGAGCATGCCATGCGCCTTGGAGGGCAGAACAGCGTCGGTGACTTAGGCACTGTGCGCCCTCGAACACAAGGCGACTGAGGTCTGGCGCACTGCCGCAATTGGCACGGCTTGCGACGGCAAATGCAGTCGCGAATGCAGGCACCGCTGGAGCTTGCTCTTGTGTGACGCAGTCCGTTCCTGGCCGGTGCGAGATCAAAGGGATTGCCTGCCCGCCGTGCCGGCGATAAACATGTCGCAGCACGATATATTATCCCGCGGCGCGCAGTAGAGCGTCCGCAAGCCGGCGTCTCGGTTTCGACCGCCGGCCACCCGGAAAACAGGTGGCAACCTGGTGCGGGATCAGCACCCGGCAATGGCGCTCCCGCTTTGGCTCGTCTCGACTGAGGCGAGCCATTTTTCTGCCGGAGACGGCGCGCCCGTCGCCCTGTCAACAAAAAACCGCCGGGCGAGGCCCGGCGGCTTTCGCTCGCCCTCCGGTCGGTTCGTCCGGCCTTATGGGGTTGTTGTGGTTGTCGCCGTGGCCGCGGCTTGCGCGTCGATCTTGCCCGCCAAAGTATCCTTGGCCCAGGCGGTGACGTCGGCGTCGACTGGCTTGTTGGCCATGTCGGCAAGGGCAGCGTCCAGCGACGCATCGGTGGGAGGCGGCGCGTTGTCAACCGCGGCCTGCGCATCGGCGATCGCCTGGGCATCAGTGGTGCTGATCGTGGCGTTCTGGGCGTCAATCTGTCCCTGAACGTCGGCGATCTGCGCATCGAGAGCCGCCTGCTGTTCGGGCGTGAAGCCGGTTGTGTCGGTCGCGTTGAGGTCGGCGAGTTGCTGAGTGAGGTCGGCGAGCTTGCTCTGGTCGGCGGCCAGTTGGGCGTTTGCCGCGTCGAGGTTGGCCTGGGCGTTCTTGGCTGCCGCGGCCTGCGTCACGTAAGCCTGGACGCCGGCGAACTTCTTGCTCTTGGAATTCATATAAGCGTTGATGTTGCGCTGCAGCGAGTTCAGCCGGCCGAGCTTGGCGTGAATGTTCTTGTCCTTGGGCGTGGCAGACGTGGTCGTATCGTCAGTCGTCGCGTCATCGGTCGAGTTGTCATCCGACGCGCTGGCATCGGCGCTCTTGTTGTGGCCCGGAGCCGAGGCCGAGTTGCCGTGCGAGGCGCCGCTCTTGCCGCTGCCCCCGCCATTTCCATGACCGCCACCATTACCGTTACCGCCGCCGTTTCCGTTGCCGCCGCCATGGCTGCCGCCATTGCCGTGGCCGCCGCCGTTACCGCCGGCGCCCGCAAGCGCGGGGGCGGTCGCAAGCGCGAGAATGGCCAGGGATGCCAGAAGTGTCTTTCGCAATGTCATTGTGCTTCTCCGCAGATGAATCGTCACTATGGCCCAACCGCTAGGCAGCCTCTTATGAGAATTTCCTAATGGCGTCGGATAAACTTTAAGCAACTGCGGTCGCGAAATGAGAGCATAGCCGCGGCCTCTCCGCAATTTTCCCAAAACACCAGGTTAACCCGTTGAAATTTAACGTAAATACAAAGGGCTTAGCATCTGTGGGCCGTTTGGAACAAAGAAGGCCCTTGTCTCGCCAGACCATGGTCCCAAGAGGCAATTGCCGCCGCGACAATCCCCTGCAATCGGGATCACCTGCGCCTTTGGAACCCTGCCGAAAGGTCGGGGTTAAACAAGCGAAGGGACGTTGCCTAAAAGGACAGTCACCATGAAACGAATTCTTCTCGTTGCCGCCTTTGTTGCTTTGTCCGGTGGTCTGGCGACGGCGCAGTCGGGCACGACATCGGGCAGCTCATCGACATCGTCATCCACCACAACGACGATGCCCAGCAGCCAGGGCACAGACACGACCACGACGAACTCGACCAATTCGAATTCAGCGAAGGACTGCGCGCCTGGGCAACAGACCGGCAGTGCCAAGCAGGCGGCCCCTGGCCAACAGGATACGAGCGCCAAATCCAACGCTCCCGGCCAGATGAAAACCACAACGGAAGGCTGCTAGCCACCAGGCACAAGCGGGCCTGGCTTTTTGCCGGCCATCAAGCGGAAGGATTTGGATCTTCCGTGCCATCAGTCTCGGTCGGCGTGCCGGTTGCCGTCTCCGGCTCCTGACCCTCGCCCGAACCGGTCGGGGAAAGCACGGTCAGGTCCATTCGGGCGATCCGGGATGCGGATTTTCCTTGGGCATTCGGCTCGCCTATGTCCGTCTCAAAGACCGAGGCTTTCGCGAGGTGGCCGACGCTTTCGGCGCGCTTGCCCGGGAAAGTTTCCGACGCCTGGGGTCTGCTCGCTTGATGCACGGCGCCTGGGCCGTGCTGGCTTCCAACAAGAGAGGTCATGGCTGCGCTCCTGATATTGGATGGCAGCAACCCCTAGCATTCCTGGCTGGCGCCAGCCTTGCAGCTTTTTAGAGAATCCTAAGGTACATCCGTTCGTCCCCCTAGCTGCTGACCAGGGGCACGGCTACCGAGGTAGTGTAGCTGATCGGGTAATTGCTGAAATAGGGAAAGCTGATGACAAAGGCATAGCTGGCGTTGACATGTGCCATGCGGAACCCGCCGCTCGCCGGATCGGTGGTGATGGTGACGTTCACATTCCGCAGGCCAAGCGCCTGAAGCTTCTGTGTGGCGATGACCTGGATGTCGGCCTGCGTCAGCGTGTTGTTGAGCTGCAGGGAGCGCGCCGAGGCTTCGAGCGCGTAGCGCACGCTGGATACGCTGTTCATCGACCAGCCGAAGGCGAAGATGCCGAACAGGAGCATGATGAGAAAAGGCGCGACCAGGGCGAATTCGAGACCGGCGCCGCCCGCCTCATTAGCCGCAAATGCCGAAAGCCGGAGCCTTTGTTTAGCGCACACGGACCACCTGCACATGGCCGATCGCGGTATTGTCTGGGTATGGACCAAAGGTGAAGGGCGGGATCCAGGTGCCGGATGCCTGAATCTGGACGTAGACGGACGGCGCTTTCGGTCCACTGCATAAGGTCGACGCATCGACCACGGTGGTCCCACACTTATAGATGCGACTAATCGTAACCTGCGCGTCGGAAGGCTTGTTCTCCCAGCTCGCCAGCGCGACAGTCTGGGTCGCGCTGTCGTCAGCGGAGCCAGCCATCACGAGGTTGGCCGCCGTTTTCACACCGGCGCGCATCGACAGCGAACCCGCGACATAGGACCAGCCGTCCATGATTCCGAGCAAGGCCGCGCACAAGACGGGCAAAACAAACGCGAGTTCCACCGCGGCGATGCCCGATTCATCGCGAATGGCTGGCATCAATCGACGGGCAGCGGATTTCACTCGACCACCGCAACCGACTGAGCGGCCGGGATGTCCTTCATCCCGAGGCTCGAGCAGTCCTGGTTGATGGTCGAGTTGCCCGACCACTGGATGGTATCGGCAACGACCTGGGTGCAGCCATTCACGCCCGAGAAATTGCCGAGATAGTTGACCTGTTGCCTGGGGAAGTAGATCGCGCCGGTCAAAAGCGAAGTCGCGGTGCCGTTGAAGGTGCTCTGCGCGGCGGTCCCCGTCCGGTCGCCATAGAACAGCACGCCGGAATAGGTGCCCGTAGTCGGGGCGGCCAGCGTCACGGTGGCGTTGCCGTTCATGCTGACAGTGTTGCTGCCGGCCATGAAGATCGTAACGTCGCTGCCTTGGATGACGGCACCCGCATTGATCTTCAAGTCGCCCTGGACGACGTAGACACCGGGGGAAAGCGTGATGTTGCCGTTGAGGCTCATGCCGCTGCAGTAGGTCCCGGGCTGGATCGTTTGCGTCGTCTTGTTGCCGTTGATCTTCTGGCATGGGGTCGTGGTCGCGGGAGCCGGCAAGCTGGCGAACGGATCGGCCGCCGGCAGCGCCTGGGTGATCGGGGCCTTGCAGACCATCGGCACCGGATTGTTCAGCACGACGCCGCCGGCCGAAATCAGGCAATCGGCCTGAAGCCCCGCCGACCCCTGCACCTTGATGGCATCGTTGGCGATCGAATTCGCCATGATGACGCAGCCGGCCAGTTTGACGCTGGTGCTGCCGGAGAAAAGTGCTGCCTGGGAGGCCGACGGATTGAGCGCTTCGATGCAAGCTTTGGAGGCGTCGGTGATCAGCGCCACCGCCCTCGCCCGCTCCGGTACTTTTGTCTGAGTGAAGATGGACGTGAAGATCCGGTCGAGATCCTGGTTGAGGATGACCTCGACCGCCTTCTTGGCCGTGTTCGGTCCCGACGCCGGCGGGGTGTTGACGACAATGGTGCCCGCACCAAGGCCATTCGAGGCGGCCGATGACGCGGCGGCGGCGGTGATGGCATCCGTGTTGGATCCGGCGATCTTTTCCAACGCGCCGGCATAGGCGGCCGCGTCGGCGATCGCCTGCAGCTTCAGGCTCGAATAGTACCAGTAGGAGGTCTCGACGCCGAGCCCGGCGCCGCCGACGACGACCGGCAGGGTGAGCGCGAAAATGGTGGCGACATTGCCGCTCTTGCCTTCGCAAAAGCGTCGAGAGCCGCGTCGAGAAAAAAGATTTCTGATGAACCGACCTGAAAAGGCCATGGCCGAGCGCACCCAAGCTATCCCAGCCGTTACGTCATCATCGCCGTATGAACGAATGCCTAATTATTTCGCTCGATTTTTGCCGGTGGGACCCTAGCGCTCCGCTGCCCCCGCCTTGCGCCGCACACACTAAGACTTAAGGCCCATAAAGCCTCGGACTTAAGGTTTAAGCGTCGGTAAAACCGTGCATTTTAGCTCTCTCTGCATTTTATCTATTTTGGAAATCGACCGTAGAGACGGCGCGCATATCACTCTCGGACATATGACGAGGGCGAGCTCCATGTTGGGACGTTTTTTGGCATCGAGGCGCGGCAACTTTGCGATCGCAGCCGCGGTCGCCATGGTGCCGCTTATGCTTGGCGTGGCGGCATCCATCGACCTGATAGGCACGAGCGACGACGCCGCGCAGTTGCAGAACTCGCTGGACGCGGCCGGCTTGGCGATCGGCACGAAATACCTGCCAGGCATGTCGGCAAGCGACGTGCAGCAACTCGGCCAGACCTTCTTCGCCGCCAATATGAGCGCAGCCGACGCGCAGGAACTATCGGGCAGCCTCGCCGCCTTCCAGGCCAGCGCGAGCGGCGATCCGGGCGCCTATTTCATTTCGCTGTCGTCGAGCATCAGCCGGCCGGCCTTCGTCGCCGGCATGCCGGCCTGGCAGGCGACGCGCACCGCCTCGGTCAAGCTCAAACCCGGCGCGCAAGCCTGCGTGCTCGCGCTCAATCAGCACGCCGACGGCGCGGTCAACCTGCAGGGCTCGACCAATGTGGCGATGAACGGCTGCGTGATCGCGGCCAATTCAGACGCGCCCGACGCCGTCAATCGCGGCGGCTCGGCGATCGTCAGCGCCGGCTGCGTCTCGACAGTCGGCGGCACGCAAGGGCTGACGCCGCCAAACGCCACGCTTTCCTGCGGCGCGCCGCATGAGAACCAGTATGCTTCGTTCGATCCGCTGGCCGACGTCGTTCCTCCCGCCTATACGCTGTGCCTGCCGGTGCCCAATGGCAAAACGGTGACGCTCTCGCCGGGTACCTATTGCGACAAGACCTTGTCGGGAAAGATCACCCTCAATCCGGGCACCTACATCATGCGCAATGTCACCATAAAGCCGGGCGGCAACGGCAGCCTGAGCGGCCAGGGCGTGACGATCTTCCTGATGGAGAACTCACAGCTCTATATCAACGCCAACGAACAGGTGAACCTGTCGCCGCCCACCAGCGGCCCCTACGCCGGAATCACCGTCTACCAGGCTCACGGCAACACCCAGGCGCTGACGCTGAACGGCGGATCGGGCTCCGTGGTCAGCGGCTTTATCTACGCCCCGGACGCCGTCATCACCTATGCCGGAAATTCGGACATGAACGCCCAGGGCAGTTGCCTGCGGCTGGTCGGCGATACGATCTCGATGACGGGGAACTCGGCCGTGAAGTCGGATTGCACGGCCGAACTCGGAGGCCGGGCGGCGTATGCGGGCCGGATGATCACCCTGGCGAAATGAGCACCAACCTCCTCCGCCAGGAGGAGGACGAGATTGCGCCTAGCCGACAATATCCGCGCCCGCTCGCTCGTCGAAGAGCACGGCGCAGCCGCGCTTGAGCGCGACCTGCGTCAAGGCGTTGGCCGCATCCTCATCCGACGAGACGAAATCGCCGGTCAGGACGCGCAACTCCTCGACGGCCCTCGACATCGGCACGATACGGCCGGCCGAACGGTCGCTCACGCAGGCGTCGATGACGCACAGAAGATCGATGAGTTCGAAATTGTCCATGGCGGCCTCCGCCAGCGCCATCCCTTCGCTCCGTCAACGGCCCGGGGCGCGGACTGGTTCCCGCGCCCGGCTTCATCCGCGCGGCCTGGCGGGCGCGAGCTTGAGGTCGAAGCGGGCCGGCAGGCATGGCTCGAGGCAGGCTCGGCGCAGCGATCCGGTCGCAATCGTATCGACCGGGAGAAGGATCACCATACGGGCCTGGCGCTCGGGCCAGAGCGGCCTGCCGAAGACGAAGAAGACGCCGCCGACCAGGCCGGCCAGAAGCAGTGCGGCAAACAGATTGGCGATCATCTTACCGGGTTGCACGGCCCTCAACTCCAGGAGCGGTTTCAGGGAAAGGCGTGCCCGCCATATCGCAGGAATAGCGGGCACGCCGTGGTCAACCGCCGATGAAGGGACTTTGTCCGGCGGCTTGCTAGCCAATGATTTTGGTGCCGTCGTTGTTTCCTGAAAATAGGCGTGTCGGGCCTCTGCGTTCGTGCGATGGGACTTCGGTCCGAAGATGGCCCGGGACCGTCGCCCGAGGGCCTGGAATATCCACCTTCCACGACAATGCGCCAAGCGTTCGGCTGAGCTCGCGGTCACCTCTATTAATTAGCAATCGCTCATAATAAGGCTTATGAATACACTCGCGGTCGCCGACGATCGCAACGTCAGGCGCCGCTTCACACATGGGAGGGATACCATGGCCGAAGTTGCAATGAAGGTGACGAAACTCGAATCCAGATCGCACAACAATCCCGACGAGGTCCGCGCGCCCGCAAAGACGCGTGTCGAGATCGTCCGGCTCCCGGGCTATACGCTCGGGCGAATGAACATGCAGCCGGGCTGGAAATGGTCCGAATGTGTGAAGCCGGTGGTCAAGACCGACAGCTGCCAGGTCTCGCATGTCGGCTATGCCGTGTCCGGCTCGATCACCGTACGGATGACCGACGGCACGCAAAAGACCATCGAGGCCGGCACTTCCTACACCATCCCGCCCGGCCACGACGCCTGGGTGGAAGGCAACCAGCCGTTCCAATGCATCGAGGTGCTGAGCGCCGAAGAATACGCCAAGCCGGCATAGCGCAGACAGTCGCAATTTACGTTCAGAAGCGAAGGAGGGATCGCCTCGCGAGGCGATCCCTCCTCAGCCTGCGGCGGCGTGTCCCGCGCAAAGGTCATTCGCACAACCGGCGCTCTATCTGTGGCTGCGCCCCCAGTTGTGGAAACCTGCACGGCCAAGCGTGGTGGCTTGACAGAGAGCTTCTTTTGTTCTCTTTATGTTCCGTTAATTCCCCTTACAAAAGACGCAGCTAATGCTGCAATGCCACACAAATGGCCATGGGAGCGCGCGATGGCCGCCACGAACACCGCCGCGGCCGCCACCATCCTGCATGCCGACCTCGACGCCTTCTACGCCTCGGTCGAGCAACTGCTAGATCCGTCATTGCGTGGCAAGCCGATCGCCGTCGGCGGAGGCGTGGTGCTGGCGGCCTCCTATGAGGCGAAAATCTTTGGCGTGCGCGGCGGCATGCCGGGCCGCAAAGCGCGCGAGCTCTGCCCTCAGCTCATCTTCGTCGGCGGTCATTTTTCTGAATACCAGCGCCTCGGCGACGCCGCGATCAAGGTGCTCGACGATTTCACGCCGGCGGTCGAGCGCATCTCGATCGACGAGGCTTTTGCCGACGTCGCCGGCTGCACGCATCTGTTCGGATCACCGCAAGAGATCGCGCGAAAAATCCGCGAGCGGGTGAAGGCCGAGCTCGGTCTGCCGATCTCGATCGGCGTGGCGCGGACGAAGCATCTGGCCAAGATCGCCTCGCAGGTAGCCAAGCCCGACGGGCTGGTGGTGGTCGAGCCCGACAGCGAGCTCGCCTTCCTGCACGACCTGCCTGTCACGCTGATGTGGGGTGTCGGCCCGGCGACCAAGGCCAGGCTGGCCGAGATCGGTGTCGAGACGATCGGGCAATTGGCGCGCACCCATAGCGGGGCGCTGGAGCGGCTGATCGGCCATGCCGCCGGCCAGAAGCTTGCCGCGCTCGCCTGGAACCGCGACCCGCGAAAACTCGAGGCACACCGCCGCGCGCATTCTGCCGGCGCGCAATCGGCGCTCGGCAGGAAGCCGGCAGTGCCGCGCGTCTTCGTGCCGACGCTCCTGCATCTGGCCGACCGCGTGGCCAGCCGGTTGCGCGCCAAGGACCGGCCCGGGCGCACAGTGACGGTGCGGGTTCGCTTCGCTGATCTGCGCGCTGTGAGCCGCTCGATCACGCTCGACCAGCCGATCCAGGCGACCGCGATGCTGGCGGAGATCGCCGAGGAACTGGTGCGCGGCGTGCTTGCCGCCCATCCGGGCGAGAGGGACATCTCGCTGCTCGCCATCTCTGTCTCGCATCTGGAGGAGCGTGCCGAGCTGCAGCTCGAACTGCCGCTCGGGCTGGCGGACGAGAAGCTGAGGCCCGGCAGCTGCAAAGGCCTGGCGCGCTTCGGCGCCGACCGGGCGGTGGACAAGATCCGCCAGCGCTTCGGCAAGGAGGCGGTCGGCTACGGCACGGTAGCGCTGGAAGGTCCGCGCTCGGTGCCGGATGGGTTTAGGGAATTGGCCGAGAAGGAGCTGTGAGTGGCTGAGGCATCTCCTCTGACGCCATTGGAGATTGACGAAAGCCTACGCGCCGTCCGTGCGCTGCGTACCAACCGCTTCGGGTAATCTCCCCGTCCGTCGGCGCGGGCCGATTTCCAATCTGTGAAGGTACGCGTTCCCCCCACTTGCAAGAATGTCGGTGCTGGGCTCGATTGCGCAAAGCCAGGCTTAAGGACGCCGGACGGACAGGCAAGGGGGCCGCGATGGAGCCGATTGCGGCTGGATCACCACCGGACGCGGATGGCAGCGCGCCCGAACGCTATGATCTCGGCCTCTGCCTGTCGGGCGGCGGCTACCGCGCCATGCTGTTTCATGCCGGCGCGCTATGCCGCCTCAACGAGGCCGGGCTGCTCCAGAAACTCGACATGGTAAGCTCGGTCTCGGGCGGCTCGATAGCCGCCGGGCTGCTGGCGGTGCTTTGGCCGCGTTTCGCCTTCGTCAACGGTGTCGCCGCCAATTTCGATATCTATCTGGACAGGATACTGGAGTTCTCGCAGGTCTTCCTCGACGCGCCGTCGATCTTCAAGGGCCTGCTCAACCCGTTTTCCGGCGCGGCGCGCGAAGTCGCCGCCTGCTACGAGAGACATTTGTTCGACGGCTCAAGGCCGATGCTGAAGAGCCTGCCGGAAAAACCCTGGTTCGTGTTCTGCTCCAGCAATCTCGGCACCGGCTCGCTGTTCCGGCTGTCGCGGCGCTACATCGCCGACTATCGCATCGGCGTCGCCTACCAGGCCGACCTGCCGGTGGCTCTCGCGGTTGCCGCCTCCTCGGCCTTTCCGCCTTTCCTGTCGCCGCTGCGGCTCGACCTCACGCCCTTCGCGTGGAAGAACGACAAGCTCGACCCCTCTGTCGGCCCGCCGGTGCCGCCTTCGCGCGCCGTGCTCACCGATGGCGGCGTCTACGACAATCACGGCATCGAGCCGGCGCTGAAACGCTGCCGCTGGCTGCTGGTCAGCGACGCCGGCGCGCCGTGGCAGGCTTCGAGCGCCGGCTATCGGAACTGGTTCTCGCAGTTGAAACGCGTGCTCGACACCACCGACAACCAGGTGCGCTCGCTCAGGCGCCGGGATCTGGTGGCGCGCTTCCAGGCGGCCAAGGACGCCGACGATCGTGGCCTGGCCAATGACGCGACCCGGCCCGGCTATGCGGCGACGCGCGGCGTCTTCTGGTCGATCGCCAGCAAGCCCGACACGGCCGAGCCGGCCTTCGTGCAAACCGCCGCCACCGCACCTGCCGATATCGGCACCTCGCTGCATTTCCTGGGCAGCGAAGAGACGGTCGATTTGGTGAACTGGGGCTATTGCGCCGCCGACCAGGCGCTGCGGGGCTGGTACGAGCCGGCAGTGGCTGCTGGCAAGGGCGTGCCGCTGAAAGCGGGCGACGTGAAGCCCGGCCGCTGCGCGCGAGTGTCGAGGATGGTGATGAGTGGCTTCAAGGTTTGAGGGTGCTCGAACTGCCAATTTCCCCCTTGTGGGGGAGATTGGCAGTTCCGCCGCCCTCGCCAATTATCAATCGCCTTGGCGCAATCCAATCCGGTTCATCCCCTGCCCAGCGCATGCTAACAGGATCACTTTCAACCCAAACACCCGGGATGGACAGCGACATGGCGATAGACAAAGTAGCTTTGGTGACGGCGGGCGGCAGCGGCATGGGCGCAGCGGCGGCCAGACGCCTGGCGGCGGACGGATTCAAGGTCGGCGTGCTGTCCTCTTCCGGCAAAGGCGAAGCGCTGGGCAAGGAGCTCGGCGGCTTCGGCGTCACCGGCTCCAACCAGTCGAATGAGGATCTGAAGCGCCTTACCGATGGCGCGGTGGAACGCTGGGGCCGCATCGACGTGCTGGTCAACAGCGCCGGCCACGGGCCGCGTGCGCAGATCATCGAGATTAGCGACGAGGACTGGCACAAGGGCATCGACACCTATTTCCTCAACGCCGTGCGCCCGACCCGGCTGGTGACGCCGGTGATGCAGAAGCAGAAGGGTGGCGTTATCATCAATATCTCGACCGCTTGGACGTTCGAGCCGAGCGCGATGTTCCCGACGTCGGCCGTGGCGCGCGCCGGGCTTGCCGCCTACACCAAGATCTTCGCCGACACTTATGCCCCCGACAACATCCGCATGAACAATGTGCTGCCGGGCTGGATCGACAGCTTGCCGGCGACGAACGAGCGCCGCGACAGCGTGCCGATGAAGCGCTACGGCACTTCGGATGAGATCGCCGCGACGATCTCGTTCCTGGCCTCAGACGGAGCCGGCTACATCACCGGACAGAACATCCGCGTCGATGGCGGCATCACAAGAGCAGTGTGAAAGGAGCGGTGTGAGGCAAAGAGGACGCCGCCCCTAGATCATCCGGGCCTGCGGGAATTGAGAACCCACAGAAAGACTATCGAGGCGACCAGGACGATCGAATTGCCGACCACGATGTTCCAAAAGCGTGTCGGATCGTCCGCCAGAGCGACCCAATGCAACTTGCCGCGGACTTCGCCTGTCTTGATGCCGCAGGCAATGTTGTAGATCGCGATGGCGGCGAGCGCCGCCATCAGGACAAACAGGTCATTGTTCTTGTTGCGATCCATGGAAGCGGCTTTAACAGCACTTGGTGAAATTTTACTTACCTTGGGTAAGGCGGCGGCCGGAAGACCGACCGCCGCCCGCTCTCATCTTGACGCAATTCCAGAAGGTTACGGCGAAGGCGCCGGAACCTACGCACTTTTCCTGGAATTGCTCCGACCTTACTGGTTGATCTCGGGCTCGACGAGCTTGGCCAGGTTGCGCAGCGATTCCTGCCAGCCGAGATAGCAGGCCTCGGCGGGGATGGCGTCCGGGATGCCGGCCTGGGTGATGTTGACCTCGGTGCCTACCGAAACCTTCTTAAGGATCACGGTCACCTCTATCTGGCCCGGCAGGTTGGGATCGTCGAAGCGGTCCGTGTAGCGCAGGCGCTCGCTCGGAACCAGCTCGACAAATTCGCCGCCGAAGGAATGGCTGTCGCCGGTGGTGAAGTTGCGGAAGGACATCTTGTAGGCGCCGCCGACCTTGCCCTCGAACTCGTGGACCGTGCAAGTAAAACCGTTTGGCGGCAGCCATTTCGCCAGCGCATCGGCCTCGACGAACGCGCGGTAAACCTTCTCCGGCTTGGTCGCCAGGACGCGGTGCAGTTGAATGGTGCTCGGCATGTCTCGATATCCTCTCTTCGTTGATCGATGCCCCAAGGACGGGCAGCCCTCAGCCGATCCGACAGAGGCTGTCAAATTTTGTGGCCCGCGGCTACCCTGCCACCCTTGCAGCGGAGGCTGCGGACATGAGCGCTTCGATCAGGCTGGGCATCGTCGGCGGCGCGGGCTGGCTGGGCGCAATGTGACGCGATGTGCGACGTCGTTGGCCATCGCTGTTCGTTCGGTCGATCGCTTTGTCGAGCAAACCGAAATCGGATTCCGGCTCGAATATCCAACGTCGAACATATGGCGACTCAGCCCTTGCTCACCGCGCGCAGCCGCGCTGGTCGATTGCGGTCACGCGCGGCATCTTGCCCATATTTCAGCATGAGCCTCGCAATATTGAGTAAAATTGAGTAATTCGAGGTGTAATTATCCCGCATAAATTGTATTAGAAACCCCTTGTTATGTCTATTTCTAATCATTATCGATCAGCGGTAATTTTTTATCTGTACTGTGACGCGAATCCTTGGAACCATAGGCCGGCTTGCAGGTTGGCCTGAAAATCAGCCGCCACCAAGAAAGGAGTGTCCGATGGGTTTCGTCGTCAACGCGGTAGGCGTTCCTCTTTATTATAGCGGCGCTTCCAACCATTGGTTTTCGGCAACGTCCGGACCGACATTCAACGGCAGCAGCGGCAACGACTCAATCTGGGCTTCCAGCGGCGTCAACGTCACCATGTATGGCGGCCAAGGCGACGACATCTATTACCTCTATTCGGCGGGCAACAAGGTGGTCGAGTACGCCGGACAGGGCATCGACACGATCAACACATGGATGAGCTACACGCTGCCGGACAATGTCGAGAACCTCGTCGTCACCAACGCCCACAACTATGCCTTCGGCAATGCGCTAGATAACATCATCACCGCCAAGGCGGGCGGCCAGACGATCGACGGCGGGGCGGGCAACGATGTGCTGATCGATGGCGGCGGCGGCGCGGATGTTTTCATCATCGCGAAGGGCAACGGCAGCGACTCGATCGTCAATTTCGCCTCGAACGATGCTGTGCGGCTCGATGGTTACGAATTCACTTCGTTCGCCGCCGTCCACAACGCCATGATCCAGGCGGGGCCTAATGTGGTGCTGAACCTCGGATCGGGCGAAATCCTCGAATTCAAGAACACCACGATCGACAAATTCCAGCCCAACCAGTTCCAGCTGCCGATCGACAAATCCGGCATGACGCTGTCCTTCAGCGACGAGTTCAACACGCTGAACCTGCACAACAGCCAGGGCGGCACCTGGGATACCAACTTCTGGTGGGGGGCTCCGAACGGCAGCACGCTGACGCGCAATGGCGAGCTGCAGTGGTATATCGACGCCAATTACGCCCCGACCAGCTCGGTGCATCCGTTCAGCGTGCAGGACGGGGTCCTCACCATCACCGCGGCGCAGGCGCCGGCCGACATCAAGCCGCTGATCAACAATTACGAATACACCTCCGGCATCCTGACCACGCATGACTCCTTCTCGCAGACCTATGGCTATTTCGAAATGAGGGCCGACTTGCCGGAACACGCCGGCGCCTGGCCGGCCTTCTGGCTGCTGCCGGAAGACGGCTCCTGGCCGCCGGAGCTGGACGTGATGGAGATGTACGGGCAGAAACCGAATTCGCTGCTGATGACCGCGCACACCAATCAGACGGGCCAGCACACCACGGTCGGATCCACCGTGAACGTCATGGACACCGCCGGCTTCCATACCTATGGTCTGCTGTGGACCCCGGACAAGCTGGTCTGGACCTATGACGGCGTGCAGGTCGCGCAAGCGGCGACTCCGTCGGACATGAACAAGCCGATGTACATGCTGGTCGATCTCGCGATCGGCGGACAAGCCGGCGCGCCGCCCGACCATCTCGCCACGCCGGCCCAGATGAAGATCGACTATATCCACGCCTATACGCTGGATGAGCTGCAGCAGAGCCATTTGAACGTCACGGGCGAACACACAGCCTAGGCGGTCGAGCCAATGTCACAGGAGAGCGCTCCGGGTGCGATCAGGCAGGCCGGCGTGCGGCCGATGTTCCTGCGCGCCGTAACCGATGTCGGGCTGTTCTCGCTGCTCATCAACCTTCTGCTCCTGGTCATCCCGCTCTACCTGCTCCAGGTCTATGACCGGGTGCTGCCCTCCTCCAGCGTCGAGACGCTCGTCTATCTGTCGGTCATCGCGGTCGCGGCGCTCGGTTTCCTCGGCTTTCTCGACGCCGTCCGAGCCGTCTACACGCAGCGCGTCGCGGCGACGGTCAATGACAGGCTTGGCGCAAGAGCGTTCGCCGCTTCGCTCGGTTCCGGCAATGCGCCGTCGCCCCTCACCGACCTTGCCTCGGTCTGCGCCTTCATCCGCTCGCGCGGTGTCTCGGTGCTGTTCGACCTGCCCTTTGCGCCGGTCTTCCTCGCCCTGCTCTACCTGATCCATCCGCTGTTGTTCTGGGTCACGCTCGGCGGCGAGGCGCTGCTCGTCGTGCTGGTCTTCGCCAACCAGCTTGCCATCGGCAGGAACGATGCGCTCTCGGCGGAGCGTTCGGCCTTGGCCAGCCGGGCCGAGCAGGTCTTTGCCCGCAACGCCGACACGCTGCGCGCCATGGGCATGGTGGAAAACGCCGCGCGCGCCTGGGGCCGGCATGTGGCGGAAGCGCTTGTCCTGCACGACCGTTCGGCCGGCGCCAACGCCGTCTTCAGCGGCGCTTCGAGAGCGCTGCGCATGATGCTCCAGCTGGCGATCCTCGGCACCGGCGCCTGGCTGGTGCTCAAGGGCGAGATGACGGCCGGCATGATCTTCGCCTCCTCGCTCGTGTCGTCGCGCGCGCTGCAGCCGCTCGACCAATTGATCGGCTCCTGGCGGCAGCTCGGTGAGGCGAGGCGTGCCTGGACGCGGCTGGGGACCGCGCTCGCGGCGCAACCGGCAGAGACGCGCAAGCTCGTCTTGCCCGACCCGACCGGTGCGATTTCGGCGCAGGATCTTTTCTTCATTGCGCCAAATGCCGCCTTTGGCGTCGAACCGATTCTCAAGCGATTGAGTTTCGCGATTCAGGCCGGCGAAGCGGTGGCGATCGTCGGCCCGAGCGGTGCCGGAAAGTCGACGCTGGCGCGGCTGCTCGTCGGGGCCGCCCAGCCGAGCGGCGGTACGATCAGGATCGACGGCGCGGAGCTCAGGACGTGGGACGAAAACCAGCTCGGCCGGCATATCGGCTATCTGGCGCAGGAGGTCGAGCTTTTCCCCGGCTCGATCGCCCACAACATCGCCCGCTTCGACGCGCAGGCCGATGACGCCGCGATCGTGGAGGCGGCAAAGCGCGCTGAGGCGCATGAGCTGATCCTTTCGCTGCGTGACGGCTATCAGACGATGATCGCCGGGACGCTGTCGGGCGGCGAACGGCAGCGGATCGGACTGGCGCGCGCTTTCTACGGCAATCCGCGCATCCTGGTGCTGGATGAGCCGAGCACGCATCTCGACGGCGCCGGAGAGACGGCACTGGAAACGGTGCTCGCGGCGGCCCGCGCTGCGGGCGTCACCACGATCGTGATCACGCATCGCCCTTCGATCGCCACGGCTTGCGACCGTGTGATGGTCTTGCGCGGCGGCGCGATCGAGGCGTTCGGACCGAGCGCCGAGGTGCTGCGCCAGCCGGGCAAGCAGCGGAACACGGTGGTCACAGGATCGTTCGCGCCGACCATCCGCGCCTCGCACGGCATCGCCACGGGTCCTGGACGATGACGCAGAGCCTCATCCTCGAAAGCCGCCCGCGCACCGACTTCCGGCGCACGGCCTTCGCCGGCTATGCGGCGACCGCGCTGATGGTCGGCGGCTTCGGTTATTGGGCGGCGAGTGCGCCGCTGGCAGGCGCGGTGATCACGCAAGGCACGATCGCGGCGACCAGCGGCAACATCCTCATCCAGCATCGCGAGGGCGGTATCATCAGGCAGTTGCTGGTGCATGAAGGCGACCGCGTGCGGGGGGGCCAGGACCTCATCCTGCTCGACCGGACCGCCGCGGAAGCCGATCTCAACCGGCTGACAAGACAATGGATCGCGCTCAAGGCAAGCGCGGCGCGGCTGGAGGCCGAGCGCGACGGCCTAGCCACGCTGGCGCCGATCGCCGACCCCGCGCCGGCGCCGTTCCAGCAGGATTTCGAAAACCTCATCCGCGAGCAGCAGAAGGAATTCGACGCCAAGCTTGCGCGATTCCGGTCGGAGCAGTCGATCCTGGCGCAGCGCGTCGCCATGCATCGCGAGTCGGTCAAAGGGCTGAACGCGCAGAAGGCCGCAATCGAGCAGCAGGCCGAGGTGGTGAAGAAGGAGCTCGGCATCAAGACCGACCTTCTGAACCGGGGCCTTACCGACCGCAGGGAATATTCGCAGCTTTTGCGCTCGGAGGCCGACCTCGTCGGCCAAGCCGGCGCGCTCGAGGCGGACCTCGCCTCGGCCAGCACGCAGATCGTGGAAGCGGTGGCGCAGACCGAGCGCGCCACGACGCAGCGCGTCGAAGAAGCGCTGACGAAGCTCGACGATGTGCGCATCAACCTCGCCGACATCGAGGAGCGGATGCGCGCCGCGCAAGCGGTGCTGAAGCGCACGACGATCACTGCGCCGGCGGCGGGCATCGTCGTCTCCTCGACCTACAATTCGCAAGGCAGCGTGGTCGCACCCGGCGAAAAGATCATGGAGATCCTGCCCACGACCTCGGGCCTGGTGGTCGACGCCAGGCTGCGGCCGAAGGACATCGACCAGGTGCATGTCGGCCAGCAGGCAAAGCTCCGGCTGTCGGCGCTCAACGCGCGCCTGACGCCGGAAGTCCCGGCGACGGTGAGCGAGATCTCTGCCGACCGGTTGATCGACGAGGCCACCCACGAACCCTATTTCCGTGCCAGGCTGAAAATCGCTGATGCCCTGCCCCCCGGCGTGAAGGCGGACCAGCTCTATCCCGGCACCCCGGTCGACACCTTCATCAGCACCGGCAACCGGACCTTCTTCGAATATCTGGTACGCCCGATGATGGACTCGTTCGCACGGGCGTTCAGGGAAAGGTAGGGCAGCCCTTCCGGCCGCCTCGGAACGCCGCTTGGCGCCAGAACCGTCCTCGCTTCGGCACATAGGAGGAGGAAGTGATGACGAAGAAGATGCGGGCGAGCCCCTGCTCGGGCTCCTCATTCCGGCCGATACAACTCATCCATACTAAGCTTCGCCATCTCAGTGAACGGCGCCTGTTTCTTCACTCTACCATGCTCCAGGATCACCAGGTCGTCGCAGAACGAGATGGTGCTGCGGTGGTGGCTGATGACGATCGTGGTGCGGCGGCCGGCGCGCGACTTCAGCGTCTCGACGATCGCCGCTTCCGAAAGCCCATCCACCGCGTTGGTGGCCTCGTCGAGGATCAATATGTCGGGGTCGCGTACAAGAGCGCGGGCGAGCGCGATGCGCTGCCTTTGCCCCGCCGAAAGGTTCACCCCGCGATAGCCGACCACCGTCTGGTAGCCTTGCGGTAGCGTTTCGATGAAGCCGTGCGCCTCGGCAAGCTCGGCGGCGCGGCGGGCCTCCTCGAACGTCGCCGTGTCCTTGCCATAGGTGATATTGTCGAGGATCGTACCGTCGACCAGCTCCAGCTCCTGGCTGGCCAGAGCGATGTGGCGGCGCCAGTCGGCCGGGTCGATCTCGCCGAGCGGCGCGCCGTCGACGAGGATCTTGCCTGCATCCGGCTCGACGAAGCGACAGAGCAGGTTGACGATCGTCGTTTTGCCGGCGCCGGAGCGGCCGATCAACGCCGTCGAGTGCCCGCTCACGATGTCAAAGCTTGCCGCGCGCAGCACCGCCGCGCGCTGCTCCTCATTGGCATAGCTGAAGCTCACGCCCTCGAAGGCGATTTTTTTCGTCAAGGTGGCGAACTGCCGGCTGCCCTCGGGCGGCGCGGGCTTGCCATCGGGATCGAGCAGCCAGGTCACCTCTTCCAGCGAGCCGGAAAGACCCTGCAACTGGCTCCAGGTCATCTGCAAGGTTCTGACATGCGGCTGCAGGCGGTAGAGCAGGATGAGGAAGGCGGCGACCAGCGGGAAACTCAAGCCCGCAAGCCAGGCGCCGATCACCACCGCCAGGAACAGCATGGCGTGCAGAACTTCGGTCAGCGGCCCCAGCGCGCCCTGGCGGTTTGAGAGCAGGAAGGCCGCGCGCCGCACGCCGTCGGATGCCTTTTCGAACGCCGCCTTCTCACGCGCCTCCTGGCCGAAGATGCGGATCAGCCGGCCAGCATGGACGAGATGCAGCATTTGCGAGGCCAAGGCGCTGTTGCGCGCCGAAACATTGCGGCTGGGTGCCCTGAGATGCGCCGACAGCGCCATATGCGCCGCTTGCACCAGCGCCAGCCCCAGCATTACCAGGAGCGTCATCGGCCACGAGAGCAGCAACAAAAAGGCGAGCAGGATGAGCGCCGCCGAGGCGCTGACGATCGCGCTGAGCATACCCTGGATGGCATCCGACGCCCGCCAGGATTCGCTGGAGATGATGTTGAGCAAGCGGCCCGGGCTTTGCCTGAGAAAGAAGGAATAGCCGACATTGAGCAGCCGCTCGGCCAAGGCGCCGCGTATCGCTTGGCTCGCCTTGCCGTAGATATGAGCGGTCAGCACCGAATTGGCGAAGGCGAGGAGGTTCTTGAGCAGGATCGAGCCGAGGATAGCGGCCGAAATCGCAATCAGCCGCTCACGCTCGCCTAGCCCGGCGCCGACCTTCTGCAGGAGAGCGGAGAGGCCGGCCATGCCGGTCGTCTCGCCACGGCCCATGATGATGCCAAGCAGCGGGATGATCAGGCCGATGCCGAGCCCTTCGAGCGCGGCACTTGCAAGTCCGAGCACGACGACGAGGGGCATCAGGCCGAGCTGACGCCGTCCGAGCGCGCGCTGCAATATCGACAAGATAGGGGCTTTGGGTTCGATCATCGCGCGCCGGCCTCGGCCCTGGCCTCGGTGGTTTCCTGAGCGGGCCGCTCCTGCCGGTCAGGCCGCCCGGCCAGCACCAGGGCCATGAACTTCGCCGCGCCCGCCAGGTTCATCAGCACGATCGGCCAGTGCGACAGGCTGAGCTCCTGGTCGAAACGCGGACCGCCGAAGAGCTCGCGCGTGGCCGCCCGCGTTGCCCAGTAAAAGTGACGAAGCAGCCACGGGGCGCGGCGCATATGTTTCAGGCAGAGCGCACCGTTGCCGAAATGATAGTCGCGGTGCAGCCGTTCGATCGCCCCGCGGTCGCGCCTTCCATGATGGTGGAAGATCGTCATATCCGGCACATACTCCACCGCCATGCCGGCCAGCATGGCGCGCACCAGGTAATCCGTATCCTCGGCCGAGCGCAGCGCTCCGCCGGCGCCGAAGCGTTCGTCGAAGGGACCGATCAAGGCGGCAACATCGCGATGCATGGTCATGTTGCAGCCGAGCACGAAGCCGCCCGGATGGACGGCGCGCGTCAGCCGCTTGCGCTTTTCGCAGCGATTGATGGTGAAGGGCAGGTCCCCGGCGTCGCCGATCTCGACGCGGCCGCCGCGGATCAGCCATTTCTCGCCACTCGCATAATGCCGCTCGAGATCGACGAGATAGTCGCGGTCGAGCCGGCAATCGTCGTCGACGAAGACCAGCACGCGCCCGCGCGCCCGCGCCATCCCGGCATTGCGCGCCGCCGCCAGTCCGGGCCGTGGCTCACAGATAGCCGTCAGCACTATATCGGACGCCGTGGCGATCCGCGAGAGATAGTCGGCCGTACCGTCGCGCGAGCCATTGTCGACCACCACCAGCTCGGCGGCGAAGGCAGGATGCGTCCGGCAGGCGGCGCGGATCGAATCGATGCAGGACTTCAGCACCGCCGCGCGATCACGCGTGCAGACGATGAAGGAGACCTCAGGCCGCTGGTTCGGGCCGGGAGGCGAGTGTAGATGCTGCAGCAGCGGATGGCGATCGGCGTTCATGCCGCCCCCATCCGATAAGGCGCAAGCACGGACGCCGCCGGCGCGGATTTGAAGCGATAGGCGATCCTGTCCGCGCGTTTGCCAGCCCATATCGAAGCCTGGCTCAGCCAGGGCGCCCAGGCGCCGGCGCGCAGCGCGTATTTCTCGCGGCGGCGGATGACGTCCCACTTCGCCGTCAGCGTCAGCAACTCATGCGCCAACGCCGGCCGCTGCTGGTCGTTGACGAGCTGGTAGAGGAAATAGAACAGGTTCAGCGCGCCGGCGTCGAAGCTCGGCCGCGATGCAGCCGGCAACTCGGCGATCCGCTCCTCCAGGCTGCGGATGAACACGGCCGCGCGGCGCACCGTATCGAACGAAACACTATCGCCAATGGCGCGCAGATCCTGCGTTTCGTCCGCCAGCCCCTCGCGCTCGAGATTTTCGCCGACAATCCGGAGGTGCGTGCGCCGCATCTCGCTTGTATGCAAGCTGGTCACGCTGCCGGGATGCAGGCGGTAGACGAGCAGGCTTTCCGGCATCAGCGCCGCCGGATAGCGGTCGGCCAGCCGCCGGAAGAGATCGAAATCCTCGGCATGCCGGTAGCGGCCATCGTAATACAGGTCTGCCTCGCCGATGACCCGCCGGTTGTAGACCACCGTCGGGTGCATGAAGATCGTGAAGAACTTCGACAGCACCGGGAGGAGACCGAGGCGGAACACCGGATCCACCCTGCCCCGTGCGACGCGGCCGTGCAGCAGCGTGTCGACAAGCGAGCCGCAGAAGCCGAGTTCGGGCCGCGCGGCAAACAGGGCCGCCTGGCGCGACAGGCGCCAAGGATAGGCAAAGTCGTCGGCATCCATCCGCGCCACCAACTCGCCCCGGGCGATTGACAGCCCCTCGTTGAGGCTGGCGACGAGGCCGCGATTCTCGCGCGAGATTATGGCTACGCGGCCGTCCGCCTTGCGGAAGCGCTCCAGGATTTCCAGCGACCTGTCGGTCGATCCGTCATTGATGGCGATGATTTCGAGCCGGTCGTAGTCCTGCCGCAGGATCGATTGGATTGCAGCGCCGACATAGAGCTCGGCATTGTAGATCGGCAGCACGACGGAGATGAGCGGGCGTATCATTGTCAGCTCCGGTCCGTCGGCTGCAGATCGAGCGCCGCTTCCGCGCCGGGATATGTGGCGCCGAACCGCCGGGTCTCGCTCGGCGCACGAGCGCGTGGCCGCGCGATATAGGGAAAATAGTGCTTGAAGCTGTTGAGCGGCTTTTCGAACAGCGCCCAGGACAGCGAGGCGACAATCAGCGTGGCGGCGCCCGCGACCAGGAAGCGGCCCGGCCCCTCCTCCGAGACGTTGAGCGGGATCCACGGCTGCGCCTTTACGGTGTAAGCGAGGAGGATCGCGTGATAGAGATAGACGCCGTAGCTGATGCGGCCGAGGAAAAGCAGCGGAGGCAGTTCGGCCAGCCAGCCGAGCGTGCCGGGAAGGCCGTTCGAGCACATCGAGACGATCGCCACCAACGGCACCAGCGGCAGCACCTGCACCAGGAGCCAGCGCGGCCATTCCCATGTCGAGTTCGCCGGCCCCGGATCGGACAAGACGACGAGTAGGAAGAGCGCCACGAAGGCCGGCCAGCCGAACCGCATCCAACGCGGCACGCCGGCGCCCCTGGCGCGACGTACGGCAAGGAGCGCGCCGCAGGCAAGCGCATCCATCGAGGCCGGCGGCAACAGGTCTCGGGCCAGCGCCGGGTTGGCGGCGATCGGCCAGTAGAAGCGGTAGGCGAGCGAGAAGCAGATGAGGCCAATGGTGATCGCCTCGATGCGCCTGCGCGGCGCCAGGAGCACGATCAGCGGCCAGGCGATGTAGAACTGCTCCTCGATGCTGAGGCTCCAGAAATGGCAAAGCAGCCAGGGCGTCCAGTCGTTGCGATGCGCGTACCAGAAGTTCGACAGATAGAGCGCGTGCCAGACGAGCGACGATCCAGCCTGCTCAAGATCGGTAAACCAGACGAAGGCCAGTACCGCGAAATAGGGCGGGAATATTCGGATCGCGCGCCTGGCATAGAAGGAGCGCAGCGCCGATCCAGCCGCGAATTGATCGGCGTCGCGCGCCTCTAGCAAAAGCCTGGTGATCAGGAAGCCGGAAAGCACGAAGAACAGCCGCACTCCGAGATGGCCAAGGAAGGACGTGCCGCCGGGCGCGAAGAAATGCGAATAAAGCACAAGCGTGACGGCAGCAGCCCGGAGCGCGTCAAGCTGGAGGTCGCGACCGCCGGGCATCATTCGCAGCCGCTGGTGCTGACGACATGGCCCGGGCCGGCGGCCGCAACATCCGTGCCGGTCAACGGAAAACGCAAGCGTGCCGACTCCTAAACCGTATATTCGCCTACGCTAAAGGACTGCGGCACAAAATGGTGCGGTGCAACACAGAATAGTTATCAGCCTGAATGAAAACGTGACCGTTCGTTCCAGGAAATGACACGTCTATGCCGCTATTCTGCCTTTTTTGGCGAAGCGGCAGGCTCCAACCAATGCGGATGCATCAAGCTCTTCGAAGCTTTTGGAGAACCGCTCAGACAACGCCACAATGTAGCCCGGCGACATACCAAAAGGGGTTACCCTCCTCGGTTCCATCTCTCTGGCTCAATCACCGCCTGTAGACATCGCGGCGGCAATGAAACAATCTTCACTGCGGGAACAAAAGCGCTTCGAAGAAAGCGCGGACCTTCGGGTGCGCATGAAAAATCGATGGACCTTGTACGATCCACGCCTGGCCTGGATGCTCGTTGCACCGGTGCTTCTGCTGCTGATCTTCTTCCTGGTGCTGCCGATCGCGGTGATGGCGGCCTATACGTTCTTCACCTTCGTCACTGCCGGCGTCGAAACCAGCGCGCTGACCACCGCCAACTGGCAGGAATTCTTCACCGACAGTTATTATTCCGGCTTCCTGCTGAAGACGTTGAGGGTCGGCGCGATCACCGCGCTGCTGTGCGGCGTGCTCGGCTACTTCCCGGCCTATTTCATCTGGGCGACGAGCTTCAGGCACAAATGGCTGCTCTTGCTCCTGCTCATCGTGCCGTTCTGGATCAGCTTCACCATCCGCACCTTTTCCTGGATCAACATCCTTGGCGAACAGGGCGTCATCAACGTCGCGCTGCTCAAAATGGGCATCATCAACGCGCCGCTGCCGATGCTCTACAACGAAGGCGCGGTGATCCTGGGGCTGCTGCATTTCCTCCTGCCCTACATGATCCTCAACGTCTATGTCAGCCTCGAGGGCATCGACCGAACGCTGATCTCGGCGGCCCGCTCGATGGGCTGCACCAGTGCGCAGGCGTTCCGCGAGGTAACGTTGCCCCTTTCCTTGCCGGGTCTCGCGGCGGGCCTGCTGCTCTGCTTCGTGCTGGCGGCCGGCAGCTATGTGACGCCGCAGTTGCTCGGCTCGGGCCGCGACGCGCTGTTCGGCAACCTGATCTACGACACCATCATGAGCGAATTGAACTGGCCGATGGGCGCAACGTTGTCGATCGTGCTGTTCCTCGTGCTCGGCTTCTTCGCCGCCATCTACACCCGCTACATGGGCATGTCGCAGATCGTGAAGGGGTTGGGCGGATGAAGGCTGCGCGGCCGAACAACGAGGGCAAATGGGCCTGGCGGCTGACCGGCTTCGTCACGCTCTGCGTCTACATCTTTATGTTCGCGCCGATCGTGGCGACCGTCATCCTGTCGTTTAACGCCTCGATGTTCGGCGGCTTCCCGATGACCGGCTTTTCGCTGCAATGGTACGCCAAGCTGATGAATAATGACGCGGTGCTCGCGGCCTTCCGCACCTCGCTGTGGATCGCGCTGGTCACCGCCGCCGTCACCACGGCAATAGGCGTCGTCACGGCCTTCGCGCTGGCGCGCTTCGACTTCCGCGGCAAGCAGGCGCTGAGCACGCTGGTGATCCTGCCGGCGCTGGTGCCGGAAACCATTCTCGGCGTCGGTCTTCTGGTGCTGATGAAGGCGATCGACCAGCCGCGCACAATGCTGCTCCTGGTGCTCGGCCATATCCTGCTTGCGGTGCCCTATGTGGTGCTGATCGCGCAGGCGCGCATGATCGGCATAAGGCGCGTCTATGAGGAGGCGGCGCTCTCGCTCGGCGCCTCGCGCTTCTCGTCCTTCCGCGAGATCACGCTGCCGCTGCTCATCCCGGCGGTCGTCGGTGGCGCGCTGCTCGCCTTCACCATTTCGTTCGACAACACGTCGGCCAGCCTGTTCTGGCGGCCGGCAGGTGTCGAGACCATGCCCACCCAAATCCTTTCGATGCTGAAAATTTCGATCAGCCCGGAGATCAACGCGCTCGGCACTGTGATGATTGTGGTGACCGTCGGCATCCCGCTGATCGGCGGGGTGCTAATGCAAGGCCTGACAAAACTGAGAAGACGCGGCGAACCCAAGGAGGAAGCACGATGAAACTGACCACCACCAAGCGGCTGGAGCGGCTGCACGACCGCTATGTCAACGGCGATCTCAGCCGACGGACGTTCCTGAGCCTGACGGCGGCTGCCGCGGCCTCGGCCGGCCTCTCCATGCCATGGATGAGCCGGGCGCTTGCCGCGGTCGAGCAGGTGCGCTTCGACGGCTGGGGCGGAACGGTGCAGGACGCGATCGACAAATATGCCTTCCAGCCCTACACGGCCAAGACCAAGATCAAGGTGGTGCAGGGCACGTTCGGCGACGAGAACGAGATCATCACCAAGATCAAGACGGCCAAGCCCGGCGACTTCCAGATCGTCCATTCGTCCGGCGTCAACTACTACATCAAATATATCAATGCCGGGATGAACTCGGAGATCAACGAGGCCAACATTCCCAACATGGCGAATGTGCTGCAGCCGATGATCGAGCCGTTCCGCAAGCTGACGCCGAAGCTGTCGGCCGTGCCTTACGACTACGGCACCACCGGCATCGCCTACAACACCAAGGTGATCTCGCCGGAGGAAGCCAAGGAAAAGGGCGCCGGACTTCTGCTCGACAAGAAATATGCCGGCAAGGTCGGCGGCTATTCCGACATGACCACCCGCGTCTGGTACGCGGCTCTCGCCACCGGACAAGATCCCAACAATCTCAAGGACATGGACGCGATCTGGGCCAAGGTGCGCGAGACGCGCGATCTCGCCAAGAAGTTCTGGAGCTCCGGCGCGGAGTTGATGGACCTGCTCTCCAAGGGAGAGATCGTGGTGACCGACGCCTGGTCGGGCCGCGTCGCGGCGCTGCAGGACCAGGGCCACCCGATCGGCTATCTCGATCCAGCCGGCTCCTATGCCTGGATGGAGGACATGCTGATCCTGAAAGGCTCGCCGATGGCCGAGTGCGAGGAGCTGATCAACTTCATGCTCGATCCGGCGACCTCGATCGCGGTGGCCGAAGGCCAGAGCTATCCGCCGTCGCTCGACCCGAACAAGGTCAAGCTCACCGACAAGATCGCGAAGCTGCCGGCTTTCGATCCGACCGGCACGATGAAGGCGTTGACCTTCGCCGATCCGGTCTATTGGGCGACCAACGAGGACGCCTGGACCAAGCAGTGGAACAGGATCTCGAAAGGTGCCTGACAGCCAGGGCACGACACTCAATCCCCGGCCGGCCTCGGCCGGGGCGGAAGGCGCGAGCGCGGGCGCCGGGGCGAGCAGCCCGGCGGTCGAGTTCCGCAACATCGACATCGCCTACGGCAAGTTCGTCGCGGTACGCGATTTCTCACTGTCGATCGGCAAGGGCAGCTTCGTCACGCTGCTCGGCCCTTCGGGCTGCGGCAAGACGACGATCCTGCGCTCCATCGCGGGGCTGGTCGATATTTCTGCCGGCCAGATCATGATCGGCGGCCGGCGGGTCGACGACGTGCCGATCTACAAGCGCAACATCGGACTGGTGTTCCAGAGCTATGCGCTGTTTCCGCACAAGAGCGTGTTCGACAATGTCGCCTTCGGGCTGAAATACCGCAACGTCGCCAAGCCCGAGATCAAGCGCAAGGTCGGCCAGGCGCTCGACATGGTGCGGCTGCCGGGCAGCGAGAAGAAACTGCCCTCGCAATTGTCGGGCGGCCAGCAGCAGCGCATTGCGCTGGCGCGCGCCATCGTCTTCGAGCCGCAGGTGCTTCTGCTCGATGAGCCGCTCTCAGCGCTCGACGCCAACATGCGCGAGGAGATGCGCGTCGAGATCAAGAAGATCCAGAAGGAAACCGGCATCACCGCCATCTTCGTCACGCACGACCAGGAAGAAGCGCTGTCGATGTCGGACCGCATCGTGGTGATGAATGCCGGCTCAGCCGAGCAGGTCGGCACGCCGGAAGAGGTCTATGAGCGGCCGGCCACCGCCTTCGTCGCCGACTTCCTCGGCAAGGCCAACATGCTGTCAGGCACGGCGAGCCGATCCGACGGGCCGACCATTGTCACGCTGACCAGCGGCCAGACGATCAATGTCCTGTCACCCAGGCCGCTGCCGCAGGGAAGCGCCGTTACCGTCGTGGTGCGGCCGCAGAAACTCGCGGTGGGCGCCAAGGCGAGCGCCAACCGGTTGCCCGGCCGGATCGTGTCGGCCTCCTATCTCGGCGGCAGCGCCATTTACGAGGTCGACATCGGCGGCAAGGCGAATATCCGCGCCAACGCCCCGATCGATGGTCGCGTGCTGCGCGAAGGAGAAGCGATCGAACTCGGCTTCGACGCCGACGACTGCGTTTTGCTGGACGAGGCCGGGCTGCGGATTTCCTGAGGGCCGCGACTGCTGCTGCCCCGCAAAGTGCCTCAGTTTGAATTTTCAGGGAACAACACAATAGATCGGTCGCCATGATCAACATGCAGGCGACCGGTCGCGTGGTTCAGCCTCAAGTGATACAAATAAGGCACCGACATCCCCTCGGGAAGCGCGCCGGCTTGTTCCATTCGTCCGAGTTCGGCCATGGATTTTCGCAAAATCTTCTCGATCTCGGACGTGCGGCGACTGCGCTCGGCGAATAGAGACCGTTCGAGCAACTCGGGGCGGCGGTTGGCCACGGCCGCGAACAGTACTCTGAGATCGTCATAAGATCGGCCATCAAGTTGCTCCAACGCGGCAACAAACGGCTCAAGCAGGCGATGCCGCCTCATTCCTCGCGCTCTCTTCTATACGACCCGCGCGTCCCCAGCCGCGCTAACTCGATGTTTCTGCAAGCCTACAAAATCTCTATTTCCACGGCAATTTCGACGCCCGCTCCAACGCTCGTTCCCCCGGTCGTAAGCCACAAGTCCGCCCATCGACGACGCGAACGGTCGCGCCGCAAAAGATGGAGACGACGATGACGACTTTGGAACACACCGCCCATGAAACCAGCCGATCGGGTCTCGGCCCGATCAATTTTGCCGGCCGTGCGCTGCGCCTTGTCTACCGTGCAATGAGGATGCGCAGCGACCGCGCCGCCATGCAGGCCATGCCCGACTATCTGCTCAAGGACATGGGTATCGCCCGTTCTGAAATCGATCATTACACCTCGATGCGCTACGCCTCCGACGCCGGCGGGATGGACATCCGCAACGCCCACTGACCGCGCATGGCGATCGTCGCCACGCCGTCGACAGGCCCCGGGCTTCCCCACGCCCGGGGCTGTTGCGTTCCGGCGCATTCGGGTCAAGACACTTCGTTTCAAACGATACGCCCGACGCAATTTCCACGGTAGGCGTATGAAAAATTCCACGGTCTCATCCACTCTCGTTCAAACGCTCCATCGGCAAACAGAGGCCGTCACGGCAACCAAGCCGCAAACGAACCTTTGGAGATGAAGATGCAACCCAACACCAAACCTGCACGGCTTCCGCTCAATGGCGTCGACACGCCGAACCTTTTGGCGACGATCAATTTCGTCGCCGGGCAGCCGGAGCTGGCCAAGTTCCAGTTCCGTGCTCACAACGAGTGGATCGAGGGCACGCACAGCAAGACCGTCATGAACGGCTTCTTCGGCGCAGGACAGGAGCAGAAGCACGAGAAGCCGCATTATGCCGATGCCGATCACCCGGCGATCTTGTGCGGCGCCGACAATGCGCCGACCCCGGTCGAGTGGCTGCTGCACGGGCTGGCGGGCTGCCTGATGGCGGGCGTCGCCAACATCGCCGCCGCGCGCGGCATCAAGCTCACCAAGGTGAAATGCTCGGTCGACGGCGACATCGACCTGCGCGGTATTCTCGGCATCTCCGACGAGGTCCGCAATGGTTTCCAGAACATCCAGGTGTCGTTCGAGATCGAAGGCGACGCGCCGGCCGAAAAGCTCCAGCAGCTGGTCGAGCAGTCGCGCGCCCGTTCGGCCGTGTTCGACGTGCTGACCAAGGGCGTGCCGGTCACCGTCGGCATCAAGACCATCCAGTAAGCCGGCCGGCGGTCCGGAGCCGATCCGGGCCGCCGCCGCCCGAGACGGAAATGAACCATGAGACGCTCGGACGTCGTCATCATCGGCGCGGGCCAGGCCGGGCTCGCGCTCAGCCATTGCCTCGGCCAGGCCGGGATCGACCATGCCGTGCTGGAGCGCGGCCGCATCGGCGAGCGCTGGCGTTCGCAGAGCTGGCGCTCGCTCAGGCTGCTCACGCCGAACTGGCTGAACGCCCTGCCCGGCTCGCCCTACGGGGGCGGAGATCCGGACGGCTTCATGACCAAGGAGGCTTTCGTGGAAAGCCTGGAACGCTACGCCTGGCAATGGAATGCACCCGTCGAGACCAATGTCGAGGTCATCGCTGCCAGGCGGACCGTCGAAGGCTTTGCCTTGCGCACCAGCGCCGGCGAGCTGTTGGCGCGAGCGGTCGTCGTCGCGACGGGACATTGCGACCGGCCGGTCATCCCTTTTTCGGCTGAGATGCTTTGCGGGCCGCTCAGCGTCCACGCTTCGCAATATCGCTCGCCCGGCGAGCTGCCGGGCGGCGGTGTGCTGGTTGTCGGCGCCTCGTCCTCCGGCGTGCAGATCGCCGACGAGCTCGTCCGCGCCGGGCGGCGCGTGGTGCTTTCGGTCGGCAAGCATACGCGCCTGCCCAGAACATGGCGCGGCCAGGATATCTTCTTCTGGCTTTGCGAAATGGGCTTGATGGCACAGCGCCTGGAAGACCTCGCCGATCCGGAAGGCGCCCGGCGCCAGCCATCGCTGCAGCTCGCCGGCCGGCCGGACAGGGCAGATGTCGACCTCGCCACGCTGCAGGCGCTCGGCGTGGAACTCACCGGGCGGGTGCATGGCGTCGGCGACCGCGAGATCGGCTTCGCCGGCGATCTTGGCCAGCACATCGCGGCAGCCGAAGCGAAGCAGGCGCGCCTACTCGACCAGATCGACCGCTTCGCGGGTATGGCGACACCGTACCGGCCCGAGCCGGTGGCGACGCCGGCGACGTGCGCGGTGCGGCTTTCGCTGACGGACGGATCGATCCGCAGCATCGTCTGGGCAACCGGCTATGCGCGCTCGTTCGGCTGGCTGGAGCCGCTGGCGCTCGGCGCCGATGGCGAGCTGGCGCATCAGGGCGGCGCCACCAGCGTGCCGGGTCTCTACGCGCTCGGCTTCCGCTTTCTGCGCAAACGCGATTCCAACTTCATCGGCGGCGTCGGCGCGGATGCCGAGGCGATCGCCGCTGAAATCTCCCGTTATCTCGATTGCAACGGCCGCAAGGCGGCCTGAGGACATTGAACATGGCAAACAACCTCATCTCCCTGATGGCCGCTCCGAAGCATGGCCATTACGACGCTATCGTCGTTGGCGCGCGCTGCGCGGGCGCGGCGACGGCGATGCTGCTTGCGCGCGCCGGCCTCAAGGTGCTTGCGATCGACCGCAAGCCTTATGGATCCGACACGCTGTCGACGCATGCGCTGATGCGACCGGCCGTGTTGCAGCTTTGGCGCTGGGGTCTGCTCGAGCCGCTGCTCAAAGCCGGCACGCCGCTCATCGAGACGACGACCTTCCATTATGGCGACGAGGAGATCACCATCCCCCTTGCCGCTAGCTCGGACCTCCCCGGCCTCATCGCGCCGCGGCGCACCGTGCTCGACCGCATCCTGGTCGATGCGGCGCGCAGGGCCGGCGCGGAGGTCCTGCACGAGGTCGCGGTCGGCGGTCTTTTTGCCGACACGCGTGGCCGCGTGCGCGGCATCGAGATCCGCGCCGCCGGCCGTACTGCCGTGCGGGTCAGCGCCGATATCGTCGTCGGCGCCGATGGCATCGGCTCGCTGGTGGCAAAATGCGTCGACGCCCAGCCCTTGCGGCGCGGCGCGGTGTCGGCTGCCCATGTCTATGGCTATGCGCCAGTCGAGCCGGGCGCCGGCTATCACTGGTACTTCCGCGACGGGATCGCCGGCTCGTTAATCCCGACCAATGACAGCCTCGCCTGCATCGTCGCTTCGGTGCCGACAGGCCTGTTCGACCAGCGCTTCCGCCTCGGCCACGCCCGCGCCCGGATGGATGTGCTCGAGACGCTTTCCCCGACACTGGCAGCACAGGCGGCCCGGGCACCCAAGGATGCGCGCCTGCAGGCGTTCCGCGGCGTGCCGGGCTATATCCGCCAGCCGCACGGCCCGGGCTGGGCGCTGGTGGGCGACGCCGGCTTCTTCCGCGATCCGATCACCTCGCACGGCATTTCCGACGCGCTGCGCGACGCCGAGAGCCTCGCGCGGGCAATCCTCAGTGGGTCCGAGGCAGCATTCGCGGTCTGGCAGCAGCAGCGCGACATGATCGCCAACCAGATCCTCGACACCACGGACGCCATCGCCGGCTTCGATTGGACGCTTGACGATCTCGGCGAGCGGCATCGCCGATTCAGCGCCGTCCTGAAGGCCGAGGTGCAGGCGCTGGCCGGGCAGCCCATTCCGGCCCGCCGCGCTGCCGCATCGAAGCCCTCGACCTATCGAGCGCCGGCCAACGAGGACGAGCCGCCGGCCGAGCTTTCCCGCAATCGAACCGGAGCAAGACCATGACTGTGCCTGTGATGAAGGACGGGTGGGTCGGTGTCATCAAGGGCCGGCCAAAGGTGGGCGCCTTTGCTGAACGCTCGCGGCGCACGCAGCCGCAGGATATCGATGCCTTTGCCGAGATGACCGGCGACCGTAATCCGCTGCATTACGACAAGGCGCTGGCCGAGGCTTCTGTGTTCGGCAAGCTCATCGTGCAGGGCGGCGTCACTTCCGGCATCCTGAACGCGGTGGTGGCGGAAGACCTCCCCGGCCCCGGCTCGGTGTTCCTCGAAGTGTCGTGGAAATTCGTCAAGGCCGTCGGCGTTGGCGAACTGATCACCGGCCGCGTCGAGGTCAAGGAGGTGCGCGCCGACAAGCCGATCACGAAACTGGAGACATCGGTGCGCAACGAAGCGGGCGAGCTTTGCCTCACCGGCACCGCGACGGTGTTCACCGTGCCGCTCATCAGCGGCTGAGCGCTTCGCAAGTACCTGGTTATCCGCCCGTCGTCTCGGCGATGAAGGCGCGGACGTGGTCGATGAACTCCTCGAAGGCGGGCTCGCCTTCGAGGAGGATGTGGTTCTGGCTATCGAGCTCGATGAAGCGCGCGCCGGGAATGCCGGCCGCCATGGTGCGGCCCGACTCCACCGGCGCCACGTTGTCGTCGCGCGCGTGCAGCACCAAAGTTGGCACACGCACCTTTTCCAGCAAGTCGCTGACATCGATCACCGAAAAGGCGTTCTGAAGACGCCAGGCATCGTCGGGCGAGACGGTGCGCAGCATCAAATCGTCCATCCAGGCGAAATGCTCGTGCGTGGCGCCGGGAATGAACATGGAGCAGAAGGCCTGGCGAAACATCGGGTTCGGCTTGCCCCAGCTCTCGCGCATCAGTGTCGCCACGGCCTCGCGCGTCGCGATCTCGCCCGCGTCGCCGCGCGCCCGCCAGCCTTTCACGTAGCCGCCGTAGAGGATCATGCCCGACACTCTCTCGGGGTGGCGGATGGCATAGGCGATCGAAACCGCGCAGCTCTGCGACAGGCCGAGCAAGGTGAAGCGGTCGAGCCCGGTTGCGTCGACTACGCATTCGAGATCCGACACCATGGTTTCGAACGAGATGTCGACGACGTGCCTTTGCGACAGGCCATTGCAGCGCTCGTCATAGCGCACAAGGCGGTTCTGGCGCGACAGTTCCCGCATCCAATGCCGCCAGATCGGGCTGTCCCAGTCGAAGGTGAGATGCGACATCCAGTGCGCGGCGCGCAGGATCGCCGGGCCACTGCCGGTGCTGGCATGGGCGAGCCTGGTGCCGTCGAGAGCCCGGCAGAACTGCACGGCGCGGCCGGGATCCTGCGGCGACGCAGCAGGCCTCGACGGCGCCTGCCGCGGCTTGGACGAAGCAGGTTGCTGCGCGCGGCCGGTGGCTTGGGCGGCGACCGACCGGACCTTCTCCTCCAGCGCCTCGATCTCGGCGGCGATGCTGGCGTCGTCGGGTGCCAGGCGGCGCAGGCGCCGGGCGAACGGCAGCGCGCGTCGCGGCTCATTCCCCAGGCGCTCGACCAGCTCGCGCAGGATGCCAAGCTCGACGATCTCGACCTCGCTGGCGATGGCCTGTCGCCAGGCTTCATAGTCGAAGCAGCGTTCGAGCGAGAGATCGGCGAGAAAGCCGCCTCGGATCGAGGACAGGGCGGCTTCGAGCTCCTCGGTCGAGCGTGATGAAAGATCGGCCTTCACCAGCGGCGCCAGCCGCGCATAGTCCGTCTCGACATTGAGCGCGACAGCATTGCGATCGGCGGCAAGAACGGATTCGTCGGCGCCCAGCACCTGGCGGATCTTGGACAGGCTCCAGCGCAAGGCGCCGCGCGGATCGTCCGGGATGTCCCAGAATATCTCGCACAGCCGCTCGCGCTGGTGCTGCCTGGCGGTGACGGCGAGGTAGGCGAGCAGCGCCCGCGTCTTGCGCGATGGCGGCAGGTGAAGCGGCTCGCCGTCGCGCGTGACCTGAAAATCGCCAAGCACGCGCAGTTCCAGCATGTGCTGACCGCCGTTCATGCGTCCACGCGCTTGTCGATCGCCATGATCCCCTTCGGCCTTGGCCGACGCTGCGAAGGGGCAGCCAATAGCAAAATTGGCTAATTTAGGAAAGCTTGGTCCGGACGGCTCACCGCCCAAGGAACCGGATCGACTTGGCGGCTCGGGCAGCCGCATATGTCTATCAAGGGACGTGGCCGCTCGTTCACGCCTTTGCCGGAACCGGCCTCGACTTGATCGCCGTCGCCAGCACGACCCCGACCACGATGAAGGCCGCGCCGAGCAGATCGTAATCGTGCAGGCTCTCGCCGAGCAGCAGGTAGGCGAGCACGGCGACGAACAGGGTCTGCAGATAGAGCAACATGCTTGCCCGGCTGGCGCCGAGGGTCTCCACGCTTTGGTTATAGAGATAGTACATCAGCGCGCCGCCGGGACCCGCCAGATAGGCAAGCGCGAGAAGGCCGTCGGCATTCAAGGCGGAGCGCTCGTCGTTGACGATTTCCCAAAGGTGGAACGGCAGCGCCACCAGCGCGCCGGCGCCAAGCAGAAGGACCACCAGCGGCAGGAGCTCGAGGCCGAATTTCGAGCGGCGCAGCAGCACCGTATAGAGCGCCCAGCAGAAGGCGCTGCCGACGATCCACAATTCGCCGATGTTGAAGCGCAGTTGCACCAGCGCGTCCAGCTCGCCATGCGCGACAATCACAAGCATGCCGGCAAGTGCTGCAACCGCGCCGAGCGACTTCCAGAGTCCGAGCGGCTCGCCCAGCACGAGACGCGCCAGCACCATGGTCATGATCGGCGACATCGCCATGATGATGCCGGCCGTGGCGGCGTCGGTGTCGTTCAGACCATGGTAGATCATCCCTTGGCAGAGCGTCAGGCCGATGGCGCCGACGGCGACGATCTCCAGCGGCCGCGATTTGAGCAGCGCCAGCATCGCGCCGTGATGGCGGTGCACGATCGGCAAAAGAATGAGGCAGGCGAGCGCCAGCCGCCAGAAGCATAGCCCCCAGGGCGGCATTTCCGGCGCCACCCATTTGGCCGCGATATAGACGCCGGCCGAAAGCAACCAGCACAAGGCAGCGGCGGGATAACCAGCCAGCGACGGTATCGCTCGGGCGACCGGCGCTTCCGCCGGATGCGCTATCGGTATCGCCTGCATCGCATGTCCCCCACTCCATGAAGGTCAGCCCAGTCGCGGCCGACAGTCTATCTCATGACGGGAGTGTTACATAGCCGGCCCGGCAAAAGCGCACGCGGCAAGGATCAATGCGACGTGTCGCCGGCCATATGCAGAAGATCCCATGCCGAGCCGACGCGACCGTGGAACTGCGATGCGAAGCGTTTGGCCTCGATGTCCTCGAGGCCGTCCTCGACAAGGGCCTCGATGCTCCGCCGCAGCAAGGCGAGCTGCATCTGCCGCGCATGTCTTGCGTCGGTTTCGCGCATGATGGCCGTGACGTGATATGCCACGACCGGCTGGCCAAGACAGGACAGGAGCGCGCCTGACCCTGCCGTCGCTGCAGTAACTGCTTCCTCGATATTCATTCCGGCGCTCCTCATCAAAAGATGCTGGGCGCCTCCCCGGCAGAATGGCGACGGTGTCAGTCGCTTCTTTTCTCATTTCGGCCGTCGTGAATTCTTCGCTCGCGGCCGAAATCAGTATCCTCCAGAACCCTATTAAAGGCGACCGGATAGTTAATCGATGGTTAACGGGGACGCTCGCATCTTACGCGTCAGGGGCCAGCTTGATGCATCGGTCAGTGACCGAGGACGTTGCGCTCGGCCGACGGCGCCAGGCTCTGCGAACCGGGCACCGAAACCGGCGCACCCTGAAGCACCCAGTCGGCCGCGATCTGGCCGATCACAGGGGCGAGCTGGATGCCATAGCCGCCGGCGCCGGCAGCGGTGATCAGCGTCGGCTCCGAGGCATCGAATGGTCCGACGAAGGGGCGATGGTCGGCGGTGACGGGATAAAGGCCCGCCCACCCCCGGCCGAGTCGCGCGCCCGGCAGGTCGGGCACGCGTTCCAAAAGCAGCTCGGCCAGATCGACCTTCGACTGCTCCTCGCACTGGTCGTTGTAATTGTCGGGGTCCTCCGGCGCGATCGAATTCACTTTGTGGATTTCGGCGATCAGCTCGCCTGGTTTTTCGTGGCGGAAGTTGAGCCCGCTGCCTTCGCCGTTCACGAGGTCCATCACCATCGGCATCGTGTAGCCGAGCGGCTCGTCAAGATGGATGACGACGGCCTCGTGGCGCTCGGGCCAGATGTGGAGGCGCTGGCCGAAAAGCGCGGCGACCTGCGGCGCCCAGGCGCCGCCCGCATTGACCACGACATCGCAATCGATCAGTCGTCGCTCGCGATCGACCGGGCCGCCATCGGTTTCCAGCGTGTAGCCGCCCGGGCGCCGTTGCACCCCGACCAGCTTGCGGTACTGACGGATTTCGCCCCCGTTGGCGCGGATGATGCCCGCAAGGAAATTGCACATCTCATGCGGATCGAGAAAACCGTTGTCGGGCCCGAACAATCCGCCTTCGAGGCCGTCGGGATTGATGTGCGGAACGATTTCCGTGAGTTCGTTGGCATGGATCAGGCGCGAACTAAGACCCGCTTCGCCCTGAACCTCGACCGATTTGGCGAAGAGCTCCATCTGGGCGGGCGTGCGGGCCAGCCGCAGATAGCCGATATGATTGAAACGAAGCCCCTCGCCTTCCCATTCGCGGAACCGGCGCAGCGAATGGACGCGCAGCATGATCTCGAACGGGTCGGTGAATTGCGATCCGACGACGCCGACTGACCGGCCGCTCGACCCGGACGCAATCGACTGCGTTTCGAGCACGGTCACGCGCGCGCCCTGCTCGACGAGGTTGAGCGCCGTGCACATGCCCAGCGTGCCGGCTCCGATCACCACGACATGAGGAGAAGCTGTCATCTGTGGTCCGCCTGCTTTCACGACTGCGCGGCGACGTCGCCCAAGGTCTCGTCGATCGCTTGAAGAATGGCGCTGGCATCTTCCTCGGTCATCGGCGTCGACAGCGCGAACAGGCCGTAGCTGGCGGACAGGACGCCGCGACCAACCAAACCCTTGTGGAAGGTGTCGAACTTCCTGTGCTCGACCGGCCCTGGGTAGATCGAGCGGTAATCCGTGACGGGATGCGACGTGAAATGAACCTTGAACAGCGAGCCAAGGCCGACGCATTGGCCGGCAAGCCCATGCTTTTCGAATGAGGCGGTAATCCCTTCGCGCAACGATGCGCCAAGCCGATCAAGATGGGCAAAACTTTCTTTCGTCAGCGCCCGCATCGAGGCAAGGCCGGCGCGCATGGTCACCGGATTGGCGGTGAAGGTGCCGCCATGCGGCAGTGCGGGCTTGCCTGCGGTCGGATCGAACACCGCCATGATATCGGCGCGCCCGCCGACGGCGCCGACTGGAAAGCCGCCGCCAATGATCTTGCCCAGCGCCGTCAGGTCGGGCTCAATGCCCCACAGCCCTTGCGCGCCAGACCATCCCAGCCGAAACGAGATCACCTCGTCGAAGATGACGAGCGCACCTGCGGCATGGGCGATCTCGACCATGGCGTGGAGGTAGTCGCGGCGCGCCGGTATGAGGCCGGCACGGTTGGGCATCGGGTCGATCAGCACCGCCGCGATGTTGTCACCCTCGGTGGCGAAGACGGCGCGCAGTGCCTCGCTGTCGTTGAAGGGCACGGCGATCACGTCCTCCAGCACGCCGCGCGGCGTGCCCCTGGCATAGGGCGTGGATCTCGGCAGATCGCCCCAATTGGCGGGCGATGAGTCCAGGCTGACTTCGGCGAAATCGTAGGATCCGTGATAGGCGCCTTCGATCTTGACGATCTTCGGCCGCGCGGTGAAGGCGCGCGCAGCCTTGATCGCCATCATCACACCCTCGGTGCCGGAGTTGGTGAAGCGGATCTGGTCGACGGAGGGCAGCCGCTCGACCAGCAGCTCGGCAAGCTCGATCTCGCTCAGCGTCGGGGCGCCGAAAGCGGTGCCGAAGGGCAGCTGCTCGACGACGGCCGCGGTGACATCGGGATGCGCGTAGCCATGGATCATCGCGGTGAAATTGTTGATGCAGTCGTAATAGGCATTGCCGTCGACGTCCCAGACCCTGCACCCCTCGCCGCGCGCGGCGTAGATCGGAAACGGATCGACGAAAACCGTAGTGCGCGTATTGCCACCCGGCATCACCTTCCTGGCGCGCTCGAACAGGGTTTTCGATCCAAGCATGGCGTCGGGATAATGCGGCATGGCGTTCCGAAGGCGAATTCGACTGTTGAAACAGCGGCGCGCTGCTCGTCACGAAGCTACGGCTCGTTTGCGCGCCGGCGCAATCGGCCAGACCGGTCATGCGACCCAACCAGGGTCATCGCGGACCCTCATCATTTTGCGCAGCAGCAACCGCGCGCTTAGACTGCCCGACATTGATCAGCTCGCCATCGAGAAGTTCTGCTTCGAGACGATCAATCATGACATCTAGTCCATTTGGATGATGCATCCTGCCCCTAAAGGCGTACCTGGTATAAGCAGCCCGTCAACTGCGCAAAATACAAGTTGTCCAAGCTGTAGATGGAGTTCAACACGGAGCGAACCGCCAAGACCGAGAATCTTAATTTTGCGCACGCACAGCCGCTATGACGTGTTTCTTGAGCATCGCGAAGAATACCGGCAGACAGAGGACCGTGGCCAGTGACGTCCATACATGGATCTTACGAGGAGTTCGAAGACGACCCGCGCCCGGCGTGGGTTCGCTTCAGCATGCGCCACTGGAGGTGGAGCGCCATTCCCGGATGCATCCTCCTCTTGGCGGCGGTATCTCCCCCAGACAACAGCGCCGAAATGCAGCAACAGATCGCGGCGGCGCGAGGCGAACTGGCGTCGACAAAAGCGCAACTGGGCCTGAGTCAGGATGCCGAGCGCACAGCAAGCGCCCAGGCAAGGCTGTTGGCCAGCACCTCCGCACAGCAGACAAAGGCCCTGAGAGAGGCGAACCAAAGCAACGGAATCCTCAAACTCGATCTGGAAGCGGCGCAGCGCGTCATCAAAGACCTGAAGGCACAGTTGATTTCTGCAAACGAAGCACGCAACGCTGTGGAAGCGTCCCTGGCCGAGGCAAATCAATCGGTTGCCGAAGAGCGCCATAAGGTCGAACAATTCGAGCACGAACTCGCCATGGCTCGCCAGGCCGGCGAGGCCGATCAGAAACGCGCAAATTTGGCTGCGGCCGAGCGGGCCACCGCCCTAAGGGACCTCCAGCTGGCGGTTGCTGCCGCAAAGCATGTCAACCAGGTGTTGGATCTGGAACACACGCGCGCGGTTTCGGCCGCAAGCGATGCCGATGACGCCCGTCGGGAAAGAGACGCTGCGAAGCAGGCGTCTGCCGACTTGAGCGCAGCGCTGGAGCAGGAGCGGCAAAAGCTGACCGACATGTCCGTCGCTCTCACCGCTGCGCGAAAGGCGATCGATCTCGTCAAGGCGCAAAGTGCGCGCCGCACAGCGCAGATGGAGCGCGCGCCCGGGTCGCGTTCCGCCGCGGTTCCACTTGCCAGCCAGAATGGCCAAGCTGTCCGCCGAACAGGCTTGCAGGATAAGAACAGAGCGAAGATCCCAAGATCACCGAAACGGGTTCTGGTGGCGACGACGATCACTCTCCCCGACGCGTTGCTTCCGACCCCGCCTCGATGATGATGGTCAGCAGTACATTTGGATTGGCACGAACGCATGCCCAGGAGGGGTCCTGAAATGGGCAAATACGTGGCGGTCGCCCTGATGATCGCAGCCGCTACCGGACCGGCGGCCGCCCTTGATGTCGGCGGTGGCGGCAAGGTCGGCGGCATTGGCGTCGGCGCTGGACTGGGCGCCGGCTCACAAGGTGTCTCCGCTGGCTTGGGGGCAAGTGTCGGCGGCTTGGGCGGCGCAAGCGTTGGCGCGTCGGTGAGCTCAGGCGGCGTCAGCGTTGGCGCGTCGGCAGGCGCAGGAGGAGCAAGCCTTAGCGCGTCCGCAAACGCTGGTACCGGGTCCATCGGCGCCAGCGTTTCGACGGGTGACGCTGCAGGCAGCGCAAGCGCGGGCGTGTCGACGGGTGCCGGCACGGCAACGTCAGGCACCGGGGATACCGCGCCCCCCGACAACCCCACCGTTTTCTCTGCAAAAAGCGCAACAGCCGCGATCAGCCTGCCATCCGTCCTCAAACCTTCCAGCGCACGTGGCGGGGAGTTCGGGCGGTTTGGAGCGGGGTATCCTTTTGCGCCCCTTGTATCGCTGAAAGCGAAGCCAGGCACGCCGCCCAAAGTCGTGAGCGCTTGCCGCGCGGCGATCATGTCGGCCACGACGCCGCTTGGTGCTGTGCGCGTATACGCGGTCAGCGCCGGTCCGATGCGCCAACGCAAAGCCGGTCTGGCGGCGCCGATCGAGGTGCGAATAAACTATGCGCTTCCAGGCGGCATCCAAGTGCGACAAGCGAAGGTCCTGTGTCGCCTTGGTGCGACGGGGAAAGTCATCGCCGTGACATAGAGACCAGCTTGCCGAGGTCGTCCACAGGGACCGCTACTTGGCAACGTCATTCACCAAAACCCGATTCGGGTGCCTGAGATTGGTCGGCGTGATGCCGGCCTGTTGGCGAAAGACACGGCTGAAATGGCCGGCATTGGCAAAGCCGCAGCGATAGGCGATCTCGCCGATCGCGAGGTCGCTGCCTTCCAGCAGCGATCTGGCATAGTGAACCCTGAGCGCCAGATAGGCGGCCATCGGGCCGATGCCGAGCTCGGCGCCGAACAAGCGCTCGAGCTGGCGGCGCGAGCAGTTCTGCCTGGCGGCGATCTCGGCGATCGGGATCGGCTCCTGCAGATTGCTTTCCATCAGAAGCAGCGCCCGCTTCACCGCGCGGCTCGCGGCCGCTGGAAAAAGATCGCCGACCGGCTGCACGTCGCGGCTGGAGCGGATGCGGTCGAGCACGAGGATCTTGGCCGCCTTCTCCGCCGCCTTCCGGCCGATGAATTGCGAGACGAAATAGCCGGCAAGGTCGGCCGCGCCCGTGCCGCCGGCGCAGGTGGCGCGGCCGCGGTCGACGGAATAGAGGCTGTCGGCATGGGCGTTCACATCGGGGAACTCGGCGCGAAAATCCTTGATGTGGAACCAGCTGACCGCGGCGCTGTAGCCGTCGAGCAGGCCGTAGCGCGCCAGCACGAAGCTGCCGGTGCAGAGCGCGGTGAGCGGCACGCCCTTCTGCGCGGCGCGCAACAGGAACGCCTCCTTTTCCGAACTCAGCTTGCGGCTGGTGTCGAGCAGGCCGCCGACCACCACGACATTGTCGAAATCCTCCGGATTGCCCATCGCTCTCGTCGGCAGCAATTCGACGCCGCAGCTGGCGCGGATCGGCAGGCCGCGCTCGCCGACGATCTCCCAGTCGAACTCGATCCTGCGGCTGCGGTCGCCCTCGTCGCCGGCGAGTCTCAGCGTGTCGATGAACAGCGACAGCGGCGACAAGGTGAAATCGCGCACCAAAAGAAATGCGAACTTCTTGGCCATGCTTTTGCGAGCCGACGCCCCCTGCCTTGTCTCAAAGCCATTTTCGACCATTCCGCACGGTCGGCGCTGCTTCGCCAACGCCGCCACGCAGGCAATAGGCGACGCGCGTGGCGTTAATCGCATGAATGGCTCCGCCTGGGCGATTGCCGCATCCGGCTCTGTCGCGCGGTCTGCCCCTGGCCTGCCCTCTGGGCGCATCTGGAATAGGGCTCTGGCCCAACCCGGACATGCACGAACGGGATGGCCATTATAACCAGACGCTTTATAACGGGCGATCCGATTATGACCACCAAGGGGAGACGATGCGTTACATACGTCCGCTTTCAATCGAAGATGCCGTTGGCGAGCTCGCCAAGGCAGTAGGCCCGGCCGCGATCCTGGCCGGGGGCAGCGACCTTTTGGTGAGGATGAAGGGCGGCTTCATCGAGCCCGAGCTGATCGTCGACATCAAGGCGATCGGCGGCCTGGCCGACATCACCGAAACGGCCGACGGTTTCCGGATCGGCGCCGCGGTGCCCTGCGCGGTGCTGGGCGAGAACAAGGCGCTCAAGCAGGCATGGCCCGGCGTCGTCGAGGCGGCTAACCTGATCGGCTCCAAGCAGGTGCAGGGCCGCTGCACCATCACCGGCAATCTGTGCAACGCCTCGCCCGCCGCCGACAGCGTGCCGGCGCTGGTCGCGGCCGCGGCACAAGCGGTCGTCGCCGGGCCTTCGGGCAAGCGCACGATCGCCGTGGAAGCCGTGCCGACGGGACCCGGCCGCACATCTTTGGCCAAGGGCGAGATCATCGAGGCGATCCTGCTCGACAAGCGGCCTGACCATGCGGGCGACGCCTATCTGCGCTTCATTCCGCGCACCGAAATGGACATCGCGGTGGTGAGCGCCGGCGTCAACCTGACGCTGGATGACAAGGGCGCGATCAAGACTGCCCGCGTGGCGCTCGGCGCCGCCGCACCCACGGTGCTGCTGGTCGAGGAAGCCGGGCAAGTGCTGGTCGGCTCGAAGCTCGACGAAGAAACGCTGGAGCGGCTGGCGAAGATCTGCGCCGGCGCTTGCCGCCCGATCGACGACAAGCGCGGCACCATCGAATTCAGACGGAAAGTCGCGGGCGTGCTGGCACAGAGAGCCGCAACGACCGCCTACAAGCGTGCGGGAGGCAAATAATGGCCGGTATAGCTGTATCAACCACGATCAACGGCGACGCCGTCGAATATCTGTGCCAGCCCGATGAGACGCTGCTGGACGTGCTGCGCGACCGGCTGGGGCTGACCGGCGCCAAGGAAGGCTGCGGCACCGGCGACTGCGGCGCCTGCAGCGTCATCGTCGACGGCAGGCTGGTCTGCTCCTGCCTGGTGCTGGGCGCGGAAGCCGAGGGCCGCAAGGTCGAGACCATCGAAGGCATGGCGCATGGCGACCAGCTGCATCCGCTGCAGCAGAAGTTTCTGGAGCATGCGGCCTTGCAATGCGGCATCTGCACGCCGGGCTTCCTGATCGCGGCCAAGGACCTGCTGGAGAAGAACCCCTCGCCCACCGAGGAGGAAATCCGCTTCGGGCTGGCCGGCAATCTCTGCCGCTGCACCGGCTATGACAAGATCGTACGCGCCGTCCAGGATGCGGCAAACGTGATGAAGGGAGCCTGATCATGAACTTCGATCCGCGCTACTCCGGACGCAATTTCTCCTCGGTCGGCACGCGACCGGTCCGCCCCGACGGCGTCGACAAGGTGACGGGACGCGCCCGCTATGGCGCCGACTTCAACATGGCTGGCCAGCTGGTCGGCCGGATTCTGCGCAGCTCGCACGCGCATGCGGTGATCAAAAGCATCGATACGTCGAAGGCGGAAAAGCTCGCCGGCGTGAAGGCGGTGATCACGGCCAAGGACTTGCCCGACCTCACCGACGGCGATGCCGCCATGTACGACATCCTCGACAACTGCATGGCGCGCAAGAAGGCGCTCTATGACGGCCATGCGGTGGCCGCGGTGGCGGCGATCGACGCCCGCACCGCCCGCCAGGCGCTGAAGCTGATCGAGGTCGACTATGAGGTGCTGCCGCATGTCACCGATGTCGACGAGGCAGCCCAGCACCACGCGCCGCTGATCAACGACCAGGTCTATACCGAGGGCCTGGAGGAAAAGCCGGCCAAGCCCTCCAACGTCACCAAGCGCACCCAGTTCGGCCATGGCGATGTCCACAAGGGTTTCGCCGAGGCCGATTTCATCGTCGAGCGCTCGTTCAAGACCGAGCAGACGCATCAGGGCTATATCGAGCCGCATGCCTGCGTTGCGAGCGTCAACCCGGACGGTACGGCGGAGCTCTGGGTCTGCACGCAGGGCCATTTCGTCTATCGCCAGCATTGCGCCCAGCTGCTTGGGCTCGAAGCCTCGAAGCTGCGCGTCACCTCGTCGGAGATCGGCGGCGGCTTCGGCGGCAAGACCCATGTCTGGGCCGAGCCGGTGGCGCTGGCGCTGTCGCGCAAGGCCGGCCGCCCCGTAAAACTGGTGATGACCCGCGACGAGGTTTTTCGCGCCTCGGGCCCAACCAGCGCCACCTCGATCGACGTCAAGATCGGCGCCAGGAAGGACGGCACGATCACCGCGGCGGAAGCGACGCTGCGCTACAGCTGCGGCCCCTATGCCGGCTCCTGGGCCGAGATCGGCGCCATGACGGCCTTCGCCTGCTACAAGCTCGAGAACGTCAAGACGGTCGGCTACGAAGTGCTGGTCAACCGGCCCAAAACCGCGGCCTATCGCGCGCCCTCCGCGCCGATGGCCGCCTTTGCCGTGGAAAGCGCGGTGGACGAGCTCGCCAAGGAGCTCGGCATGGATGCGGTGGACTTCCGCATCAAGAACGCCGCGCAGGAAGGCACGCGCTCGTCCTACGGCCCGGTCTACGGACCGATCGGCATCGGGCCGACGCTGGAGGCGGTGAAGAGCCATCCGCACATGAAGGCGCCGTTGAAAGCCAACCAGGGACGCGGCATGGCCTGCGGCTTCTGGTTCAACTTCGGCGGCCAGACCTGCACGGATCTGAACATCGGCATGGACGGCACGGTCTCGCTGGCCGTCGGCACCGTCGATGTCGGCGGGTCCCGCGCCTCGCTGTCGCTGGTGGCGGCGGAGGAGCTCGGCATCGACTACTCCAACGTCAAGGCGATCGTCGCCGACACGTCTTCGCTGGGCTACAACGACATGACCGACGGCAGCCGCGGCACCTTCTCCTCTTCGATGGCGACGATCTCGGCCGCCCGCAACGCGATCAAGATCCTCAAGGATCGCGCCGCGCAGATGTGGGATATCCCGGTGGAGGACGTTACCTGGGAAAAGGGCCATGCGATCGCCAAGGGCGAGAAATATGGCAACCTCTCGCCGCTGTCGCTGAAGGACATCGCGGCCAAGTCGGGCACGACCGGCGGGCCGATCGCCGGCCATAGCGAGCTCGTCGCCGACGGCGCCGGCGTCTCCTTCGCCACCCATATCTGCGACGTCGAGGTCGACCCCGAGACCGGCTCGACCAGGGTGATCCGCTACACGGTGGTGCAGGACGCCGGCAAGGCGGTGCACCCGACCTATGTCGAGGGCCAGTACCAGGGCGGCGCCGCGCAAGGCATCGGCTGGGCGCTCAACGAGGAGTATATCTACGGCAAGGACGGGCGGCTGCAGAACGCCGGCTTCCTCGACTACCGCATCCCGGTCTGCTCCGACCTGCCGATGATCGACACGCAGATCCTGGAAATCCCCAATCCCAACCACCCCTATGGCGTGCGCGGCGTGGGCGAAACCTCGATCGTGCCGCCGCTGGCGGCGATCGCCAACGCGGTGTCGAACGCGGTCGGCGTGCGCATGACCCACATCCCGATGTCGCCGCCGCGCATCCTGGCGGCGCTGGAGGCGGAGCGGGAGGGCTGAGAGGTATCCAAGCTAGGGCAAGGTGTGTTGAGATTCAGGTCAGGCCGAGCCGAGAATGATGGCTTCCGAGAACCGGAGCGGAGCGTACTTGACGTACGTGAGCACCGGAAGCGCAGGAAGCCGTCATTCGCAGGCGGGCCTCACCTGAATATCGATACACCTTGAGGCGCTGATGGTCGAGGTCACCCTCTGGGGCTCGCTCAGCGCCGTCGCCGGCGGCAAGGCCAAGCACGAGATCGAGGCCAAGGACATCAGGGAGCTGTTCCGCAAGCTGGCGGAACAGTATCCCGGGATCGAGCCGTGGATCGATCGGGGAATCGCCGTGGCGATCGACGGGACGATCTATCGGGATACGTGGAGCAAGGAACTGCCGGAGGGGGCGGAGATTTTCCTGCTGCCACGGTTGGCCGGGGGGTGAATGAACCGGCGGCTGGCCGTCACACGCCCACCATTGGCTGTCGAGCCCCTCACGCAGTTCCCGCTGCTGTTTGATTTCGGCGACGGGCGGCGAAGAATGCATCGACAGAACTGCAGCAGCACGCAGGCGCCCAGACATAGGCGAAGATATCCGCAGCCACCTCCAGCCGCGGGTTTCCTTGGCTGGCGCCATGATATTGGCACTGTCGAATTTGAAACCGGCATGTCTGGCGACCGTGCCGGCCGCTTGGGGCTTACCGTCTAAGCCCGAAAAAGCTCAAGATGGCGAGAATGACGACGACGAGGCCGATGAGATAGATAATGCTGTGCATGGCAGGTCCTCCTATGGAGGATTAATAATTAGCATGCACTAATGTTCCCGGCGGGCGGCTGCTCCAAGCGTCCTTCGTTCGGCAGGCGCCCTCCGTTCCCGCCGATCAGGCCCGGCTCGCGGACACCACCCGCTTTCGAGCCGCTCATGACTATCGGGCTGTTATCGGTTTGGCCGGTCTTCGCGCACGACGTTGTAGAGAAGAAGCCCCGCGGTCAAAGACACGACCGCACCCAGCATGTCGGGTCCGGTCAGCCCCGAATAGTACACAAAAGCGAATGCCAACTCGGCCATGGTTCCACCTGCAATCCTTGCTGAGAGAACCCTTAGGGCGCGCTAATGTTCCTATGGTTCGGAATGGATCTGAAAGGTCCAGACCCCGCCTGCCCACGATAGGCGCCGAAGAACGTTGGGTTCCACAGATGGGCCCTCTCTCCGACTGAGGTCCCATTCGCCAGCGCATTGGTCCATCGCGCGAAACATAATCCCTGCAATCTCATTAGGGCTGCGCTGACGAGCAATCAGTCCCTTCATCGTCAGTTGGCTGGATCGCCCGCCACCTGCTCCCAGGTGGTGGGCATCCGAAGAAAGAACAGGGGCTGGGGACAGAGGTGGACAATGTCGATTTCCGAGGAGTTGCGGGACGTGAGTCTTCGCTATGAATGCCCGAATTGCCGCCGGCCGATCATCAGGAACGGTTCATGGTTCAAGTCGGTGAGCACCTTCCGGTGCGATGCCTGCAAGACCAAGCTCAGGCTTGGCTATTCGGCCAAGCTGGCGCTTTTCGAACGCCACGGCAAGGCGGCGTTTTCGGGGGTGTGACCTATGCGGATGAGTTCCCGCGAACCCTTTGCCGAGCAGCAGCTTCCATTCCGAGAGCGGTGGGAGATGCCCCCGACGGCCGTAAACGACAACAGCGCGCTCCATCACCGCGATCTTTCCATCCTCGTCCCGGCCGATGACGGTCTAGCAAAGGTTGCCGCGAAAGCGGAGCGGATGGGCATTGCGGCAGCCGTAGTCATCAGCCTTTTCATCGGGCCGGTCGTGTTCACGTGCCTGATGCTGAGCGTGTGGAACGCAGCGTTGGACAGCAACGGAGGCAAGCATGATCGAGACTTCCAGGATCCTGGAAACCAAGGTGGCGGGCTTGCAAGACAGGCTGAGGGAAGCCAAGCTCAGCATGGATGACATGCTGGCCTTTCAAAAGGTCGCGGACGTGCTGGACAATGGCCATGGCGGCATCGACATCGACGACCTGATCGCGCTTTCCTTTGTGGTGGAGGAGGAAGGTTGAGGGCGTGGGCGGGGCCGGTCTAATCTGGTTGAAGTCACCCATTGGGGCTCGTTCAGCGCCGGCGGCACGGCCAAGCACGAGATCGAGGCCAAGGACATCAGGGAGCTGTTCCGCAGGCTGGCGGAACAGTATCCGATTTGAGCCGTGGATCGATAAGGGCGATAGGTGCCACCGCAGAACATTTATGCCGCTCGGAAGAAGCTCTTTCCAGCGTCGTAGCTTTCTGCTTGGCCGAGCCGGACCAAAGACTGCAAAACGTCTTGCACATCAGAAAGGGCCCTTTCTGGAGATGCGAACGTTGCGGCAATTTCCTCCGCCGAAAGAGGTGCTTTAGCCCGACCCATAATGTCGAGCACGGCCTGAGCCTGCTCCACGCGTGCGGCAGGAAATGCTGCTCGTCGACCCAGCGTTTTAGCAGAGAGAATCGCCTGCACGCGGTCCCCACGATGTGCTAAAGGCCCAACCCTTTCGATCTGATACTCCGGACGCAACCATTTGATGAAGCCGCGCCGCTCTTCACTGACTCGAGTTTCGTTTAACTGCACAAGGCCACTGAGGATTTGCTCGACGTCAGTACCAACCTGCCATCCGTAGGACTTCAGAACCGCGGAATCGAGCCGGTCATGGAGTTCCCGTAGGATGAGAACAAGGCCACGGTTTCGGATGTCCAGGTCCTTACGAGATAGGCGAGTACCCGCGACAACGGATTCCAGGACGTTGTAAAGCAGTGTCAAGGTTATGTCGGGATGTTCCGCAAGAACCCGTTTGCGTGTTTCGTCAAGTTCCTCTGCAATCGCAGCGATCTCAATTCGAGCAGACGCGGTAGCGTCAGGAAAGGGGAATGGATCGAAGCACTTGGATTTTACATAGACGGGATCGTTCCCAACTCCTAGCCGGCCGCCGGTAGCCAGAGCCCAAGCCACATGTACACGTGATGACAGCACGCCGAGCGAGAAAGCGTCATCGAGCGCTATTACCACTAGCTTGTTGTCTGGAAGCACCTTGCCGTCGATGAACTGAAATATCCGATGCTTCATCGTTTCCACGGTGCCGATGTAACGAGGCAGACCTTCGATAGCGGGCCTGAGTTCCCGTCGAGGCTCACCGAACCACCACCATTTCTCTCGATACGAAGCACGATTGTTTCGGTCCCGCTCTGGCTTCACGGTAGCTAAGAGGTGCTGATAGATTTCCGGAAAGTTCCGTCTAACTTCATCAGACGAAGTGCCGAACAAGTCTATCACCATCACTCCGCGCGGCCGCGATGTCAGATCCTTGCCGTTGCGGTATTCACGGACATATTTGTCAAGGCCGGGTCGCCTTCCAAGACCGAGTTCAACCGCCTTCTCTTTCGCGACGATGAAGCCACCGCCCATCAATTGAACGCCTCGATAGCCAATTGCGCTGTTACTAACAAGGTCTTTGGTTTTGTCTGTATTCGTGCCGATCGACAGGTCAGCATTGATCCTGCCCTCGCGCTCAAAGAACTCAATTGAGGGCTCATCGGTATCGAGACCTTCTTCGCGGGTAACGATGCGTACCGCACCATCTCGCTCGCCGACTTCAGCTACGGTCATCGCGATCCTGACTGCGGCAGCATCCTTCGACGCCTTGGTCCAAGGATGATTCGGAATGGCGAGAACAAGTGAAATTGCTGGGGTGCCCTGCAGATATCTCTCAAGTACGCGCCGCTGAAATACTTGAGTTATGGAGTTCGTTGTGACGAAGCCAAAGCGACGCAGTCGAGTACTTCTCCTGGTCAGCAGATCCGCTGAGCGGTCCCACCAGTACATGACGAAATCTGCCGCAGGGTTCATCTGCGGATTGGCGGCCCACAGGGCTTCGGCATAACCACTCCCAAGCCGCCCACGAATATCCTTTCCGCCGATAAACGGTGGATTCCCGACGATGAAGTCGGCTTCCGGCCAGTCCGCGCTAATTGCGTTCGGATAGACGTAGACCTCGTTACCTTGACCGTCAGCCACAGGCCTTCCCGCCCCGTCGCGCTTTAGCTGCGGGTGCGGATAGCCTGACCAAGTGAGCAGTGCGTCCTTCGCTTGGACATGGTCGCTACTCCCCAATACAGGTTCAGGGGGCATAGTGGAGCGGGTTCGCATGTGCCACTGGATAAATCCTATCCACAGGACCAGTTCAGCGATCTCGACGGCTCGCTTATTCAGTTCCATGCCGAAGAACTGTTCCGGCTTCACGGAGATATGCTCAACCCGAGCGATAGCCTCATCGCCTCCGATGTCATGCAGTTGCTTAAGCGCCTCGCCCTCCAACTGTTTCATGCGACGCAGAGCAACATAGAGGAAATTCCCTGTACCGCATGCCGGGTCGAGCACCCGTACCGACGCCAGGCGGCGCAGGAAATCTTCTATCTCGCGAATAGCGGCCGCCGTAGAACCATCGCGGATTTCGCGAGCGGCGGCAGATTGATGACCGATCCAATCTTTAGTTAGTGGCTCGATGATAGTTGCGTCGACAACCCTTTCGACATAGGCGCGCGGCGTGTAATGCGCTCCCAAACGCTTTCGTTCACCGGGGTCTAGCGCCTGCTCGAAGAGCGCACCGAATATAGCTGGCTCCAAATCACGCCAATCTGCGTCCGATGCATCGCGAAGCAAACGTATTTCGCCCTCCATAAGCGGGAGGGATGCGGCATTCTTAAATAGCTTGCCATTAAACCGAAGCAACCTCTCGCCGATCCCGGGGGAATAGTCTCCGCGATCCATGTGTCGCCAGAGGTCATCAATTTCAAAGGTAAACCGCTTGGGATCGTCGAGGCACTTCGTGAGAAGCTCGGTGAAGCCCTTCTTGCGAAGAAGGCCAACGTCTTCAACGAACATCGTGAAAAGACAACGCATGAGGAAGACGGCAACGCTGCGAGCTTCAAAGCCGCGTCCCCCGAGGGCCTTGGATATTTCAGCGAGCCGCCCGGCAATCTCGCGAGTGACTTTCGCTGTCCTCTGTGCAGGATCCAAGGATTGGGGCTGTTCCCATACAGCACGAAGAAGCTCCCGTGTCTCAGGGTTTGTCAGTTGACCAAGCTCGATCCGGAACTGTCGCGCATCGGGAAACTGCGCATAGTGGCGCCCATGACCAGAAAAATCGGCGTACAGTTCGATAGCGCGTCCCACATCGCAGGCGATGATAAACGGCGGATAAGGGTGATCCGCCGGCAGAGACGCGGCATATCGCTCTGCCTGCCGGCGCGCTTGAACCATAACGTGGTCGAGGCCCGACGATGCGTCGCCTAGAAGACTGTTTTCTGCCGTTGCGAATAAGTCAGCCTGGCCTTCTGCTTCAGCTTTCTTGCCGCCACGTAGGCGGCTCTGCTTTGCCTCCAGAATAAAGCAGCCACGTTTATAGAGATCGATACGACCTGCCTCCGTCGTGCCATCTGGGCGCTTTCGTTCGACGCGCCGTTCGAATACATAGTCGTTGAAATCATGCGCAGCCAAAGCCGGGTCGGGTCTTTCTACCCCAATCAGGTCGCAAAGCTCCGCCAAGAAAAGCGAGTAATTGGCGCGCTCTTGGCCGCCGTCGAGATTAGCCCACCGCCCGATGAAATCGGCGACTGGTAATCCTCTATTAACATTCTTCCCCTGTGCCATGCATTATACTGACACCGCGTAGTTATTAAAGTTATAATTGCTTCGATGCTCGCGCTTGCACTAGTTTCTACGAGTTAGATTGGTCCATTTTCGAGGCTATCCAATAAATCAAGGATCGCAGTCGATCGGCACTCACTCCGCCTCTCACTCTCCAAGCGCCGGCTCGGTATTCACCAGTGGCCGTATTAGGTATGGGCGTGATAGCGGGCGATCTCCGGTCATGAATCGACCGTTTCTTTGTTCAATTGGAATCGACCCGCTCGCAAACCTGTGCTCTAATTTCTCAGCCTTGGGAGGGGAGCACAAATGTATCGGACTGTCTTTTTGACCGCCGCGCTGGCACTTGCTGGCTGCGCGACTACATCAGAAATGCCGCTGGCCCCAAATGTGGTACGGTTGGATACTCACGCAAGCGGGGCGCTTTTCACCGGATCTGCCGGTGCGATCACGATGAAGAAGGCAGCCGAAGCGACGTTGTCTCGCGGCTATACACATTTCCGTTTTGACCAAGCCTCAACTGCTTCCGGCTCTCGGTTTGTCGGCATGTCCAGCAATACGTTTGGAAGCGCCAATGCAACAGTCGTGGGCAACACGGCCTTCGGCAACTATAGCGGCACGACGATTTCCACGCCTATGTATGCGCCGACAGCTGACATTGGTGTCACAGTGGTGATGTTTCACGCCAATGAGCCTGGCGCCCAAGGCGCATTTGATGCGGCTGAAGTGCTGAAGAAGGGCGGACGGGTATAAGAGAGGCGGATCAAGAACCGCTAACAGAAGCAACTCATTCGGTACTCCCTCACACCCCCAGCGTCGGCTCGGTATTCACCTCCAGCGCTTCTTCCGCCTCGTCCTCCTCGCCGAGCACCTCGCCCTTCACCGGCAGCGCGCGGCCGATCCAGATCGGGTCGATCAGGTGGTCGCGCTTGGGGTTGGTGGTGTTGGGATGGATGAGGATGCTGAGGCCGCCATGGTTCAGCATCAGCCAGGGGACCAGCGTGGCGAAGATCTCGGTGGCGAAGGAGACCTGGTACATGGCCTGCTGATGCGGGCCGACCGGCTCGTCGCGCCAGTTGCCGAGCCTCACGCGAAAACGCTCGCCGATGCGCTGGCGCAGCCATTCGGCATGCTGCCGCTGCGCCTCATCGCCGTAATAGATATGGGCGTGATAGCTGGCGATTTCCGAAAGCGGTCTCGGATCGTGCGGCCTGGCTTGGTTCATCGCGATGCTCCCCTCCCCGATGGTTCCAGTCTGTCGTGCGGAACTCTAGGCGGTTCTTCGGTTCATGGAAACGGCGAGCCGCTCTACAGACTGTTCAGTGTGGGCGCATTTGGCCGTAATCGCAGACGCCGGCCCGCTCCGTCTCGGCGCTGCGCGCCGAGCCACCTCTCCCCACTTCGTCTACGGCATGCACATTTCCAAGCGGCTGGCCTTGGCGATAGCGTGCATGGCAGCTTGGCGCATGCATTGGCTAATGTAGCGCTGGTCGACCCCCACTCCGTCTCGGCTTCGCCGAGCCACCTCTCCCCCGATCGACGGGGAGAGGAAAGGCGCCAAGCTTTCAACGCCCGTCCAGCAAGGCTCCCTTCCTTTCCCTCCGGAGGGGGGAAAGGTGGCGCTGCGAAGCAGCGACGGATTGGGGGAACCACCTGGCAATCAAGCTTCAGGTCGATCAGTCATGCCAGTCACAGAAGATGTGCATAGCGTAGCCCACTTTGTGGGGCGAGGAACCCAGGCTTGCGAAGGCCGCGCGCTTGGCGATTAGGGGAGCGCCGCCGGCGATTACGCACAACGTCAGAGTGCCGCTACCCCTTATCGCCGCCGCTGCCCCACAGCGCGCGCTGCAGCAGGCCCGGCGCGCGCTTCTTCGGCGCGAGCTCGACATCGCTCACCAGCCGCGCCCCGCCCTCGCGCCTCTCCAGCGTGATCTTTCGCGTGTGGAAGGCTTCCAGCTCGGCGCGGTGGGCGACGCTGATGATGGTGACCTGGGGCAGCACCTTGATCACCGTCCGCATCATCTTGTCCTGGCTCTTCTCGTCCAGCGCCGAGGTCGCCTCGTCGAGCACCACGATGTCCGGCGCGTGCAGCAGCAGGCGGGCAAAGGCGAGACGCTGCTTCTCGCCGCCCGACAGCGTCTGGTCCCACGGCGCCTCTTCCTCCAGCCGGCTCTTCAGATAGCTCAGGCCGACCTTGTCGAGGGCCGCATTGATCTCTTTCGTCTTCCAGTTCTCGGCGGGGGCGGGATAGGCGGTGGCGCGGCGCAGCGTGCCGGACGGGATGTAGGGGCGCTGCGGCAGCATGAAGAGGCGCTTGCCCGGGTGAAAATCGACGCTGCCGCTGCCCCAGGGCCAGAGGCCTGCGATGGCGCGCACCAGCGTCGACTTGCCCGAGCCGGATTCGCCCGAGACCAGCACGCGCTCGCCAGGCGCGATCTCCACCTCGGTTTCCTTGACCACGGCGGTGCCGTCATCGAGCGTCACGGAAACATTGTTGAGGCTGAGCATCGCGCCGTCTGCGGTCTCGCCGCGCTGGATGCGGCCGAGCTTGTCGTTCTCCTCGGCGCGCTCCAGCCCGTCCAGCGACATCATCAATGAGGCGATGCGGTGGGCCGAGGCGTTCCAGTCGGCCAAGCGCGGATAATTGTCGACCAGCCAGCCGAAGGCGCCCTGCACGATGGCGAAGGCGGAGGCCGCCTGCATCACCTGGCCCAGCGTCATCGAGCCGTCGAGGAATTTCGGCGCGCACAGAAGCACCGGCACCACCGGCGCGAACAGGCTGGAGCCTTGCGAGACCAGTGCCGTGCGCATGTGCTGGCCGGTGAGCCGCGCCCAGCGGCCAAGCACGCCGGCGAAGGTGCGGTCGATGCCGGCATTCTCCTCCTCCTCGCCGCCGAGCAGCGCGATGCTCTCGCCATTCTCGCGCACGCGCGTCAGCACGTAGCGGAACTCGGCCTCGGCCTGGTTCTTGTCCTCGGAAAGCTGGACGAAGCGGCGGCCGATGGCGAACATCGAGGTCGAGGTGATCGCCGCGTAGATGACCGCGGTGACGACGAGGAAGCCGGGCACGGTGATGGTGGAACCGCCCAGCGAAAAGCTCAGCGCGCCGCCGATCGTCCATAGCACCACGATGAAGGTCGAGGCCGACAGGAAGGCGTTGAGGACACCGGCGATGAAGTCGACCGGCGATTCGGTGGCGATGCGCAGATCCTCGGTCAGGCGGGCCTCCGGGTTGGCATGGTCGCCCTTGACGAGGTTGAGCTGGTAGTAGCGGCCGCTGGCCAGCCAGCGCTGGATGACGGCCGTGGTCAGCCAGGAGCGCCAGCGGCGCTGCATGGTCATGCGCAGGTACACTTGCGCGACCACCAGGCTGATGCTGCCGGCGACCAGCGGCAGGAAGACGGCGCTCAACCAGTAGACGGTGTGCGCGTCGCGCAGCTCGATGGCGTCGAAGATCGCGCGGTTCCAGCGGTTGATGCCGTATTGGAAGCCGACATTGACGCAGATCAGCGTGAGCAGTCCGATCGTCAGCGGCCAGGCAAGCCTGTCGCCGCGCAAACCCCAATAGCCGCGCCCGCTGATCCAGAAGCGCCGCAGCAGATATCTCTTGCGCGCCCGCACGGCCTCCTCGGGAGAAAGCTCGGGATCCGGCTCGATCGCCTCGGGCGGCGGCGACCCGGCATGGCCGATGGCTTCCGGCGCGGCATCGGCGGATGCCTTTTCTTCGGCCTCGCCGGCCTGCGGCTTGCGTTGCTGCGCCTTGTCGTCTTTCAGCCGGTCTTCGTGCCGTGTGTCTTCCCGCGGCCTCTCGGCGCGCGACTTAGTGGCGCCACGCGGTTCCGACTGGCGCGGCTTGTCCTGGCGCGGCGGCGCCGAACGCGGCTTGCTTGCACCGCGCTGCGTGGCGCTGTCGGCCGGTTTCGGTTTGTGCTTGGCCGGGGACATCGCGCCACAACGGCCCAAAAATCAAAAGGTTTCACGCTGGCCGCGGCTACCCTGTCCTTCCGACGCCGGTTGCCCGCCAAGTCAATGAATGCCCTTGGCGGTGGCCAATCAGGCGGCGCTGCCGCTCTTGGGCGTGCGCCGTGGCTCGAAAAGGGCCTCGGTGGCGGAACTACCGGTCGCGTCGAAGGCGAGCGCATCGCCCAGGGGGAGCGCGGCCGAGAAAAGATAGCCTTGCCCAATCACGCAGCCCAGCGAGCGCAGGATCATACGGTCGGCGTCGGTCTCGACCCCCTCGGCCATCACCTCGATGCCCAGCGTCCGGCCGAGGCCGATCACCGCCTCGACCACGGCCTGGTCCTCGAGGGATTTCGCCAGGTCGCGCACGAAATCCTTGTCGATCTTGATCTTGCGGATGCGGCTGTCCTTGAGTGAAACCAGGGTCGAGAAGCCGGTGCCGAAATCGTCGAGCACGATCGATATGCCCGCATCCGCCAGACGCCCGACCTTTTCGTCGACCCGGTCGCGGTCGACCGGCGCCTCCTCGGTGATCTCGATCTCGAGCATCGCGGCAGGCACGTCCTTGGCCTTCAGGCCGTCGAGGATCATGTCGTCGACATTGCCGGCCTCGAGCTCGCGCGGCGAGAGGTTCATCGCGACGCGAACATCGCGGCGCCCATGCTTCACGAGCTCTGCGATGATGGCGCAGCAATTGAAGAACACCGTCTCGGTCAGAAGCGAAAGCAGCCCGGTTTCGCGCGCGGCAGTGACGATCTCGGGTGGCGAGATGGCGCCATGGACATCATGGTGCCAGCGCAGCAGCGCCTCGAAACCGACCACCGCGTTGGTATCGAGCCGCACCAAAGGCTGGAACCAGGAGCAGAGCGTGCCGGTTTCGATGGCGCCGCGCAGGTCGCGCTCGATGCAATTCTTGCGTTCCAGCGCGGCGTCCAGCCCGGCGTCGAAGAGACAATATTCGTTCCTACCGCCGCGCTTGGCGGCATAGAGCGCGAAATCCGCCTTGAGCAGCATCTCGGTCAGTCGCGGCTTTTCCGATTGGTAGATGCCGATCGAGGCGCCGACGCGCACCGAATTCAACTCCGGATCCGGATTGGCGATGGCAGCGATGATGGCGGATGCAAGCTCGCCGGCCGCTTGCTGCGACCTGCCGGCGGAGAAAAGCAGCACGAACTCGTCGCCGCCGATGCGCGCGATCGTGGCACCTTGCGGAGCGTGGTCCTCGATCCGGCGCGCCACCCTGACCAAAAGGTCGTCGCCGATGTTGTGGCCATAGGTGTCGTTGACGGATTTGAAGCCGTCGAGGTCGATCAGCATGGCCACGAACGGGCCGTCGGAGAGCCCGAGCTTGGCAATCGCCTGCTCCAGCCCATAGCGGTTGAGCAGATTCGTCAGCGGGTCGCGCCTGGAGTTGCGCTCCATCTCGGCGGCGAATTCGCGCGCCTCGTATTTGAGCCGGCTCGTCTCGCGGAAGCGGAATTGCCCGAGCAGCGCGCTCCTGACCATGCCGCCAAGGAAAAGCAGCACGGTGAAGGCGAGCACGTAATTTTCAACGCCGCCCTTTGCAAGCACGCAGCCGGCGGCGGTGAGGAGCGGCAGGATAATGAAATTGATCGAAGCCGGCGCGTAGGAGGTGCCGTAGGTGACCGAACCGGCCGAAGTGCCGGCGAGCACGATCAGATAGAGCGGCGCCTGGCTGGTCGTGTATCCGTCGCTCAGCAGCGCCAGAAAAGACCAGGCGACGCCCGAGGCAAGCGCCATCAGGCCATAAAGCGAAAGCCGAGCGCCCACCGCCCTCGGGTTGTCGCCGGCGGCTTCCGATTGGGTGACGGCAAGCGCTACGCGCGCGCCGTTGATCAACGCGATCGCCACGAACCACAGCACCGCGGCAAGGCCGCCCCCCGACAAGAGCTGCACCGCCAGGATCAAGGCCGAGAGCACCGTGCCGATCGGCATCGAGATGAAGACGCCCTTGCTCAGATCCGCAAGCTGGTCGCGCAGGATGCCGGCTTCCACGGCTTCGCTCCTTCCCTCGGATGAGGGACCCGACACCAGCCGCTCGTCATGCCTTTTCATATCTCTAATGGGTAGGCGAGCGGAATGAAAATCGTGTTAAGGATTTCAGCGGTTTACGTGGCATTTCTTGATTGAGTCTGGCCGATGCCGGGAGCTAAAAGAAAGCCGCGCGACGGCTCCCTATCAAGACGGGATCATCGGGCAACGGTTCTGGACTTTTGCGGAGCGTTGCGGGTGGACAGGACGAGCGTCGCCTTCGTCCGATCAGCCGCGACCTGCCGCAGGTGAAGGCGGGGAGATAGCGGCATTGATTTCGCGGAGGCCGATGGCCCATCCGAATTGATCCGCATGGCACGGCGCGAGAAAAGCCCTATCGTGTTTGGTGTGACCCGCAAGCCGATCGGAGCCCCAACCCATGACCCTGACCAATCGAGACATCGTCGAGCTCACCGAATGGCGGCGCAAGCTGCACCGGCAGCCGGAAATCTCGAATGAGGAGGAAAGGACCGCGAAGGAGGTGGTGAATTTCCTCGCCGATACCGGGCCCGACAAGGTGCTGACCGGGCTCGGCGGCCACGGCGTCGCGGCGGTCTATGACAGCGGGCAGGTCGGGCCGACGGTGCTGTTCCGCTCGGAGCTCGACGCGCTGCCGATCGAGGAGCTTTCGGGTGTGGCGCATGCCTCGCAGGTGCCGGGCAAGTCGCATATGTGCGGCCATGACGGGCACACCGCGATCCTGGCGGCGCTCGGTCGCCAATTCGGACGCGAAAGACCGGCGCGCGGCCGCGTCGTCTTGATGTTCCAGCCGGCCGAGGAAACCGGCAACGGCGCGGCCGGGGTGGTCGCCGATCCGCGCTTTGGCGAGATCGCGCCGGACTTTGCGTTTTCGCTGCACAACCTGCCGGGCGTGCCGTTCGGCGAGGTGCGGCTGAAGGCCGGCACCGTCAACTGCGCCTCACGCGGCATGCGCATCGTGCTCGAGGGCAAGACGGCGCATTCCTCGATGCCGGAGACCGGCACCTCGCCGATGCCGGCGGTGAGCGAGCTGATGCCGGCGCTGCCCGCGCTCGGGCGCGGGACCTTCACCGACGAGGATTTCGGCATGGTGACCGTCACCCATTGCGCGATGGGCGAAGCCGTGTTCGGCATCGCGCCCGGCTATGCCGAAGTGTGGGCGACGCTGCGCACCCGACGCGACGATCGCATGGCCGAGCAGGTCGCCGCCGCGGAAGCGCTTGCCAGGAAGATCGCCGCGAAGCACGGCCTTTCGGTGCGCTTCGACTATCACGAGATCTTCCTCGCCAGCGTCAATGCGCCGGACGCAGTGGAGCATCTCAACCGCGCCCTCGACGCGGAAGGCATTGCGCGCAGCGAAGAGGCGCTGCCGATGCGCGCCTCGGAGGATTTCGGCATTTTCGGCCACAATGCGAGGTCGGCGATGTTCTTCCTCGGCGCCGGCGAAAGGCACCCTTCCCTGCACAACCCCGACTATGATTTCCCGGATGATCTCATCCCGATCGGCTCGCGGATCTTCATGCGCGCGGCGCGCAATCTTTTGGGCTGAGCGGACGCCGATGATGAGCTGTCCGAACGACGCCGATCGCCATGCCGCCTAGTGTCGGGCCCGATTTCTTCGCCCGCGACGCGGTTATCGTCGCACGCGCGCTGATCGGCGCCAGGCTTGGGCTCGCCGGCGTCGGCGGGATCATCGTCGAGACCGAGGCTTACCGGCCCGACGACCCCGCATCGCACAGCTTTCGCGGCCGCACGCCGCGCAACGCGCCGATGTACGGCGTGCCCGGCACCGCCTATGTCTATCGTTCCTACGGGCTGCATTGGTGCCTGAACGCGGTGTGCCTGCCGGGCAGCGCCGTGCTGATCCGCGCCATCCAGCCGCAATCCGGCATCGCCGCGATGCGCGAGCGGCGCGGAACGGATGACGACCGGCTGCTCTGCTCCGGTCCCGGCAAGCTCTGCCAGGCGCTGGACATCGACGGTTCGCATAACGGGCTCTCGCTTACCGCGCCGCCGTTCGAATTCGCCCGTTCCGAGGCCGACCCGGCCGCGATCCTCGCCGGTCGCCGGATCGGCCTCACCAAGGGCGTGGAAGCCGAGTGGCGCTTTGGCCTCGGCGGATCGGCCTATCTCAGCCGCAGGTTCTGAGCCGCGACCTATCCGTTCCCTGTCCCCGTCACGGATCATTCGCGGCCAGCGCGCGTTTGAACAGATGACAGAGGATCGGACAATGGCGACCGACAAATACGAACGCATCAAGCGCCGCGCCTATGAGATCTGGCAACGCAGCGGCGAAGCGAATGGCCAGGACGAGGAGCACTGGCATCAGGCTTGCGAGGAAATCGAGCGCGAGGACAACGGCTTGGGCGAACAGCCGGGTGCTGCGATGCCCGGCGCGGTCACGATACCGGCCGGCAATCCGGACCGGTCGGCGGCCGAGGCGCTGGCGCGCAAGGCCCTGGCAAATCGTCCGGACAGGCCGGCGGCCGACGATCCGGCGCCGAACAAGCGCAGCCGGCGCAAAGGCTGACCGGCCATGGTCAAAAACGTCGAACAGGCATTGGACGACGCGTTGCTGGCCATGCGCATGCTTCGCAAGTCGATCGTCGATCACGGCCATCTGGAAGCGATGGCCGATCTGGATGCCGCGATGGAAACCGCGATCGCCGCGGCGGAGCAAAAACGCATCGACATCGAGCGGAAAAAGTCGACGTGAGCAGCGATGCGGCCGCGATTCTCGGCGGCCGATCGTCCTGTCTCGGCCGCGGGCTCAAACTTCCCTGCTGTCGAAGAGGAACATCTGGACCCCCGATTCATCGGGTGCGTAAAGCCGGCGGTCCGCCCCGGCCGCCTTTCCCTCCGGGCTTGCGAAAGCCCTCTTCATCGCTTCGAGATCGTCAAAATAAAGCGTCCCGATCAGGTAGACATCGGATGGTCCGGCCACCGCCGTGATCGGCCCTTGGCTGACCTCGTATTTCCTCACACCCGGGATCTTCTTGGCCAGCGGTATGTGCGTCTCGAAATAATGCTTGTCGAACGCCTCCGCGTCAGCCGGCTGCTTGTAGATGACGACCATTCCAGCCATTGCGGTTCTCCTCTTTCGTTGGGACGGAACCAAGGACGAAATGGTGGGGGCAAACGGAACGGGACGTTGAAAAAATCTCGGGAGCGCAGAAGGACGACGATGGCGGCTGTCGCGCCCTGCCCGTTGCTTTTCGCCGCTATCTCGCTTGTGCGAAGGAGCGTTCTGTGTTCTCTCCGCCTTGAATTAGCAGGGACTCAAACGATGAGAATTGCGGTGGTCGTGGCGCTCTGCGCGGCAGTGGCTGGATGCGTGTCCTCTGCCGCCGATAATGGCGCTTCGCTGTCGCAGCAGGATCCGAAATGGGCATCGCCGGAATGCCAGCAGGCCCGCGCCGCGGCATCGGACTATGCCCAGCGCGAGAAGGACCATCCCGGCTGGGGGTTCGGTGTGCTGCTTGGCCCTTACAGCATGGGGATGGTGGCGGCGGTCAAGGAACATGAGCACCAGCAGCGACGGCTTCTTGCCCGCCAGATGCACCTGCAATGCTCGAGCAAGCCGCTGCCGAAGGAACTCGATTTCGATCCGGCAAGCTACGCGCCGAAGAAAACGCATTATCCATAGAGGAAGGACCGCGGGTTCCGGTTATTCTGGCCGCTCCGCGGCGGCCTTGCCGTCGAATGCATAAGTGAGGATCGCCACCCCCGTCGCGGTCGACACCTGGTTGGACAGCTTCAGCATCGAGGTCGCCTGCCCCGGCTCGAAAAGGCGCGAGCCTGTGCCCAGCACCAGAGGGTGGACCATCAGCACCAGCTCATCGACAAGCCCGTGCCGCATCAGCGCGCGCAGCAGCTTGCCGCTGCCGAACACAATCAGCGCCTCGTCGTGACCTTGCTTCAGCGCGCGCACCGTCTCCCCGGCATCGCCGGCAAGCAGCGTCGAATTCTCCCAGCGCGGCTCATAACCGGCGTCATGCGAGGCGACGAACTTCCGTGCGCCGGTCAGCGCCCTGGTCATCGGACTGGCCGGCTGACGAACAGCCCAGGCTTCGTGAAGATCCTCATAAGTCGTGCGGCCGGCCAGCAACGACCAGCCGCCGGCCATGGCGCGTCCGATGACCTCCTGCATCTTCGGGTCGCTGCCTGGATTGCCCCAACCGCCGTACGCAAAACCATTGCGCGTGTCTTCGTCGGCGCGCCCCGGCGCCTGGAAGACACCGTCCAGCGTCACATGCTCGATGGCGACGATGCTTGCCATTTCAGCCTCCGCTCCAGGCTTTCAGCAACGAGCCGTCGCCGCCGAAGAGCGGATCCTTGTCGGGCCGGCCGACCTTCGGGATCGTGCGCAGCGCCTCGGCGTGCTGCTCCGGGCTCCGGCACAAATCATAGGTGCCGAAGGGCGGATAGGCGCCGACTACGAGAAGATCGGCCGAGCCGGACAGGCGCTGATGGCCGGTGCCGGCCGGCAGGACCGCCACGTCGCCCGCCTTCACCTCCAGCACCTTGCCTTTATCGCCGCCGAAACGGACCTCGGCGGTGCCGCGCGCGATGCCCAGCACCTCGTGAATGCGCGAGTGATAGTGGACGAAGTCGTAGATGCCGTTGCGCCAGCTGTCGCCCCAGCCATTGGCGCCGAAAATATCCTCAAAAACGGCAGCCGGATCGCTTTCGTCCGGCAGCTGCACGGCGCCGGGATAGAAGAGCATGGGCCAGCGCGGATGATTGGGCACCAGCCCATCATCGGCGAAGCGGAAGGCGAGCGGTTCCTGTTTGTCGACAGATTGTGCCATCCTTGCGGTTTCCTGCATGGTCTTAATGGGACCTAACGGTTTCCCGCGGATTTTGCTCCGGCCGGTCTGAGGAGGTCACAATGGCTGCATTTCGTCTTTCGGCAATCGGCCTTTTTGCATCGGCACTTGCCTTTGCCGCCGTCGCCGCCGGCAACGCCGAGACGATGGCGGTGATCGTCGCAGCGCTTCGGCATCGAAAATGATCTAGGCCTGCCGCAGGCACATTCAGCCCGTAGCAAACCGCCACGTGGGACGCCGCCCATTGATAGATTGCGTTCGGCTTCTAACTGAATTATAGATGTCTTACATAATCTAAAATATGGAGGTCGACGATGCGCGTGAGCCGCATTCAGGCTGGGCGGAACCGGCAAACCGTGATCGATGTCGCAAGCCGGCTTTTTCGAGAGCACGGCTTTGACGGTATCGGCCTTAAGGATTTGATGAAGAGCGCCGGGCTGACCCAAGGCGCTTTCTATAAGCAGTTCGCGTCAAAGGAGGACCTTGCGGCGCAAGCTTCCAGGCGCGCGATGGAGAGCGCTGCCGACAGATGGACGGCGGCGACCGCAGCGAATCCCGGCGATCCGCTTGGGGCGGTGATCGAGTTCTATCTCAGCATGGGCCATCGCGAGGAAAGGATGGACGGCTGCCCGGTCGCGGCGCTCGGGTCGGATGCGGCCAGACAGGGGACCGAGGTGAAAGCGTCGTTCGAAGTCGGCATCAAAGCATATCTTGAAGTGCTCGGCAGGATGATTGCCAGGACTGAGAAGGAGGAAACCGGTGAAAAAGCCATGGTCGTCCTCTCGACGATGGTCGGTGCGGTGGTTCTCTCGCGCATCGTCAATGATCCCGACCTCGCCCAGGCCTTTCTGGATGCAGCGGCCGAACAGGTTCGCGACACCGTCAGCGTCTGACCGGCGCGGGCTGGCTACTCAGTTCGATAGGAGAATAGATGCGACGGATTGTTATCACGGGCATGGGCGCGGTCACGCCCCTTGCCGCAAATATCGAGGCGTCGTGGTCGCGTCTCCTGGCCGGCCGCTCGAGCATTCGAAGGCTTCCCGAGGACATGGTGGAAACCCTGCCGACAAAGATCGGCGGAACGGTTCTTTCCCTGGAGGAGGATCCCGAGGCCGGCCTCGATGCGAATGCCTTCCTGGCGCCGAAGGATCAGCGCAAGATCGATCGCTTCATCCTATTCGCGCTGGCGGCGGCGGAAGAGGCGCTTGCCCAGGCGGGATGGAAGCCGGAGTCGGAAAAGGATCGGCTTCGCACCGCGACGATCATTGCTTCAGGTATCGGAGGGTTCCCCGCCATAACCGAGGCGGTGCGGACCGTCGACCAGCGCGGCGTTCGGCGTCTTTCGCCGTTCACGGTGCCGTCTTTCCTGGTGAACCTCGCCGCCGGCCACATCACGATTCGTTACGGCTTCAAGGGCCACATCGGCGCGCCGGTAACGGCGTGCGCCGCCGGCATTCAGGCGATCGGCGATGCGGCGCGCATCATCCGCGCCGATGAAGCCGACATCGCCGTGTGCGGCGGCACGGAAGCCTGCATGAACGTCGTCAGTCTGGGCGGCTTCGCGGCGGCACGCTCGCTTTCAACCTCCTTCAATCACCGTCCCGATCAGGCCTCGCGTCCGTTCGACGTCTCTCGGGACGGCTTCGTCATGGGCGAAGGCGCCGGTATCCTTGTCATCGAGGAATTGAACCATGCACTGGCGCGCGGGGCACAACCGCTCGCCGAGGTCGTTGGCTACGGCACGACGGCGGATGCGCATCACGTCACTTCCGGCCCTGAAGACGGGGACGGCGCGCGCCGCGCGATGGAGATCGCGATTGCCCAGGCCGGCATTTCACCGCACGAGGTCCGCCATCTCAACGCGCACGCGACCTCCACGCCGGTGGGCGATCTGGGAGAAATCGAAGCGATCAAAACCGTCTTCGGCAAGGATTTCTCCATAGCCGTCAGCGGAACGAAGTCGGCGACCGGACACCTGCTCGGTGCCGCCGGCGGGATCGGCGCGATCTTCACCATCCTGGCGCTGAGGGACCAGGTGGCGCCGCCGACCCTCAATTTGAGCGCCCCCGATCCGGCCGGCGACGGAATAGACTTCGTCGCAAACCGGGCCCGGCCGATGGAGATGGACTACGCGATCGCCAATGGCTTCGGCTTCGGCGGCGTCAATGCCAGCATGCTGTTCCGGCGCTGGGACGGGCACGGCGTAAACGGTCGAGCCGCTCGTGATTGACGCTCTTTGCTCCAGCCTTTCCTGCTTTTCCAGTCCAACCCAAAGAAAGTGATCTCCATGAACAGGATCAATCCTGGCGTCGCCATTGTCACGGGGGCATCCAGCGGAATTGGGCACGCAACGGCCAAGGCCCTGCAGAGCGCCGGCTTTCGCGTGTTCGGAACCAGCCGTCGCGCGGTCTCCAAGAAAAGCGACGGCATTACCATGCTGACCTGCGACGTGACCGATGACGCCTCCGTGGCGAAGCTGGTCGATGAGGTGCTGGCCGATGCCGGGCGCATCGACGTGCTGGTCAACAATGCCGGCATCGGCCTGCTCGGCGGCGCGGAGGAATCCTCGACTGCACAGGCCCAGGCTCTGTTCGACGTGAACGTCTTCGGTGTCATCCGTATGATCAACGCGGTCCTGCCGATCATGCGACGTCAAGGAAAGGGCAGGATCGTCAACTTGAGCTCAGTGCAGGGGTTCATCCCCGCCCCCTATTTCGCGCTTTATTCATCGACCAAACATGCCGTTGAAGGCTATTCCGAATCGCTTGACCACGAAGTGCGGCCGTTCGGAATTCGCGTTGCATTGGTCGAGCCGGCCTATACCCAGACTTTGTTCGAAGACAATCTGGCCAGGCCGGACCAGGTGCTCGACGTCTATGACGCCGCGCGCGCCGGTATGACCACAGCCGTGCGTAAGGCGATGGAAAAAGGCGATACACCCGAAGTGGTGGCCAACACCGTTCTGGCGGCTGCGATCGATCCCGCTCCGAAGCGGCGCTATGCGGCGGGAAAAACAGCGCGCCAAGTCAGTTTCCTGCGCCGTTTCGTCCCCGCATCCGCATTCGACAAGAGCATGCGAAAGCAGCTCGGGCTGCCGGCCTGACAACGGAGCCTTTCACTCCAGCCACCCTGCCTCCAGGTCAAAGCGCCGGCAGCAATTAGCTGTTCGTCACTGACCGCATATAGGCATTCCCTATTGCAATCCCCGGAAGAAAAAGGTTGTTTAGAATCTCCGGGGGAAACGAAATCGTGAATAGAGGCGTGGTGCGGCTTCTTCCGAAGCCCAAGGTTTCAATATTCATTTGCGGATGCGGGCATACGGGGTCAACTTTGCTCGCCCGGATACTGGCTGCGCATCCGGAAATTTTCTCTATCCGCCGCGAGACAAGCGCGTTTGTCTCAAGCGATGGGGCGCGATGGACCAAGCTAAGCGCGGTTTTGCTGCAGGCAGCCATTTCACGCCGCAGCGTCTGGATCGAAAAGACCCCGAACCATATCCACTATACGAGGCAGATCATCGAGACGATCCCGGGCGCGCGCTTCATCGTCGTCACGCGCGACGGCAGGGACATCGTGGCCTCGCTCGGGCAGCGTTACGAGGGCGATTTCGACAAGGCTTTCCAAAGATGGATCGCCGACAGCAAGGCCTCGATGGAGCGCATCGAAAAGGGCGAAAGCATCCTGTGGCGTTATGAAGACTTCATCGAATCGCCTGCGCTTTCCATCGAACGGCTATGCCGCTTCATCGGCGTGGCCTTCGATCCAGGCATTCTGAACTATCACCAGCAGCCCGTCATATGGGGGCGCGAAAAGGCGGTGCGCACGCCGCATTCCGCTCGCCGGCACGCCCAGGTAAACCAGCCGATCACCGACTATCGGGGCAGCTGGCGATCCAGCCTGCCGATGGAAGTGGCTTGCCGTTTCGACGCCGGCGAAGCGCGGGAAATCATGGGCTATTTCGGATACGCGCAGGCCTAGCGTCCGGCGGGTGTCGATCACCAGACCTAAGCGTAGTCGAGAAGCGACCTTTTGTGCTGCGACAGATCGGAAGCAACCGTCCGAGAAGCAGCAGCCTGCGCCGACGAATTGGCGAGCGCCCGCGCCTGCCATGAAATGAGCAACGCCTTCAGCATGGATTTTGGCGCGCCCAACGGGCCGGTAATCAGCAGCGAGCGGCGAGAACTGGTGGCTGCCCGACTGATCCGCGAATTCGCACAACGGCCGGCTGCCGCGGCCGATTGCATAAAAGTCCAGGAAATTCGACCAATGCCGATCCGGTCAACGGCGGGAACGCGTATCGCAGGCCAAACTCGACGATGCGCCGACAAAGACGCTTGACTCACCCTCCCCCTTACGGACAAGTTGTGTTGTCAGACATCTTACATACGAGAGGGAGGTTTCGTGAGGAGATTTATCGCTTGTTTCGCGCTGGCTGCCGGCGCGCTCGCATTTGCGTCGGCAGCGTGGGCGGGAGAAACCCTGGATCGCGTCACAACCAAGAAGGCCATGGTGGTCGCGACCAACAGCGGCTGGCCACCGCAGAGCTTTCTCGACGAGAGCAACCAGTTGGTCGGCTTCGACATCGACGTCTCGAAAGAAATCGCCAAGCGCCTCGGCGTCGAGGTCAGCTTCGAGACGCCTGATTGGGCGACCATGACCGGCGGCCACTGGCAGGGCCGCTATGATCTTGGCGTCGGCTCGGTGACGCCGACCAAGGCCCGGGCCAGGGTGATCGATTTCGCCGGCATCTATTATTACAGCCCTTATGTCTATGTGGTCCACAAGGACAGCAAGGCAAAATCGGTGAACGATCTGAACGGCAAGGTGATCGGCGTCGAGACCGCCACCACTTCGGAAGATTTTATCCGCCGCCAATTGGAGATCGACGCTCCCGGCCTTCCGCCAATCGAATACAAGCTGCAGCCTGGCGAAATCCGGACTTTCGCCGATTCCATGCTGCCCTTCGACGATTTGAGACTTGGGGACGGCGTGCGGCTCGACGCGGTCATCGCGCCCGAGCAGACCGCTCAAAACGCCATCAAGAACGGTTATCCGCTGCGCATCATCGAGGGCGACTACGCCTTCCGCGAGCCGCTGGTGGTGATCGCCGACAAGGGCGATGCCGAGTGGACCACCAAGATCGGCGGCATCATCGACCAGATGAAGAAAGACGGCACGCTCGCCACGCTGACCACCAAGTGGTACGGCAAGAACTACAGCGCCGATTGACGCTCATCGCGGGCGGCCCCTCAAGGCCGCCTGCTTCCGTCAGAACCTATCATGACTTATCCCGACACCTATTATCGCCGTACACTTGCCGACGAGAAGGTCAGACCACCGCTCGCGGGTCCGGCCGAATGCGACACGGTCATTGTCGGCGGCGGACTGGCCGGTCTGACGACGGCGCTGCAGCTGGCGCGCGCCGGGCAGCAGGTCGTGCTGCTCGAAGCCGAGAGTATCGGCTTCGGCGCCTCGGGCCGCAACGGCGGCTTCGTCAGCCCCGGCTTCGCGACCGGCAGCGACAACATCGCCGCGATGGCCGGCGCGGCGGCGGCACGAGAGCTGCATCGGCTGTCGATCGAAGGCGTCGATTTCGTGCGGCAGACGATCAAGGATCTCGACATCACGGCAGCGAAGCCTCGCCCCGGAATCATGGGCGTGCTGCGCCATGACGGCGGCGCCGAACTGAGGGCTCATGCAGAGAAACTGGCGCGGGATTTTGACTATCCGCTCGAATATCTCGAGCGCGAGCAAGTGCGCGCTGTGCTGCGTTCCGAGCGTTACTACCAAGGCCTGCGCGATGCCAACGCCTTCCACATGCATCCGCTGAACTATCTGCGCGCCATCGGGGCGGAGATCGAGCGGCTGGGCGGCAGGATTCACGAGGGCTCCAGCGCGATCGAGGCTAAACTCGATGGCCCGCACAAGACGCTACGCACCGCAAGCGGCGAAGTACGCGCGCGGCAAGCGGTGTTTGCCACCGGCGGCTATACAGGACCGCTGGTCGGTCGGCTGAAGCGGGCCATGTTGCCGATCGCGACCTATGTGATGCTGAGCGAGGAAGCCCCCGATCTTATCGCCGGCGCCATCGCGACGACGGATGCCGTCGGCGACAACCGCCGGGCCGGCGACTACTACCGCGTGGTGGAGGATGGAAAGCGGCTGCTCTGGGGCGGGCGCATCACCACGCGGGCCGCTTCGCCGGCGGCGCTGGCCAGGGAATTGCGCCGGGAGATGGTTGGAACCTACCCCCAGCTCGCTGCGCTCAAGACCGAACTAGCCTGGTCGGGGCTGATGGCCTACGCCCGCCACCTGATGCCCCAGATCGGGCAGCTGCAGCCAGGCGCCTGGTATCTCACCGCGTTTGGCGGGCACGGCATCAACACGACGGCCATAGCCGGCAAGGTGGTCGCCGAGGCGGTACTCGGCCAGTCGGACCGCCACCTTCTGTTCGCGCCGTTCGGACTGGCCTGGGCAGGCGGACCGGTGGGGCTTGCCGCGGCGCAACTCACCTATTGGAAGCTGCAGGCGCAAGATTGGTGGCGCGAACGAGCCCGCTAACCGGAAGGGAGATCGACAAGTGATCGGCAGACTGCTGCTCAACTATCCGGACGCCGCACGCCGCATTGGCGTGTGCCTGGCGCTCGCCGCTTTCGCCGCGGGCCTCTACGGTCTCGGCATCAAGGCAGACTGGATCGGCAAGCTGATCCCGAGCTCGATCGAATGGCTTGCGGCCAATCCCGTGGTGGCGCGAGCCGTCTCGGCGGTGCTGATCGCGCTGATCGTGGCCGCCAACTGGAAGGCGCTGCAGCAACTCGGGCGCAAGCAGCAGATCGTGGCGGTATGGATCGAGCTGTTCGTGCTGCTGATGCTGTTCTTCTATTCCTTTGACCTGTCCTTTTCTTTCATCGCCCGGAAGATCGGTTTCCTCATCTCGCAGGGCGTGGTGACCACGCTCTACATCTCCGCCATTTCGATCGCCATCGCGACAGTCATCGCCTTCATCGGCGCCATAGCCAAGCTGTCCAAGAACGGCATCGTCTATGGCCTGGCCACGTTCTACACTTCGCTGTTTCGCGGGCTGCCATTGCTGATGCAGATCTACATCATCTATCTCGGCCTGCCGCAGGTCGGCTATGTGATCGGGGCCGTGCCTGCCGGGATCATGGCGCTGTCGCTTTGCTACGGCGCCTATATGACCGAGATTTTCCGTGCCGGCATCGAAAGCATCCCGCGCGGCCAGACGGAAGGCGCCACCGCACTTGGGCTCAGCCCCAATCAAACGATGTTCCTGGTGATCCTGCCACAGGCGATGCGCGTCATCGTGCCGCCGACGGGCAATCAGTTCATCGCGATGCTGAAGGACTCCTCCCTGGTCTCGGTGGTCGGGGTCTGGGAGATCATGTATCTGGCGCGCACGCAGGGCCAGACCGAGTTCCGGCATATCGAGATGCTGATCACCGCCTCGATGATCTATTGGCTTTTGTCCATTGGGCTCGAATTCCTGCAGTCCCGCATCGAGGAACGGTTCGGCCGCTCGCTCAAACGCTGAGCTTCAATGGGGCATCCCCTCCTGGGGAAAGCCGCCGAGATGGCAGCAGGCCAGAGCGGCATGATCGCGGCCGCTTTCGAGGCACAGCAAGAGCGGCTTCCTCGCCAGCCAGGCATGCAGGAAACCGGCGATGAAGCTGTCGCCGGCGCCGGTCGTGTCGACGACCTGGACCGGGCGGATGCCGGTCTCGGCGCGCTCGCGGGCCGTCAGCGCCATCGACCCCTCGGCACCGCGCATGATGACGGCGCAGCCTGCGCCGCGCGACAGGAGATCGGCGGCCATCGCTTCCGCCACGTGGCGATTTTGGCCGGTCGAGCAGAAAACTATGCTCAAACCCTCCACACCGAGATCGGCGGGATCGGCGTTGACCGAGATATCCTGCGAGACGCTGACCCCGGCCCGCGACAGGCGCCTGCGTAAAGCGCCGCCGTCATCCAGCCAGCCGATATGGACGTGATCCATCGTCCCCAGGATCGCCAGTTCGGCCTGGTCCGGCGCATAGCCGGCGCAGGCGCCGAAATCCTCGGCAGCGATCAAACGCTCGCCGGACGGCAAGACTTTGATGTCGGTCCAAGCGGTGTTGCGCTGGCCTACGCGCAGGTGCTTGACCGCCACCCGATTGGCTTCGAGCTCAGCGCGGGTGCGTTCGCCCTCTGCGTCGCGGCCGACCGCGCCGAAATAGAAGCTGTTATGGCCAAGCCGCGCGAGCTGGACGGCAACGTTGAGCGCGTTGCCGCCGACCAGCGAGCGCCCGATCGGCGCTTCGAGGCGGTCGATGCAGTTGTCGCCGACGGCGGCAAATCGAAGGCTGCTCATATCCTGCGCTGCGATCAAGCTGACGCCGAGAGCTAAGCTCAATAGGCAACGCGCTTATAGTAGCGGCGCGTCGTCAGCGGGTGGTTACGGATCACCTCGAGATGCGCGCTGACCCGTTCGAGGGCGGTCGCGAGCACGATCGGCGAAACCAGCGCGCGCACATCCGGCGAAATGCCGGGCAATTCGAAATCGGCCGTGTCGAGCACCGTCAACTTGTCCGTATAGGTAGGGGCGAATTTCTCGACGCGATCGGCCAGCGGCCGGGCGCTGTCCTCGCCCTTGAAGAGCACCACGCTGACGTCTTTGTCCACCAGCTCCAGCGTGCCATGGAAAAAGTCGGAAGCATGCACGGGGCGGGTCCGGATCCACTGCATCTCCTCCAGGATGCACATGCCATAATACCAGGCCTGCGGCCAGACATTCCCGGCGCCGGCTATGATGTGATAGTCGGAGGCGGCGAGTTTGTGCGCGAAGCCGGCGGCTTCCTGTTCATAGCTCCGCTTCACCTCCAGTAACAGTCGCGGCAACTGCTCCAGTTCGGCGAAAATGCGTTCGGATTCGGCGAGCTCGCCGCGATGCTTCAGCACTGCAAGCGCGATGAAGAGCGACTGGAGATAGAAGGATTCGCAGGACGTGTCGTCCTCGGCGAAGTTGACGAAGACATGGTCCCCGCCCTTGCCGAGCGGCGTCTCCTCATGTCCGACCAGCGTGATCACCGTCGCCCCGACGTCCTTGATCCGGGACAGCAGTGCCACGCTTTCCTTGGTCGTGCCGGAGAGCGAGGGCAACACGACGATCGATTTGTCGGTCAGGTGCACGGATTGGACCAGCTGCAGCTCGGCGGTGATGTCAACGAAGGCCGGAAAGCCAGATCGGCGCTGCAGCAGTTGCGCCGCCGGATGCATCAGGATCGCTGCACCGCCGGTGCCGAGAAAGAAGATGTTTTGCGCGTCGGCGGCGAGGCACTGCGCCACGACGGCTTCAATGCGCTCGCGCAAGGCCACCGCCCCCGATTGGATACGTATAAACCGGGCTTCATCGAAATTGAGCATCGTTCCCTCGATCAATTCAGTTGTAAGACAACTGACATCTGCGGGAGCGCATTTCAAGAGAAATTTTGCGGATAGGTTGCATGCGTTGCCTATACGACATGCGATCGCCACCGCATGCCTCCGCTTGACCTGGGCGCGATTGTCCGACAACAAAAGGAGAGTTGGCACAATGGGGAAGAGGGACTTGGACGAGCCGCTTCGGGACGCGCGCACATTGGCGGTTCAGCTGCGCGACCGCATGGCCGACCTCATCAGGACCGAAGGGCTCAAGCCCGGCGACCGGCTGCCAACTGAATCCCAGCTGACGCAGCGCTTCCGCATCTCGCGCCCTGCCCTGCGCGAAGCGCTGAAGCTTCTCGAACAGGACGGCATCATCTCCGTCACTCATGGTCTCGGCCGCTTCGTGACCGCGAACTCCGCCGTCCAGGTCGACCGTCCAATCACGGTGTTCGAAAGCGTGACCGACATGTCGCGCCACTATGGCTACAACACCGTCAACAAGGTTCTTTCCATCGCCGAGGAAACGCCTGATCCATTTATCCAGCAGCAATTGCGGCTAGCGGACGGAGAGCGCGTCATCCGGCTTGAACGGCTGCGGCTGCACAACGATCTGCCCCTCATCTATTCGCTCGACTACGTACCGCGCAGCTTTTTGCCGGGGCGCCTTTTCGACATCGAATGGAGCGGCTCGCTGCTCGCCCTGCTGGAAAAGCACCGCCATCAGCCGCGTATGTCGGCCGCCTCCGTTGCAGCCGTAACGCTGCCCGAGGAAATCGTGCAGCGCAACGACTTGCGCGACTTTGGGCCAGCCCTGCTCATTACGGAAACCTGTTTCGATGGGACCGGAGCCCCGGTCGTCCATGCCGCCGTCTATCACCGCGGCAGCCATTTCACCTTCAGCTTCGCACGAAAGTGAAAGCTCAAAGGGTGGCGATGACCAGTGTCAGGTGCCATGTAGATGTCGAGGGCCGTGACTAGCGCGGGAGCAGTCGGGAGACCTTGAGCCGCGGCGCGAAGAAGCAGCGCAGATAGGGCTGGTTGGTTATGACGTAATGGTTCTCGCAGATATGGTATCGGCCGTCCGGCGATTCCTGCACGCGATCTGGCGGGATGTTGAAGCCATCGGGTAGATAGACATAGCCGCCGTCGGCCCCGGATTGCACGGCAGACTCTGGGATGGGGCGGCAATCCGTGCCGCCGCAACATTTGAAGTTGGTCACCGGGTCGACCTTGTTTTCGTACCAATCATGGGCGTCGGCGCCTGTCGCGGCGACAATCCACATGACTGTGACGATCACCCTTCGCATGGCGTTCCTCGACGGTGCGGAGGCGCTGCTCATTCGAGCATCATCTATATTAGCGTTCCGCCGAAAACGCCATTGCTCGGCGAGGGTCTGGAAGGCAGCGCCCGGCCTTGTGGACGGCAATAGGTGAAGCCGGAACCTTCAAATCGAGGTCCGGCTCTACCGCTCACACCAGCCTTTGCCCGCCGTCGATATGGACGGTCTCGCCGGTCATGAACTCGTTCTGCATCAGGTAGAGATAGGCCGGCGCGATATCGGCGGACCTGGCGATCTTTCCGACCGGCAGTCGGGCGCCCATCTGCTCGAAATAGCCTGATTTGGCGGCGCCGACGATCTCGTCCCACATTTCGGTATCGACCCAACCGGGCGAGACGATGTTGACGCGGGTTGGCGCAAGTTCCAGCGCCAGCGCGCGGGCGAAATAGGTGAAGGAGCCGGCGACCGCCGCGACGACCGAGCCGCCGGGGACCGGCGGGCGGTCCTTGTTGATGCCCGAGGTGAAGATCATCGAGCCAGGCTTGTTCAGCGTGCGCACGGCGTGCTTGGCCAGCATCACTGCGCCGATCAGCTTGCCGTCGGCAAATTGGCGTACGAAATCCATGTCGGTCTCGCCGATCGGATAATTGGGCGGCGGCGTGCCGGCCGTCGCCACCAGATGATCGAAAGCGCCGGCTTGCTCGAACAAGCCGGACACCTCGGCCTCATTGGCCATGTCGGCGGCGATGCCTGTCACGCGCCCTGCCCCGCCGAGCCGCTTTTCGGCGGCCTTCAGCTTTTCGGCCGAACGGCCGGCGATCACCACCTCCGCGCCGCTTTCAAGCGCCGCTGCCGCGACGCCGAAGCCGATGCCGGAGCTGCCGCCGACGACGATGATCTTCTTTCCATTGAGCGATGTCGTGGGGAGATTGGTCATGGGTCTTCTCCGTCTTTCCGCGATGGGTTCAAAATCAGGCGCGGCCGGCGTGGGCTGCTTCGATATCGGCGAGGATGATCTTCTTCATCGAATACATCGCCTGACGCGCCCGGTCGGCCTTGGCGCGGTCGGGGTCGTTCATCAGGCGCAGCGCCGGTTCGGGAATGACCAGCCAATAGACGCCGAACTTGTCCTTCAGCCAGCCGCAGGGCTGCTCCGAGCCGCCGCCGGCGGTCAGCGCGTTCCAAAAATAATCGGTTTCGGCCTGGTCCTTGGTTTCGATGTAGAGCGAAATCCGCTCGTTGAAGGGCGGCACTCCGCCGGCGTTGAGCGCGGTGAAGCGCTGGCCTTCGAGCTCGAAATCGAAGATCGCATGCGGCTTGTCGGTGAACTCGATGGTCCGCAGCGCGCGGCTGTTCTTGAAGACCGAGAGATAGAAATCTCGCGCGGCTTCGGCATCGAGGTTGAACCAGAGGAAGGGATGAACGGTGGCCATGATGTCCTCGCAGGTTGGATCTTAAGTGAGTATTGATCACAAATTCTGTGAGGATTTTTGATTGGAAAAGGCTCGACAGACAAACCAAAATTCGGCAAGTATTTGTTACCATAACTCACAAATGGCTCTATCGTCATGGCCCGCAGACTGCCGCCGCTCAACGCCTTGCCGGCCTTCGAGGCCGCTGCACGGCATTTGAATTTTTCGCGGGCCGCCGACGAGCTCAACCTCACCCATGGCGCGATCAGCCGGGCGGTGAAGCATCTGGAGGACCAGCTCGGCGTGCAGCTTTTCGAGCGGGCGACGCGTTCGGTGCGACTCACCCCGGTCGGCGAGCCTTATGCGGTTGCCGTGCGCGAGGTGCTCGACCAGCTCACGCTGGCGACGCAAACCGCGACCTCGCGTCATTCCGGCTCGACGCTCAACGTCAGCACCTCGGACGGCTTCGCCGGAAAATGGCTGGTGCCGAGGCTCTACCGCTTTCATCGCGCGCATGGCGATATCGACGTGCGCGTCTCGACCACCGGGCGACTGACCAATTTCCGCGGCGACGGCATCGACGTCGCCATCCGCTACGGCGCCGGCCACTATCACGAGCTGACGTCGGAATTTCTCACCGGCGAGGAAGTCTTTCCGGTCTGCAGCCCGAAGCTTCTGGAAGGGCCGCATCCGCTCAAGCAGCCGCAGGACCTCAAGCACCACACGCTGATCCGCGACGGCTACCGCATCGACTGGGCCGCGTGGCTGGCCAGCGCCGGCGTCGAAGATGTCGACCCGAATAGCGGGCTCACTTTCGATTCAGCCACTTTCGCGGTGGAGTCGGCCGTGCAGGGCGAAGGCGTGGTGCTCGGCCGGACCATGCTCGTCTCGGCCGATCTCGCCACCGGCAGGCTGGTACGACCCTTCGACCATGCGCTGAAGGCGGTCTCCAGCTTCTATCTGGTCTACCCGCCGGAGGCGATCCGCCAGCGCAAGGTGAAGGCGTTTCGCGATTGGTTGTTTTCGGAGATCGAGCCGCTTTAACGGGCGAGCTCCGGGCTCGACAGCCAAAAGCCGGACGGCTTTCCGCCAGCTCGATTCGCCTTGCGAAGACCGCTGGGCGGATAATGCCGCCGCGGAGCGCCTAGCCAGTCAAAACCGAGTTGAAACTTTCGGCGGCCCTTCTAGTTCGGTTGGAAGGAGGATCTTGATATGACTGAACCCGGTGAAGGGAGTTCCCACGGTCGAATTGACGACAAGCAGCTCGTCATTCTGCTGAAAGAGAAAACCGGCATCTCGGAGGCTCAAGCCAGAAGGCTGATAAAGGCCGTTGGGCGCGACCGACCGTCGCTTCTGCGAGAAGCACGCATCATAAGGGCGCGTGTTCAGACGTCTACCTCAAGCCGCGTGTGACCGGCTGAATGCGGCGGATGCCCGTCGGATCTGGCGGCGGCATTTCGCGACCGGCTGCTTTCGAAGATCGACCCGGCTGAAGCAAAGCTCGCCGGAAATTCCCTGCTTGCGAAGACGTGCTTGTTGCGCGATGCTCCGCAAAATGGCTGGCGAATATCTGGACCACAAACTGGAATGCCCGTTTTGCGGCACCATTCGTCTGCAGATCCCGGCCGATGCCCAGCCAGCAACACCGATCCATTGCGCCGAGTGCGGCGCATATCTCGGCACGTGGGACGAGCTTCAAACCGACTTCGAGCAGCAAGGCGGTACCGACGGCGTGTTCCGGCTGGATAAGGGACGTATCCAGAAGCTTAATTCCAGCCGATGATTAGCCGCTGCTGACGCAGCCGTCCGGGCTCAGAAAAGCGCGCAACAGGGCAACCGACGGCATGGGCGGGGGGTGTTGGGGAGCCGCCGGTTACCAGGACAAGGGGCCATGGAATAAGAAAATGCGCAGGCCCTGAGACCATAATGCCAGTTCTCTGCATTCATGGGAACTGGTTTCCAGCTTAAAATTCAGACATATATGGGAGAAAGCGCACACTCGTGATGATCTTCGTGCGGCTCCTCGCGACAGGAACCACATCGGCCGTGCCGCGTCATAGAGACAGGCTCTTGCCGCGATCCTGGAGTGACGTCGATGATCAGGCTGCTTGTTATCGCTGGATTGGCGCTGGTGCTCGCGTGCGGCGGGACGCTGGCAGCCAAGCTCGACCTCGCCGCTGTCAACCAGGCGCAATTCAGCGAGGGCGAGCCGAAGGGCGTCGATCCGATGGTGCTCAGAGCGCAGATCCTTCTCGATCGCGCCCGCTTCTCCCCCGGCCTGATCGACGGCCGCCTTTCCGACAATTTCTCCAAGGGCGTCGCAGCCTTCCAAGCGGCCAACGGACTGCCCTCCGACGGCAAGCTCACCCGCGAGACCTGGGACAAGCTCGCGGCGACTTTCGCCGGGCCGGTGCTGATAAACTACGAGGTCACGGCCAAGGATGTGCGCGGGCCGTTCACCAGGCGCATTCCCGCCCGCATGGAGCGGATGGCGCGTCTGAAGCGGCTCGGCTATCGCAACGCGCGGGAAAAACTGGCGGAGCGCTTCCATGTCAGCGAACAGTTGCTGAGGCTGCTCAATCCCAAAGCCGGTTTCAGGAAGGCCGACACCACGTTGGTGGTGCCCGATGTCGGCCGTGGCGATCCTCCCGCGGCCGTCGCCAGCGTCGAGGTCGACAAGGGTGCCCGCCAGGTGCGCGCGCTCGATGCTTCGGGCAAAGCGCTCGCGGTCTATCCTGCCTCGATCGGCAGCGAGGAAAAGCCGGCGCCGAGCGGCACGGCCGAGGTCAAGCGTGTGGTGCACAATCCGACCTATCGCTACAACCCGAAATTCGCCTTCAAGGGGGTGAAGACCAGGCATCCCTTCACCATCGCCAAGGGGCCCAACAATCCCGTCGGATCGGTGTGGATCGACCTCTCGATCGAAAGCTACGGCATCCACGGCACGCCCGACCCGGGCAAGATCGGCACCACCTTCTCGCATGGCTGCATCCGGATGACCAACTGGGACGCCGAGGACCTCGCCGCCATGGTCAAGCCGGGCACCAAAGTCGACTTCAAGGACGAGACGGCGCAGGACGGGCAAGTGCAGTGAGATGCCGGGTCGCGATCCGCCAATCGCGGATCGCTGCATAAGCTCAATTTATCGTCATCCTCAGTTTTTCAGAACGTTACACCGCCTTGCCTCGCCTGTAGCTTCGACGGCGCGGTTTGGAGAATGGTCCGGATTTGGTGGTTCGATGCAAGCACATGCGCGGGTGGTGATCGTCGGCGGCGGATGCGTTGGCGCGGGTATTCTTTATGGCCTGGCCAAGCGCGGCTGGACCGATGTCGCGCTCCTCGAGCGCACGCAGCTCACCGCCGGCTCGACCTGGCATGCGGCGGGGCTGATTCCGTCCTATTCCCGCAACATCAATGTTGGGCGGATGATCAAAAAGACGATCGAAATCTATGAGGGTCTCGAAGCGGAGACCGGGCAGCCGGTCGGATGGCACAAATGCGGACAGTTGCGCATCGCCAATTCGAGAGACCGACTCGACGAGTTCAAGAGCTATATGAGCGTGGCCGAGGTGCAGGGGATGCGGGCGCAATTGCTCACCCCCGACGAGGCGCGCAAGCTCTGGCCGCTGCTCGACAACAAGGACATGCTCGGCGCGCTCTACCATCCCGATGACGGCCATATCGCGCCGGCCGATGTGACGCATGCCATGGCCAAGGGCGCGCGGGATCTCGGCGCAAAAGTCTATCTCAACACGGAGGTCACCGGGTTCAAGCGGACCGCTTCCGGCGAATGGCTGGTCGAGACCGACAAGGGCGACATCACCTGCGAGCATGTTATTTGCGCCACCGGCAATTACGCGCGCCAGACCGGCGCGCTGCTTGGCTTGGAGATCCCGGCGATCCCCATCCTGCACCAGTACTGGATCACCGAGGCGGTGCCGGAGGTGGTGGAGCGCAAGCGCGCCGGCCGGCCCGAAATGCCGATCCTGCGCGACGAGGGTTTCGAGGGCTATCTGCGCGAAGAAGGCGACGGGCTGATGTTCGGTCCCTATGAGCGCACCGAACACCTGAAACTCTTCGCCGAGAATGGCGTGCCGTCCTGGTTCGGCGCCGATCTGCTGGAAGAGGATTTCGAGGCGGTGTCGTGGAACTGGGAGCAGGCGCTGCAGCTGGTGCCTGCGCTCGGGCGCGTCGGCATCAAGGCCAATGTGCGTGGCCCGTTCCAGATGACGGCGGACGAGCTGCCCTTGATGGGGCAGGCTTGCGGCCTGCCCAATGTCTGGCTGGCCGAAGGCGTGCCGGGCGGCATCCTGTGGGGCGGAGCGATCGGCTACTATTTGTCGGAGCGGATCGTCGAAGGCGGCAACAGTATCGATACATCCGATCTCGACCCGCGCCGCTTCGGCGACTACGCCAACAAGGAGTGGACGCGCGAGAAGGTGCGCGAGGCCTGGGGCACGCATGCCGAACAGAAATACCCGGGGCAGGACATGCCTGCCGCGCGGCCGCAGAAGACCGCGCCTTCCTATGACCGGCTGACGGAACTGGGAGCGGTCTGGGGCGTGCTCAATGGCTGGGAAATGCCCAACTGGTTCGCGCGCGACGGCGTCGAGGCCAAGGACCAATATAGCTGGCGCTGGACGCCCAAGGGGAATCTTGTCGGCGAGGAAGTGCAGGCGGTACGCAGCGCCGTCGGCCTGGTCGAGATGACGCCGATGACCAAGTTCGAGGTGTCAGGTCCCAGCGCGGCCGCCTGGCTGGACCGGATCATCGCCAACCGCCTGCCGGCCGTCGGCAAGGTGACGCTGGCGCATCACCTCACCACCAGCGGTGGCGTGCAGGCGGAATATATGGTGGCGCGGCTTGGCGAGGACCTGTTCTACCTGATCTCGACGCCGCGTGCCGAACGCTGGAACTTCGACGACCTTTCCAGACTACTTCCCGCCGACGGCAGCGTATCCTTGAAGAACGTCACCAACGACCGCGGCTGCTTTACCGTCGTCGGACCCAAGGCGCGCGAGGTGCTGCAGCCGCTGACCGAGATCGACCTTTCCAACGAAAATTTTCCGTGGTTCGGCGTCAAGACCGGCAGCGTCGCCTTGGCAAGCGACGTGCGGCTGCTGCGGGTGAACTATGAAGGCGAGCTCGGTTGGGAACTCTATCATCCCCTGCCCTACCAGCGGCGATTACTCGACGCGATCCTCAAGGAAGGCGAGAAGCACGGCATGCGGCTGGTCGGACTGCACGCGCTGGAGTCGCTCAGGCTCGAGAAATCCTATCGCGCCATGTATCGCGACATGAACCCGGAGCTCAACGCGCTGGAGAGCGGGCTGGAGCGCTTCATCCGGCTCGACAAGGGCGACTTCGTCGGGCGCGACGCGGTTCTGAAATACAAGGAGCGAAACGACCAGCGGCGATCCGTGACGCTCAGGATCGAAACCGACGGCGCCAGCACGCTTGCCAATGAAGGGCTCTATAGCGACGGCGCGCTGGTCGGGCGCATCACGTCGGGCGGCTATGGCTACGCGCTCGGGCATGACGTGGCGCTGGCGCTGCTGCCCGAGCGGTTTTCGAAGCCGGGCACCAAGCTCGACGTCGCAATCCTGGGTGACTGGAAGGTCGCCGAGGTGATCGCGGATTCGCCTTACGATCCGACCTCGGCCAGGGCGCGGATGTAATCGGCGGGGCTACAAAGGCCCCGTTGCCGACGTGTCCTTCGGAGGGAAGCCCTATGCGTATCGATCGGATCAACGTCTATTCGGCGCAATTGCCGGTCAAAGGCGGCGTCTACCGGATGGCCAGCGCCGATGTGGAGGCGCTGGACTCGACGCTGGTCGAGATCGTTACTGATGACGGTTTTGCCGGATGGGGCGAGACCTGTCCGATCGGACCGGTCTACCAGCCGCATCATGCGCTGGGCGCCCGCGCCGCGATCGCCGAAATCGCCCCGGGGCTGATCGGTTCGGAGATCGCCTCGATCAGGCTGCTCGCCAAACAGATGGAAGAGCGGCTCAACGGCCACGGTTATGCCAAGGCCGCCTTCGACATGGCGTTCCTCGACCTGCTCGGCCAAAAACTCGGCGTGCCGGTCTCGATGCTGCTGGGCGGCGCGCTGACCGACCGCGTGCCGGCCTATTATTCGCTGATCGTGGGCGCCCCGGACGAGACGGCGAGGATCGCCGCCGATAAGGTGAAGGCCGGCTATCCGCGCCTACAGGTGAAGATCGGAGGCCGCAACCTGGAGGAAGACGTCGCCGTCATCCACAAGGTCTGGGAAGCGGTCGGTTACAAAGCGCGCATCGCGGTCGACGGCAACCGAGGCCTGACGGTGGCCGCAGCGATCCATCTCGACCGGGTCTGCCAGCAAATTCCCTTCGTCTTCGAGCAGCCCTGCAACACGATGGACGAGATCGCGACGCTGAAAGGCCGCATGACGCATCCGATCTATCTCGACGAGAGCACCGAGGATCAGAACGCGGTGCTGCGGGCGATCTCGCTGGGCATCGCCGACGGCTTCGGCTTCAAGGTGACGCGCCTGGGCGGATTGACGAAGATGACGACCGTGCGCGATCTCTGCGCCATCCGCTCGCTGCCGCACAGTTGCGACGACGCCTGGGGCGGCGACATCATCGCGGCGGCCTGCGTGCATCTGGCCGCCACCGTCGAGCCGCGCCGCATGGAAGGAGCCTGGATCGCCCAGGAATACATCAAGGGCCATTTCGACCAGAAGCAGCCGGTCGTCATCAAGCAAGGGCACATCGCCGTGCCGCAACGGCCGGGGCTCGGCGTAAAGCCGGAGCCTGGCATGTTCGGCAAAGCGGTGGCGATATACGGGCCGTAAGGGGCAAGCGGCGGGCAGCCAGGCTTACTATTCGGATCGGAATGGCCGCGGACGTGGCCGATAATTTTCAGCGCCGTCCCCCACTCCGTCTCGGCTTCGCCGAGCCACCTCTCCCCCCTCCGGAGGGAGAGGAAATGCTGACCGGCAACGTCGCGACCTCGGCATTGCTATTTCCTCTCTACTTGGCGATTGCCATTGCTCGCCTCCGGCGATTGGCGTTTCCTCTCCCTCCGGAGGGGGGAGAGGTGGCTCGGCGCGCAGCGCCGAGACGGAGTGGGGGAACCACCTGCGCGATTGTCGCCGCGCCCGGCATGTTAACCGGCAGCACAGCACCCGATCACCTTCGCGATGCCACGGATCGTTCTGCCCTGTCCTGCGTTCTTGTGACACGCAAGGAGGAACGGCGATGGACGACGATCGGACCGAAAAGATCAGGCAGCGCGCCTATGAGATCTTTCAGCGCGAGGGCGGCATCCTGGGCAATCATGAACGGCACTGGCATCAGGCGGAGTTGGAGATCGACCGCGAGGCCGCCCTGCCGATGACGGCAGACGATGCGCTGCCAGAAACGCGCGAGATCGACAGCGCCGATGTGCTGACGGTGGAGGCGCTTGCCATGCGCACCGGCATTTCGGGCGACGAGGCGCAAGAGCTGCTCGACAGGCTGGGCAACGACCGCGCTGCGATCGAGCAAGCGGCGCGCGATCTGCAAGCACGCAAGCGCGGTGTCGATTAGTGGCACTGCATTGAGATTTTGACCGGTCGGCTCTGTTTGCGTTGGCAGGTGGCACGCGTTGGAGATTGGCCGAAACGCCATCGCGATCGTCATTTCTATAGTCTGCGCCGCGTCGCTTCGCTCCTTGCTCCGCCATAGAATGACGAGGTTGGGGCGGCCTCCACCAATCCCCGGCGTTTGCGCTGATTCACGGAAATGAACGGAAAAATCTTGCATCAAGAGGCGGTTGGCCAGCCAATCGGACCGGCCACAGGTGGCACTCTCCATCCGGGTTGACAGGTCAGACGCACCGTCCTAGTTTTCGCGTTAGTGGCCACTAACGCGAAATACTGGACTGCGCTCGGCGATCAGACGCGACGCACGATCTTCGAACTGCTGGTCGACCGACCCAGTTCGGTCAGCGGGCTCGCCAATCTGTTGCCGGTCACGAGGCCGGCGGTCTCGCAGCATCTGAAGGTGCTCAAGGATGCCGGGCTGGTGGCCGATACACGCTCCGGCAAGGAGCGCATTTACCGGATCGATCCGGACGGGCTCGCGGCGTTTCGCGCGGAGATCGACCAGTTCTGGGTGAAGACGCTCGCGGCCTACAAGCTGGCCGTCGAGCAACCGACAAAGGACGAGACATGATCAAGCAACCGGCACCTGCTCCCGTAAGGCATTCCGTCGTCGTCGAGGCGCCGATCGCGCGCGCCTTCAAGGTGTTCACCGAGGATTTCGGCAGCTTCAAGCCGCGCGAGCACAATCTGCTTGCCGTGCCGATCGCGGAAACGATCTTCGAGCCGCGCGTCGGCGGCCATGTCTACGACCGTGGCGTCGACGGCTCAGAGTGCCGCTTCGCCCGCGTGCTGGCCTACGATCCGCCCGACCGGCTGCTTCTGAGCTGGGACATCAGCCCGCGCTGGCAGATCGAAACCGACCTCGCCAGGACGAGCGAGTGGGAGGTCCGCTTTACGGCCGAGGCGGAAAACCGGACCCGGGTCGAAATCGAGCACCGCCATATCGAACGGCATGGCCAAGGCTGGGAAGGCGTACGCAGCGGGGTCGACGGCGATCAGGGCTGGCCGCTCTACCTGCAGCGGTTCCAGGCGCTTTTTTCCCGGGCGGCCTGACAGCGGCACCCCCTGGGGGCATGGCCCGCATGGTGGCGATCGGAGGAGCACTGGAAACAATGGAAGCCTATTGGTTGAGCACCCTCGGCGTGCTTGCGCTCTGCCTCCAGTCGGTCGCGCTGGCGATCTACTCAGGCTCGTCCAAGGGTTTTGCAGGCAAGCTTTCAGGGCCGGTGATCCCGGCGGACGACGACAACTCTCTTTACCGGATCGATCGCGTCCACATGAACTCGGTCGAGGCGCTCGCGCCCTTCGTCGTGCCCGTGTTGCTGGCGATGATGGTTGGCGTCGAGCCGGTGACGCTCGCCGTGCTCGTCTGGGTTCACTTGGCGCTACGTCTCGTCCACATGATCATCTACCTGCGCGGCGGAAATGCCGCCAAGGGCGGCAGCGTCAGGACGATCCTCTATGTCTCCGGAGCGGTGGTCACGCTTGTCCTCGTCCTCGTGACGGGCTGGGCAGCGCTTCGCTGAGCAGCGCTCGCTTTTCGCTCCGTTGGCGGAACCCTCGCCCCGATCAGAGGTTCATCCCTGTACAACCACAGGAGATGCGCCATGGACCACACCAGCCACGTAAGACTGACCAGTGCCGAGCTGACGCCCGACATCCTCGAAGGCGCCACCATCTACGGCCCGGATGACGAGAAGATCGGCTCGGTCGACCACCTGCACGGCAGCCAAGTCGTCATCGATGTCGGCGGCTTTCTCGGCATCGGCGCCAAGCCGGTGGCCGTCACAGCCAGCCAGCTCGATTTTATGCGCGACGAGGACGGCGACGTGCATGCAGTCACCAGCTGGACGAAGGATCAGCTCAAGGCGATGCCGGAGCATCGCGACTGAACAGGGACGCCTCGCGACTGTGAATCAGTCAAGGGAATCCGGCCCGGCAATTGCCGGGTCGGGTTTTTTGCGCGGCGCGGTATTCGTTTGTCGCCCGACGAGCGTCACGCGGATTGCCGTCGCGTCAAAAATGTGTGGCGGGTTCCCTCTGGAGCGGCGAGAAAGCCCGGGACAGGTCGGCGATTTCGTGGGGCGATGAACCGCTTCAAGGATCAGCGGCGCATGCTCGCAAGCAGGCAAATACACAGCCCCGCGTTGAGCGTTGCCGCGAGCGCCAGCGTGGTCAGGATAAAATTGGCGCCGCCCGTGCCAAGAAGCAGCGCTCCTACGGACGGAGCCGCCGCCTGGACGATGAGGCTGGGCGTCGCGAGCTTGCCCATCAGCACCGCGTATTGCTGCGGATCGAACAGCACCAGCGGCAGCGCGCCGCGCGCGATCGTATGGATGCCGTTACCCGCGCCATAAAGGATCAAGGCGAGAGCAACGAAAGTCTGGCTCGTCAGCAGCAGCCAGATTCCGGCGGCAAGCAGCGTCACGGATGTCAGCATCGTCCAGATCGGATGGTGCCGGTTGCGGCCGATCAGCAGCTCCGCCACTCTAGCGCCGACTTGTGAAGGGCCGACCAGCGCGCCAAGTCCGACGGCGGCTGCCAGGCTCGCGCCGCGCAATTGCAGCAGCGTCAGCAGATGCACGGAGAGCATGGACGCGACCAGTGCGGCCAAGGTCTGAATGGAGGCCAGCAGAATGAAGCGCGCCCGCGCTCTGCCGGTGGCCGATGCCTCTTTCGACCTGTCTTTGACCGGCGCAGGCGCGGCGGCCGGAGGCGACGGTATTATCCACAGATGGAGCGGCAAGCAGATTGCCAAATGGATCGCGGCATAGGCAAGGCAGGCGGTGCGCCAGCCGCCATGCTCGACAAGGAAGGCGCTGATCGGCCAGCAAATGGTGCTGGCAAAGCCGCCGAAAAACGTCAGGTTGGTGATGGCGCCGCGCGCGCTCTGTCCATAGAGGCGGCCGAGTGTGGCGAAGCCGGCATCGTAGAGGCCGCTCGACATGCCCAAGCCCATGAGCAGCCATGCAGCCAGATAAAGAGGATAGTCGGTCGCCGTCGCCAACAGCAAATGCGCAGCAGCCAGCAGCAACGAGCTGGCGGCAAGCACCGGCCGCCCACCGTGGCGCTGGATCAGCCGCCCGGTGACGGGGGACACCAGCCCGGCAAGCAGGAGCCCGCAGGATAGCCCGGCAACGACCGAGGCGAACGACCAACCGGTATCTCTAGCAATCGGCGCGGCAAGCACCGCGGGCAGGTAGTAGGATGATCCCCAGGCGAGAATCTGCGTGATGCCAAGAGCCGTAACGAGGACGCGGCGGTTGTGTGCGATGGGCGCGGTGGCTTCCAATCAGGCTTGCCCTGGCGGATAGGCGACCTTCTCGCCATCCTCCTTGACGAACTCCCGCACCGGATTGTCGAGCAGCGGCAGCACCGCTTCCGACGGCCTGCACAGTTTTGTCCCTTTCGGCGTCTCGACGATGGGCCGGTTGATAAGGATCGGATGGGCGAGCATGAAATCGATCAGCTCATCGTCGCTCCATTTCGGATCGGCGAGGCCGAGTTCGGCGTAAGGCGTGCCCTTCTCCCGCAACAACTCGCGCGCAGAAATCCCCATCGCGGCGATCAGTTCGAGCAGCCTTTCGCGGCCCGGCGGCGTCTTGAGGTATTCGATCACGACAGGGTCTTCGCCGCTGGCGCGGATCATGGCGAGCGTGTTGCGGGAGGTGCCGCAGTCGGGGTTGTGATAGATCGTGACCGTCATGGCTCTGCTTTCAAGGGTTGCGAAATGGCCGCGGGCCGCAGCAGCCAGCCCATCAATGCGAGCGCGATCAGGGCGCCGAGCAATTCGGCGACGACGAAGCCGGGCAGATCGAGCGGCCTGATGCCGGAAAAAGTGTTGGTGAGTGAGCGCGCCACGGCGACGGCGGGATTGGCGAAGGAAGTGGATGCCGTGAACCAATAGGCCGCTGTGATATAGAGCCCGACCAGCCACGGCACGGCCCGCCGCTCGAAGCGGAGCCCAGCGAGAATGACGGTGACAAGGCCGAATGTCGCGACCACTTCCGAGAACCATTGCGCCGGCCCGGCACGCAGTTTCGTCGCGACCTCCAGCGCCGGTAGAGCGAACATGAGATGCGCGGCGATCGTGCCGGCGATTCCACCGACGACCTGCGCGAACAGATAGGCAGGGAGATTGCGAGCAGGCAGCGACCGGTTGAGACAAAACACCAGTGAAACGGCCGGATTGAGATGCGCGCCGGAGATCGGCCCGAGGATGGTGATCAACACCACCAGCATGGCGCCGGTTGCAAGCGTGTTGCCAAGCAGCGCCAGCGCGGTGTCATGCGTCAGCGTCTCGGCCATGATGCCGGAACCGACGACGGTCGCCACCAGCAGACCGGTGCCCAAAGCTTCAGCCGCAAACCGGCGCGGCAGATCGAAAGTGTTCATCGGTCGACCCTGGATTGGACAATGGGGAGTTGGATAGCGGGCGTGACGGTCATTGCCGGGCCTCCTCGCCCGGCTGGCAGCAAGATGCCGCAAGCGCCGACGCGCAGATTTCCGGCCGGCCCGAGCAGCAGTCCTCCATCAGGAAGCGGATCAATCCGGACAGCGCGTCGAACTCGGCGCTGTAGACGATCGAGCGGGCATCGCGCCGCGCGGTCACAAGACCGGCGCGCTCGAGTTCTTTGAGGTGGAAGCTGACATTGGACGGCGAGACCTCGACCTGCTCGGCGAGCGCGCCGGCGGCAATGCCTTCCGGGCCGGCAACGACCAGCAGCCGCAGCAGGCGCAGCCGTGTTTCCTGCGACAGCGCGCCAAAGGCGGTCAGGGCTTGACGTTCATCCACGTTTCAACAATCCTTGAAATATTGAAATGAGGAATAGCCGACATGCTCTCTTCTGACAATCGGAAAAACATCGCTCCTATGGATCCCTCCGACCTGACCATCGGCGATCTGCTGATGGCGCTGGCCGATCATAAGGACAGGCCACTGGTGTTCCGCTATGACGGGCGGCCGGTAAAGCCTGGCTACCACGTCACCGAGGTGAAGGCGGGACAGTTCTCGGCGCTGGATTGCGAAGCGAATCCGGAATCATGGTCGGAGATATTCGTCCAGCTGTGGGACGTGGACCAAGGCGGACCGGTCCATATGCCAGCCGGCAAGTTCGCCGCGATCATCCGCAAGGTTTCGGACCATGTCGCTCTCGATCAGGCGGCGAAGCTGACCTTCGAGGTCAGCGACGGCGTGCGCCCCATCGAACTGCACCGGGCAGCCCAGCCGAGCCTTGTTGGCGGGACGGTTGAGGTCGAGCTGTCGCCACGGCCGTCAAGCTGCAAGCCGCGCGACCGCTGGCTGGAAGAACAGAAGGCAGCGAGCGGGTGCGGAGGGAGTCGCTGCTGTGGAGCCCGCTAATGGTGACGCGCCGCCCTGATCAGAACCGGATCATGCCATTGGCCTGCAACAAATAGAGGCCCACGAGAACGATGGCGATCAGCGCCACCCAAACGGCTGTCTTGCTCATCCGCGCAATCCCTGTCGATCGGCGATAGTGAACGCGCGCGCCACGGTTGTGTTCCCGATATGCCGGGCTGCACATCGCCTAGGCAGGATCAAGTCACGAATTGCTGGACGATGCGCGTCCGTGCATAGTGGCGGCAATGGCGCCTGGTCGATGAAGATGGCTATGGATGACAAAGCGGACAATCCGGGCGTGGTGGTGTTTCCGCCGCTGCTCTTTCTCGTGGCGCTGATCGCGATGCTGGCGCTGCGCTATGTCTGGCCGCTGGCGATCGGCGGCCGCCCGCTGACCATCGTGCTCGGCGTAGTGCTGGCAGTACTGGCGGTTGCGATCATCGCTTGGGGACGCTCGACGATGTTGCGCGGCGGCACCAATGTGAACCCGACGCTGCCGACCACCGCGATCATCACCGGCGGCCCGTTCGGCTTCACCCGCAACCCGCTCTATGTCGGCTTGATGGGACTGCTTCTCGGGATCGGGCTGCTCTTTGACAGTTGGTGGGCCGTCATCGCGACCATCGCGAGCTTCCCCATCCTGCATTACGGCGTGGTGCTGCGCGAAGAGGCCTATCTGGAACGCAAGTTCGGCGAACCCTACCGCGCCTACAGGGCGGGCGTGCGCCGCTATCTTTGAGCATCAGTCCTTTGGCGCGTTGCTGTAGAGCGCCACGCCGACGCGGTCGTTGCGCCGCCATCGCACCAAAGCGCGATAGGCCGTATCGTCGGCCGGGACCTCGAGCAGAAAGCGGTCCGGGATCTCCACATTGGCGCCGACGCGCAATTCCGCGCCCTGCTCGTGCTGATTTCTGACCGAGCAGCCGATCCTGACGCCGGCGGCGATGATCGTGGCTTCCTTGAGCACGAATTCGCGCGCATGAAGACGGCGTTCGATCTCGGGAAAATTGGCCATATCCGGCGGGCTCCTCAGGCAAGGTCCTCCTTGCCATGGGGCAGCACGATAGCAGCGAGGCGTTTCCGTTCCGTTAGCGATCACTGAAACAGTGGTGTGCCGGCTTGATATGCCGGCCGGGTTCACGGATGGAGCGTTCACGCCCGGGCGTTCAGCCGGCGACAGTGACGCCGCTCGCGCGCAGCACCCAGCGGCGGCCGTCGCTGCGGAACTCGGTGAGCGACAGCGGCTCGATGTCGATCTTCCAGACCGAGGAAAGCGGCGCGCCGAGCACATGCGCCATGGCGGCGCGGATCGGCATGGCATGCGTCACCGCGACGGTGTGACCGCTTTCGCCGGCCAGCCGCTCCATCAGCGCAGCACCCCGCCGGGCGACAGCGGCGAGCGATTCGCCACCGTGGGGCGCGGCGCCGGGATCGGAAATCCAGGCCGCCATGCCTTCGGGATCCTCGGCCTGCACCTCCTCGAAACCTTTGCCGGCCCAGCGCGCGAAATCCTGCTCGGCAAGCAGCGGCTCGACCGTCGCGTTAAGGCCGAGCGCCTCCGCCGTCCGCCGCGCGGCCAGCGCCGGGCTTGTCCAGACACGGTCGGCGCGACGCAGCGAAGCGGCCAGCGCGCCGGCGCGATCGAGGGCGCGCGGCTCCGGCGGCTCATCGTTCGGAAAGCGGCCCTTGCGCATCCCGGGCGTCGCTCCGCTTGCGATCATCGTCAGGCGGACAAGCATGAAAAACTCCGTGGCACAGCGAAAAACAGGCCTCACGAAGCCGTGCCGCCATTACATGTCGTTGACAGGCGAACGAAGTACTGACAAGTGTCTTAATGCTATACGGGATTGGAAGCCGGTGCGAGTCCGGCACGGTCGCGCCACTGTGATCGGCACCAGCCGAAAGTCAGGCCTTATTCCGCAGCACTCGATCAACGGGACGCAGTATCCCAAGGGAGGTCAATATGTCCGACACCACCTTCGCCCCCAGCTACGGCCCGGTTGCGATTCCGGTCCGCGAGCTTCTGCCCTGGGCCATCCTCGGCGGGCTGCTTTTGATGCTGGCGATCTATTTCGTCGGCGCGGAAGAAGGCGCCACTTCGCTGATCCGCGGCACCTATGTGCACGAATTCGTGCATGACGGCCGCCACCTGCTCGGCTTCCCCTGCCACTAAAGCGGTTCGGCATCGCTGAACCCGCTTTCGATTCTGATCCAACGCAATTCCGGACGGAAAACCGCTACGCACTTTTCCTGGAATTGCTTGGTTGGCTTAACGCAATTCCGGACGGAAAACCGCTACGCACTTTTCCTGGAATTGCTTGGTTGGCTTAACGCAATTCCGGACGGAAAACCGCTACGCACTTTTCCTGGAATTGCTTGGAGGGATTGGTGACATGGTTGGAAAACTTTTGCTGCGCGGCATGCTTGTCGGGCTGGTCGCCGGGATTCTGGCGTTCGCCTTCGCCCGCGTCTATGGCGAGCCGCAGGTCGACAAGGCGATCGCCTTCGAGGAACAGCAGGCCCAGGCCGCCGGCGAGGCGCCGGAGCCCGAGATGGTCAGCCGCGCCACGCAGGCCGGCATCGGCCTGGCGACCGGCGTGCTGATCTATGGCGCCGCGCTTGGCGGGCTGTTCTCGCTGGTCTTCGCCTACGCCTATGGCCGGCTAGGCTCGCTCGGACCGCGCGGCACCTCGGCGCTGCTGGCGTTGCTCGGCTTCCTGGCCGTGATCGTGGTGCCCGGTCTCAAATATCCGGCCAACCCGCCCGCGGTCGGCAACGCCGAGACCATCGGCTACCGCACCGAGTTGTTCTTCATCATGATCGTCGTCTCGATCGCGGCGATGGTGGCGGCGGTCGGCCTGGCGCAGCGGCTGTGGAACCAACTCGGCGCCTGGAACGCCTCGATCGTCGCGGGCCTCGCCTTCCTCGTCGTCTTCGCTTTGGTGAAGGCGGCGCTGCCCGACATCAACGAGGTGCCTGAGAACTTCTCGGCGACGGTGCTGTGGCAATTCCGCGTCGCCTCGCTCGGCATCCAGCTGGTGCTGTGGACCGTCGTCGGGCTCGGCTTCGGCGCGGTTGCCGAACGCGTGGTCGCGGTGCGCGACCAGCGCAGCCCGGCACGCCGCTACGCCTGAAATCCGATGCGTTGGCCGCCACGGTTCAGCGCCCTGGCGGCCAACGCGGCTCAACGGTCGGTACGACCGCAGAGCCACTTTGGTCTTTCGTTTTCTCGCAATTCCGGACGGAAAACCGCCGCACACTTTTCCTGGAATTGCTCGGTTGCGGCGCTGCTCGCATTTCTGGCCGCCACATCCGCGCAAGCGCATGGCGGGTCCTCGGCCCCGCCTCCTCCCGGCATCCAGATCCCCAGCCTAACCCACGGCCAGATGGCCGTCATCGCGCGCTATCGCGGCGAGATCCTCGACCTCGCCCAGCGCCAGACCGCGACCGACCCGACCTTCCGGCGGCTCTACAATCACGGCAATCTGCAATTCACCTATTGCCTCTGGGGCTTGATGCCGGGCAGCCTCGGCGACGAGGAAAGCCCGTTCAACGAATGCAGCCACGCCTATCTCGCCGCCGCCAAGGCGCTGCTCGCCCATATGGCCACGATGCCCTCGGCCGAACGCAACGCGAAGGCGCTGATCTCGGACATCGATGCCGAGATGGTGCGTAGCGGCGCGTCGTGGATCCTGTGCCAGTATAGCGGCGAGGCCTTCAGCACCGGCGCGGTCGTCGAGCCCAGATGGCGCGACATCTTCTTCCACTTGCCGAGCCTTGCGGTGATCCTCGCCATGGTGGCGGCGTTCGGCGCCGCCGCATGGTCGATTTTCCGTTCACCCGCTCCGCGAGCCGGCGCTGCTTAGAACGGTTCAGCGTTTCACGGAATCACCGAACCGCTCCCGGTCTTGCGTGCGATCGTTTTCAGGAAAGCCTGAACGCGCAACCATGTCAGCTCGGCTGCGGACGCATCGTAATCCGGCAGCGCTTGATCGGTGTAGAAATGGCCGATCCCCGGATAGGTGAAAATTTCTGCCCTGACGTGGCAGCGCTTCGCCGACGCCGACCAGTCGGCAACTTGTTCTGGCTGAGCAAATGCATCTGGGTCGGCGACGTGGACCGCGACCGGGACGTGTCGGCGAACATTGCTGGGAATATCAGCAAGGCCATGCAGCAGCACAATGCCGGCGGCAGCGACTCGTTCTGACCAAACGGCACTGATCACGCCAGCTCCCATGGAATGGCAAGCGAGCACCGCGTCTGGAGAAGTCTGGAGGAGCGCCACCCTGGCGCGGTCGCAGATGGTTTCCCACCCAACATGGCTCATCAAGTCAAGCCCGTCGTCGACCGATGCCGCAGTCAGCCCTGCGTAGAGGTCCGGCGTCACAACATCGTACCCCGTGTTTCGCATGCGCTCAGCAGCTTGATGCTCCACCGCCCGAAGGCCCAGCGCCGAGTGAAAGAGTACAATAGCAGCCATCCGCTTTCCCTTCGGCGTCGCCTGGCCGATCGCGTTGAGCTCGGGCAATGATCGTCTTTTATCCGGCTTATCGAATCCCCACCACCAGCCATGCCCTTTCCGAAGCCTGCGCCGTCACCCTCTCATCCATGCGCGCGCTCGTGATGGTGACCTTGCGGTTCGGCCATGGCGAAGGGCAAATCCTCGGTGTCGGGACCGGCCGCTAGTTGCAGCCTGACGCTGAATTCATGCGGTTCGGTCGGCGCGACCAGGCTCTGCAGATAATGATGGTCGCCGCCGACCGGAGACAGCGGCAGGCTTTCGACCGCACCGTCCGCCCTTTCAATAGGGACGTTCGCCCGCAGGCCCTCGGCGTGACGCGACAGGCGCAGCCGCATGCGCTCGCCCTGCGGCGTGTCGACGATTTCGAGCAGCCCGCTGGCTAGCTTGCCGTCGACAAGGAACGGATCCGGCGCATGATGGTGGCCGGCCTCCGTCTCCAACTCGGCAAAGTGCACCGTGGCGACGTCGAGCGCCGGGATGTGCGCGAAGAGCTCGGCCTTGAGCGATGCGGCGATGTTGTTCGCGGCGGCAAGCAGCAGGCCGTCATTGACGGCGATCGTAACATCGACATGCAGCTTGTGGCCGAGCCAACGGGCCTTGACGTCGGCTAACTTTTCGATCCCGGCGACATGGTCGGCAGCATGGTGAATCTGGTCAACGAGGCCGGGCTCGACGCCGTCCAGCATGCGGGTCAGCACCGAGCGCGCCGATTGCCAGACGATAGCGAAGATGGCGACGGTGATGAGCAGGCCGATGATTGGATCGGCGAGCGGAAGACCGAGCCAGACGCCGGCCGCGCCGGCAACGACGGCCAGGCTGGTGAGGCCGTCGGTGCGGGCGTGATAGCCGTCGGCAACCAGCGCCGCGCTGTTGATCTGGCGACCGACGCGGATGCGAAAAACCGCCACCGCTTCATTGCCGAGGAAACCGATGATGCCGGCGACGGCCAACCAGCCAAGGAAATGCACCGGCTGCGGGTTGAACAGGCGATTGATCGCCTCGTATCCGGCCACCAGCGCGCTGGCCAAGATGATGAGCACGATGATGATACCGGCGAGATCCTCGACCCGGCCGAGGCCGTAGGTGAAGGCCCTTGTCGGTTTGCGGCGCACGAGCACAAAAGCGATCCAAAGCGGGATGGCGGTGGTCGCGTCGGCGACGTTGTGGATGGTGTCGGCAAGCAGGGCCACGCTGCCCGAGAGCATCACGACGACGATCTGCAGCGCGGCCGTGACCGCGAGGATCACGAACGACCACTTGATCGCCCAGATGCCGCGGTCTGTGGTGGCGATAGTCCCGTCGATCACGCCATGAGTATGGCCATGCGGCCCAAGGTGGTCGTGGCCGTGGCCGCCATGATGTCCGTGCGCACCGAAGCCGAACCAGTCGAGCGCTTTTTCCCACATCGCCGCCTCATAGATATTTGGTGAGCTGCTTCAGCTCTTTGAGCGTGTCCCTGGTCGGTTCGCCGCCTTCGACAAGGCAATGCTCCATATGGTCGTGGATCAGCTCGCGCTTGGCATTGCCGACCGCGCTTTCGACGGCGTGGAGCTGTTGCGCGAGGTCAAGACAGGACCGACCCTGCTCGAACATGGTGAGCACGGCGGCGAGATGGCCATGCGCTCGCTTGAGCCGGGCGATGATATCGGGATGGGAGCTGTGTATCGTCATGGCAAACATCCTATCCCCCTGGGTAGGATATTGCCAACAGACAATACGCCTCGAACTCTCGAGGCTAGCCCGCGGCAGGGCTGGACTCGCCGCCCAGCCGAGCGTGCCCGCTGGCAGATGCTCGCCGACGCAGCAGGTCCTTGGCCCGCGGGGCAGTCTCTGCCGCGAAATCCCGATTTCATGTGATCAACCGGCTGCGGCGAGCGGCAGCCCCGCGGCAACCAAATGCTTGGTTTGCCGTTTATTTTAGCGGCTGCCGCCACCTACCGTGGGGCCAGGCGGCTCTGGCGGCCAGAGACCGCGCGAAAGGAGGCCGCAATGACACGGCCCGCAGTGGAGATAGGCGACCGGGTGGCTGTCATCGCCACCGTGATCGAGCGCATCAAGGACCGCGTGATGCTGAAGCTCGACGGCGATGGTCATAATTATTCGATGGCCGAGCCCAATGCCAAGCCAGGCGACAAGCTCAGACTCGAAGGCGACGTCGTGCATGTCGACGAGGATCTCGGACGCACGACCGTGCAGGTGCTGGGACGCGTGACGGTCGACACCAACTCGGTCGAAATGGTGACGAGGCGTTGCGACCTCGACCATATCGGCTCGAACGTGCCCGGCCACCCTCGCCCGCGCACCCCGCCGAGACCACACGGGTAAACCGGTAGCAGAGGCGCGATCCTCCTCGCCGTGAAGCGGTGGACTGCCTTAGTGACGCTTGAAATACTGCACCTCGCGTTCGTGCTTTTCTGCCGCTTCGCGGGACTTGAAGGTGCCCAGGTTGCGGCGCTTGCCGGTTCTGGGATCGACTTTGCGCGAATAGAGCCGGTATTCACCGGATTTCAGCTTGCGGATCATGGCGGTCTCCTTGTGAATCAGGACTCTAATCCGCCTGGGGCCCTCGCGGTTCCGAGCAGGGCCTTGCCGCCCAGTCACGGCCCGCCGGCAAAAAAAGCGCTGCTGTCGGTGAACCATTTCACGGACGCAAACGACCCAATGTCGGAAGCGACACCGTAACGACACGATTGAGTCGGATTATTTGTATTCAAATGACTTTCGCGACGTTATGCCGATGTCGCTGAAGTGCCGGATCTGAGGAGGGTGAGATGGTTACGGCGAAGCTTCACGGCGTTGAACTCGTCAGGGGCCAGAAGTGGACGGTGCGCGTCACCGCCTACGGCACAACGCTCATCTTTCCATTCGAAGCCGAGCAATATGCGCGCTCCTATGCCGATGGCCAGGCCTTCCGCCTCGGCGTCGAGGTTGTCGAACTGAAGGATTGCGCCTGAGGGGCCGAGCCGGCCATCGCTGAATGGCCTCAAGACCCGCACAGCTATAGAATAGGCGCATGTCGGCTTTCGACTCGGCAAAGCAATGGGCGCGAGGGATCAAGCGCGATGTGATGGCGCTGTGGATTGCGGCCCGCGATCCGCGTGTCCCCTGGTATGCAAAAGCCACAGCGGGTGCGGTTGCGGCCTATGCGCTGAGCCCCGTCGATCTTATCCCGGACTTCATCCCCATCATCGGCTACCTGGACGACTTGGTGATCGTGCCCGTCGGCATCATGCTCGCGGTCAGGCTGGTCCCGCCCGATCTGATGCAGGAATTCCGCGAAGAGGCGGTGCGACGCGAGAAGCCGGTGAGCAAGGCCGGGCTCGCCTTCATGATCGCGCTCTGGGTGCTGGCGGCGCTGGCGCTCACTTGGCTGTTCTGGCCAAAGCCGGCCTGAATGCTTCGGGGCCGACCAGACGGCCTCGATTGCATCGGCCTGTCGCGGCCATCTTTAGATTAGCGACATCTTGTAATTATTGTAAATCAGGGTCATGCTTTTGGCGCGCGCGAAGCCACATGCGCAGTGTGCAGGGTCAAAAAGGGTCAGGCGTGATGCAATTCGCAGTTTGCTACGACCACAGCGGGTTCGATCTGGCGCGGTCGATCCTCTTCGATGTCACGGCGTTCTTTGCGCTGATGGCGCCATTGGCGATCGCGCGACTGATCGAGATATCGCGACAGGACGCCGCCCGGCTCCAGCCCGCCTGAAGCCTGAAAAGCACGGAATTCCTAACCGTCGCCGGCGACCTTTCGGATCGGCAGGTCGCCGAGCAATGCCGAACAGTCGATCACCTCCTGGAAGTGAGCCTGCGGATCGAGCACGAGCCATGAAGCGTGGGTGCGAAGATCCTTCAGCCTGGCATTCTTTTGCGCACGCGCCAGGCGCTCCGCCTCGGAAGCCTGAAAAGGGCTTTCGGCCTTGTGATGGTGAGGAGTCCTCGACATCGCGGCGGAAAACGCGCCGACTCCCCTTTTCGTTCCGCGAAAGCGGATGACCCTCTGCGCATTGCAATGACCCGTGGGGCCAAGGCTGCCAGCTGCTACCGATGGGACAAACGAGCTGAAAGTGCCGGACCGGCGGTTGGGGTAGCCCGGCTTGCCTTGGCGGTAAAAGAGTACGGCTCTTTGACTGGCAAGCCGGGCTGAAGCGCCGACCTTTGGGTTTCCTTGGGGGGAGCCGGCGCAGGGATAGAGTGTCGGTTTCCCGCTGCGCCCGCAATTGTTGCTGAGGTCCTATGCGCCGGCGCAATGGTCCGACCGGTTGGAAGCCGCGGTGCCGCAACTCCAAGGCTGAAAAACGCGCAGACTTTTCCTGGAATCGCTCCAGGCGCCCGAACGCTCAAACTCGTGTAAGACGGCCGTCTTCTTGAAGCGCTCTTTTGACGAAAAGCTCGGCGTGTTGCGCCCATTCCGCTTCCGCGACGTCATTCTCGCGAACGGACTGCCTGAAAGCTTCCCGCAGTGCCTCGAGCTCAAAAATCGACAACCGCTGGTTTGTTTTTTGCTTTTTTTTGCCGACGTCCATACTGCGTTGCCAACAGCGTGATGAAGCCCATTGTATATGCGGCGGTTGTTCGACCCATCAACAGCTTGATCCTGACTTCTTTTGGGGGCAAATTTTTGCCGCGACGTCCGCAGTTCATGTCGGGAAAGAGCGGCCCGCCCGCCGATATGGACGGGTTGCAAGCCGGGCCGCCCGCGAGAGGTCGCCGCTATATGTCTACATCCACAACGATCGATGAAGAGACCGCGCCAGGCCAAGGCATCAGCGGTGTGGCGCTATATCCCGCGGGGCATATGCCGTTGGTCTGGAGCCGGGGCTTGATTGGTGGTTGTGTCGGCATTGCAAAAGAACCTGTAATTTCAAGTGGCAGCCGGCCCGCGTCTCCTCCGTCAACAGGAATGGCGCTGGCTTTGCCGCCCGGCGGAGCAAGCAGCCTCCTTGCTTGCGAATCAAAGCCCGCCCGTCGGCGTGCGCCCAAACCTGCTCTGCCATTAACCTTTCCCACGGGCACGGACCAAGGTCGGTGTCGCAATTGCCTCCCCTCACCTATACTGTCGCGGACGGGTGGGTGAATGGTGCCGATGTTTGGGAGGTATTTAACACGACCTGCACGAATCTGGAGCGGGCTCTCTCTGGCCTGGCAGTTCGTGATCGCGGGCGGTATCGGCCTTCTGGCGGTGATGCTCGTGGTCGGGCTGTGGGTGACATCGCAGATTCGTGACGGGGTCCTGCACAATTCCGCCGCCACCACCGCGCTCTATGTCGACAGCGTGATCGCACCCTTGCTGCCCGATATGCGCAAGAGCCAGGAACTCGACGACACCGTCAAGCGCGCGCTGGACGAGACGCTGGGCCAGGGCGCGCTCGGGAAAAGGCTGGTCTCGTTCAAGCTGTGGCGGCGCGACGGAACGATCCTCTACTCCAAGGATGCCAGCCTGATCGGCAAGCAGATCAGGCCCAACGCCAACCTCATCGCCGCTTTCGCCGGCAACGTCATGGTCAAATACAACAGGCTCGAGGACGAGGAAGACGACAAGGAGCGGTCGATGGGCGTTCCGCTGCTCGAAATCTACAACCCGGTGCGCGAGCCGTGGTCCGGCGAGGTCGTGGCTGTCAGCGAATTCTACGAATTATCCGGCGACTTCGAGGAATCGCTCCACTCGGCTCTGCTGTGGACATGGCTGGTGGTGGCGGCCGCCACCGCCGCGGCGCTCGCCCTGCTCTCTGGCATCGTTTTCCGCGGCAGCCGCACCATCGTCACGCAGCAGGCTGCGCTCGAGGCCAAGGTTTCCGAATTGCAGACGGCCCTGGCGCAGAACTCGTCGCTGCGCCAGCGCGTTCAACGCGCCTCGCGCCGCGCCACAGCGATCAACGAGCGGTATCTGAGGCGCATCGGCGCCGACCTGCATGACGGACCGGCGCAACTGGTGGCGCTTGCCGCGCTGAGGATGGACAGCCCGGCGCTGGTCGACCCGGCCACGTCCAGCCAGCTGCGCGAAGCCGAGATCGCCGGCATACACAAGACGCTCGGCGAAGCGATGCGCGAGATACGCGGCATCTGCAACGGGCTGGTGCTGCCGCAGATCGAGGCGCAGGCCATCGCCGACATTTTGCGGCTGGCGGTAGCCGAGCATGAGCGCCGCACCAGCACCAAGGTGTTGCTAACCCTGCCTGAGCGCTTGCCGGAACTCGGCACCTCGGAAAAGATAAGCGTCTATCGCTTCGTGCAGGAAGGCCTGAACAACGCCTTCCGGCATGGCAAGGGCAAGGGCCAGCAGGTCAGAGCCACGACGAAAGGCGGCAAGCTTTTGGTCGAGGTGATGGATTCCGGTCCCGGCTTCGACCCGGCCCGAAGCGAGGGCCTTGGGCTTGCGGGTCTCAGGGAACGCATCGAAAGCATAGGCGGGCAGTTCGAGACGCTGTCCGGCCCGGAAGGAACAAGACTGGTGATTGCCTTGTCTGTCGAGGAGCAACCGTGAGCACATCCATCCGCATCGCAATAGTGGACGACCACCCCCTGTTTCGCGAGGGCGTGGCGCGCAGCCTCGGCGAAATCGGCGGCTTCGAGCTTGTCGGCGAAGGCGCCAGCGCCGAGGACGCCGAAAGGCTGGCGCGCGCCAGCGCGCCCGATATTCTCCTGCTCGACATCAGCATGCCGGGCGGCGGTCTCAACGCGCTCGCCAGTATCCTTTCAGCGATGCCCGAACAGAAGATCGTCATGCTCACGGTATCGGAGACCAATGCCGATGTCGCCCAGGCGCTGAAGGCCGGCGCGCGCGGCTATGTACTGAAAGGCGTGGGCTCCAAGGCGCTGGCCGAGATCCTGCGCGATGTCGCCAACGGCCAGAGCTACGTATCGCCGAGCCTTTCGGCCAGGCTGCTCTCCGACCTTTTGCAGCCCACCGGCAGCAAGCCCGATCCGCTCAGTCAGCTCACCGGCCGCGAGGCCGAGATCCTGAAACTGGTCGCCGAAGGATTGAGCAACAAGGAGGTGGCCGCCCGGCTGTCGCTGCAGGAGAAGACGGTCAAGCATCACATGACCAGGGTGCTCGCCAAGCTCAACGTGCGCAACCGCACCGAGGCGGCGCTGCTGATGCATGAGGCGAGGGAAAGGCACTAAGGTACTGGGGAATTGAAGAATTGAGGAATTGAGGAATCGGGAAACTGGATAAGACAGGACTCTTCAGTTCTTCAGTTCTTCAGTTCTTCAGTTCTTCAGTTCTTCAGTTCTTCAATTCCCCAGTTCTTCAACTCTCAACGCTCACAAGTTCAGCAGGCGCGACAGGTCCTCCTCCGTCGCCTGCCGTTCGATGATGGTGCGGCCTTGCGCATCCGTCATCTCGAAACGGCCGTTCTGGACCTGCTCCTTCATACCGTTGCGATGAATGACGGTGACCTTATCGCCGTCGATCGAAAGCGTGTCGCCGGTCGCGGCATTGGTGTAGCTATTCTTGCCGCCGGGATTGGTATTGCCCTTGCCGCTGTTGTTGCCCGGCCCGGCATTGGGGTTGCTCGCGCCGGCATTGCTATTGCCGTTGTCGCCCTGGCCATTGCTGTTGCCGTTGTCGCCACTATTGCCGGAATTCGAGCCGCCGGCGGAACCCGAATTGCCGCCACTGCCATTGCCGCCGTTCCCGCCTCCATTGCCATTGCCGTTGCCGGCATAGGCCGTGGCGGCGACGATCCCGGGCACGCCACCAAAGGTGACATGCCATGGCGCAAGCACCAGCGCCAGCGCGCTCGAAGCGCGCAGGAAAAACCAGACCATCCTGAATGACCTGGTCGCCTTCATGGCCTAGTTGGGCGCGATCAAAGGCGCAACGGCGCCGTCGTCGTTTTCGCCCTGATCATCATTGTCATCACCCTGATCGTCGGCGGTTTCGCCATGATCATGTTCGCCGTGGTCGTCGCCATCGCCATCATGGTCGCCACCCTGGCCATCATGGTCGCCGCCGTCATGGTCGGCGCCGTCATGGCCGCCGTCGCCACCACCGTCATGGCCGCCATCGCCGCCACCGTCATGGCCGCCATCGCCGCCACCGTCATGGCCGCCATCGCCGCCACCACCATGGCCACCTTCGCCACCGCCACCTTCGCCCTCTGCGTAAGCCGCTGACGGGACCAGCTTGGCGCCATCGAGCGCCAGGTGATAGGGCGCCACGGTCAGCGCCAGTGCGGTCGAAGCGCGCAAGGCGAACCAGACGAGCTTTCCGAAGGGAAGGTTTTGCATCTTTTCTCCTCGTTCCGGTTCCGCCTCGGCATGCCGAAATTCCGCTCGCGGCATGCCGAGGCGGAACCGGTGTGTTGATCCGGCGAGAATTCACATTCCGGCGGGGCGACGAAAGCGGCCCACGACCCTTGCCCCCACCCGTCGGACCATTTCCGGCGCCATAGCTGACCAATGTCGCAACGGACAGGCTTTCCCGGCGCAAAAAATTACCCCCGCACGAAGGCGGGGGCAAGGTGAGTAGCCAAGTTCCATCGCAAGACGATCAGGACCGCAGAGACGAAGCAAAAGGTGGCAACCTGATTTTGCAGCGCTGACCTTCGGTCCCTTAAGATCTAATCCGGATAAAACCTCACTCCCACAAACTCTGTCTCACAAGTTCTTCAGGCGATTGAGATCGGCCATGGTAGCCCTGCGGTCGACGATGGTGCGTCCGTACTTGTCTTCCATCCTGAACCGGCCGTTCTCGATCGTCTCCTTCATTCCATTGCGGTGCGTGACCTGGATGCTGCTGCTAGTGGCCTCGACCTTGTCGCCGGTAACGGCGTTCACATGACTATCGACATCCGCGGTGCCTGCCGCGCTGCTGCTCGCGCCGTTATTGCTCTTGCCGTTGTTGCTGCCGCTATTGCTGTTTCCGTTGTTGCCGCCGCTATTGCCGTTTCCACTGTTGCCGCCGCTATTTCCGCCACCGTTCCCGCTGTTGCCGCCGCCGCTTCCGTTTCCACCACCGCTGCCGCCATGACCACCGCCGCCTTTGTCGGCATAGGCCTTGGTCACGACGAGACCATCGACGGAGAGACTGACAGGCGCGACGACAAGCGCCAACGCAGCCAGCGCTGGCAAGACTAGCCTGCAGCCCCCGCGCGATGTGCGCATTCGGTTCTCCCCATGCCAGCCCTTCAGCCCGTCGGCCGAACTACCCCACCGGCAATATCGCAGCATAAGCATCCCCAATCAGCAGTGCATAAGGAAGTGGCCCACGACCCATGTCTTGTCCATTCGGACCTATTGCAATTTTGCTATAGGACTTAGGTCTTATTTCAACCACCGGATGCGGTCGGATGTTGCCGCCACGGGGGTGTTTTTCCAAAGCCAACCAACCCCTTAACGAGCTGCGGGTGCCGAAGCGGTTCACCGTTTCACGGAAACGGCAAACCATCGCACGTCCTTGTTTCGAAGCAGCTCAGGATGGATTACCGCTGCGAGGCGCCGAGCCTGCCGTCTCGCGCATTTTCCGGGATTGCCCCGGTCCGAAAGATGGATTCAGGCCGGCAAAGGCACCGGCCGCCGCGCCGCGACTGCCGTGCCGAAGGCGGCAGCAATGACGGCAGCGACGCCCGCGCATTGCAAAAGGTTGAGCTTCTCGTGCAGAAACAGGAAGCCGGTCAGCGCGCCGCCCGCCGGCTCCAGGCAAACCAGCATGCCGTAGACCTTGGCCGGCATGCGCGCCAGCACCAGCATTTCCAGATAGAAGGGCAGCGCGCTGGAGAACAGGCCGACCACGGCCGCGCCCGCCATGATGTGCGGGTCGGCGAGATAGGGTTGAGCGGCGCTGAAGCCGAAAGGCAGCGCCAGCACGGCGGCGATCGCCATGCCATAGGCGGAGGTGCGCACGCCGAGCTCGGCGCCGGCCTTCTGCGCGAAGATGATGTAGAGCCCCCAGCAGGCGCCCGCTGCGAGCGCCAGCACCACCCCCAGCGGATCGAGCCCGCTTCTGGCATCGGCAAAGGGCGAGAGCAACACGATGCCGGTTATCGCCAGCGCCACCCAGACGAGGTCGAGCATGCGCCGGGAGCCGAGCATAGCGACGAACAGCGGCCCGGTGAATTCGAGCGCCACGCAGATGCCGAGCGGAATGCGCTGGAGCGCTGCGTAGAACAACATGTTCATGGCACAGACCGTGATGCCGTAGGCGGCGAGCCAAGGCAGGGTTTTCCGCGAGGGCAGCACCTTCCAGGGCCTCAGCACCGCCGCCAGCATCAGCGCGCCGATGGCGAGCCTCAGCATGGTCGTACCTTCCGAGCCCAGCACCGGGAACAGCCCCTTGGCAAAGGCGGCGCCGACCTGAACGGACAGGATGGCGCCGAGCAGCCCCAGAACGGGCATTGCGCCGACATGGGTTTCCGGCTTCGCGGTCTGCGTCGAGGTCAATCCTGGCTCCATCCCTGGTTCGGGAATGGAGATAGGGCGCGGGCACCGCGCTGTCGTGAGGCAGTGCGGGGCGGATGGTGGGACAAGAGAGTGAGGTTTACGCCTTCGTCATCCTGGCGCGGAGCAAGGAGCGAAGCGACGCGCAGACCCAGGGTCATGCCATGGCGCTAACGCGTTGCAACGCGTACGGAATTCTGGACCGCCGCGCTCCAAGTCGAAGGTACGGCGTGAATCCTGGGATCAAGCCGAGGATGACGAAGCGTAAGCGCTGGCCCCACTCCGGCCGCAGCACGGCCACCTCTCCCCCGCCTTTGGCGAGGGAGAGAAATGCGCCGGCGTTATCCCGCCATGGCGAGCGGCGCGGCACTCTTGTTGGGGATCTGGATGTCGATCTCCAGCGTCGACATGGTCGCGCCGCGGTCCATCGAGACCTGGAGGTAGTCCTGGTCGATCTGCACATGCTTGGCGATGACCGCCATGATCTCCTCGCGCAGGATGGAGACGAGATCCGGCTGGCCGCGGCTCTGGCGCTCATAGGCGAGCAGCAGCTGCAGCCGCTCGCGCGCCACCGGCGCGCTGGTGCGCCGCTTGAAGAGATCGAGGATGCTCATGCGGCCCTCCTTCCGAGAAGCCGGTCGAGGAAGCCCTTGCGTTCGAAGGGGACGACCACCGGCAGGTCCTCGCCTTCCAGGCGTCTTGCCGCTTCGAGGTAAGCCTTTGCGGCACCATTGAGCGGTTCCGAGAGCGTGACGGGCGAACCGAGATTGGAGGCCCGCAGCACATCCTGGCTTTCCGGGATGATGCCGAGTAGCGGCGTCGAGAGGATCTCCAGCACGTCGTCGATCGACAGCATCTCGCCGCGCGCGGCGCGCGCCGCGTCATAGCGCGTGACCAGCACGTGTTTTTGCACCAGCTCGCCCTGCTCGGCCTTCATGGTGCGAGCGTCGAGCAGGCCGATGATGCGGTCGGAGTCGCGCACCGACGAGACTTCCGGATTGGTGACGATGACCGCCTCGTCGGCGAAGCGCATGGCGAGCTGGGCGCCGCGCTCGATGCCGGCCGGGCTGTCGCAGAAGACATAGTCGAATACCGATCGCAGCCGGGCGATGACTTCCGCCACACCCTCTTCGGTCAGCGCGTCCTTGTCGCGCGTCTGCGAGGCGGGCAGCAGGTAGAGAGTCTCCAGCCGCTTGTCGCGGATCAGCGCCTGCGAAAGCTTCGCCGTCCCCTGGATAACGTTGACGAGGTCGAACACCACGCGGCGCTCGGCGCCCATGATGAGGTCGAGGTTTCTCAGGCCGACGTCGAAATCGACCAGCGCCACCTTCTTGCCTGTCCTGGCCACGGCGGCGCCGAGCGCGGCCGTCGAGGTTGTCTTGCCGACGCCCCCCTTGCCCGATGTGACCACGACTACCTTGCCCATATATCCAGCCTCCATTGGCGGTTTTTATTCTCTGGCCGTGCCAGGCACGGCGGGATCTTTCGCTTTTGGTGCACATCGTTCTCCCAAGACCGCTGCAACTGGGGGCGACATGCACTGATAACCTTCGCACGCGAAACCGGTCCGAAGCTTGCGGCCAAGAACTCAGCCGAGCGGCACCACGCACAACGCATCATTGTCGAGGAAGGCCTGCACGGCCTTGCCGCGCGACACCCCTTCCATCTCCTCGGCCGTGGTGTACCAGCCGTCGACGGCGAGCAGCTCGGCCTCGTTCTTGCGGCAGAAAATGCGCGCCGAAATATTGCCTTCCGAGCCGGCGATCGCCCGGCCGCGCAACGTGCCATAGACATGGATCGAACCGCCGGCGACGATTTCCGAGCCGGACGCGACCGAGCCCAGCACGATCACGTCGCCATGCGGATGGAAGACCGACTGCCCGGAGCGGATCGGCGCCTTGATCATCAGCGTGCCGGCGGCAGGCGCCGGCACGGCGCCCTGCCCTGGCTTTTCCGGTTCGGCCTGAGCCGGCTCGATCCTGACCGCTTCCAGCCTTGCCAGTTCGGGATCCACCGGCTCATCGCCGGTCGCCTGCAGAACCTCGGCGGGCGCCGCCGCCTGGATCGTTTCCCGGGTCACTTCGGCCCGCTCCCCGGCGACGGCCATTTCCAGCTCTTCCGCCCGCGCCTTGCGCGCGGCCCGGCCAAGCAGCCCCTCGGCGGTCGCCTCCTTGGCGCCGGCCAAGAGCGGGGGCAATTCAGACCCGAGCTCGGCGCCTTCGAGCTCGATGGCATAGACGCGGATGCCGCGCGAACCGAGCACGCCGACAAGCGCTGCGATCTCCTCCGGCCCCGGCTGCAAGGTGTTCAAATCCAGCACCACCGGGCGGCCGTTGAAATAGCCGGGCGAATTGGCGATCCAGTGATCCAACCCCTCCAGCCAGTCGGCGATCGGCGCTTCCGGCGTCAGCGTGAAAGCGACGAAGGAACGGGCGCGAAAGCGGATCGATTTGTTGTGCAAAGGGGCGGCGAAGGTCACGTCCGGGCGAATCCTTACTCAATGGTTAAAGGGTGCCGGGCTAATGGTTAACAAAAGGTTAATTTTGGGGATTGGAGCCGTTAATAGCTGACGCGGCTAACTGCTGTGGCCGGGCGGTCACAAGACCAGCCGCCGCCCCGCAATTCGCCGAAGATCGAGGCTCCGACGAGCCAGGCGTGTGAAGCGCCTAATATACGAAGCGACGCGCGCGAACCATCTTCTTACCCGGAACTTTCCACTCTCTTCAGGGAGGAGACGGGCATGGGCATTGACCGGCTAGACAGCAAGCGAGCAGGCAAGACAGGTGCCGCAATGGCAGTCCTGATGGTGTTTGCAGGATGCATGACGCACCAGCCGAGCGGAATAGACGCATACCAGACGAGCAGCACAGACCAATGGCTGACGACCGCCGACGCGGACAAGGTCGTCAGCGCGATGAGCGCCAAGGGAATGATGCCGGCGACCATCGACTGCCGGTTCGACAACACCACGCCAGGCCAGGTGGCCTATCGCTCGAAATTCACCTGGAAGCAAGCGCCTGCCAACACGCGCTACCACTGGGAAGTCGGCGACCCGACCTACCTCGCAAGCAAGGATGTCGCATCCAACCGGACCGGCCTGCGGCGGGTGTATGCGAAGACGGTGCGGGATACAGCGACGGGGCAGAAGGTCGGCTGCTCGATCTGGGCGAGCAGCAGTTGAGAAGCGAATTGCCGATCGGCGATCGAACCTCTGCACAAGTCGCGGTCGGCAGCTCAACGGCTCTCATTTGCTGCGGTTTTGCTGGCCAGACAGGAAACAAAGGCGCACGATACGATCTCGCTGGTGCGGCGAGGACAGTCCGGCTTGATCTCTTGCTGAGTAGGTCGGGCTGTCCAGGAGCCTCTCCTTGGTCTTGCATGCGAGCGGGGCTTTTGGTTGCGGCTGGTTTCCCGCCGACTGCCTAGACATCGCGTCATTCAAGCTGCTTCCCGTTCGCCCACCCGATAGTCCCACTACAAACAGTGCTTGCTATGTTGCGCGCCGCGGCCTAAGCGCAGTGATGGCAAATGAAAAATTCGACCAGTCGGTGACGATCATCGTTGATCCGGCCGGCGGACGGGAGGCAATAGGCGATGCCGCCGCCTGTCTGGATTTCCTGCTTCGAAGATGGCGCGGCAAGCGAAGCGACAAGCACCGTGCAGCCATTCAGGCCTGCACGGACGTAAACAGCGGGCGCCGGCCGGCTTCATTCGCGCGCAAAGCGTTCATAGCGGCCGCCCGGGAGGCGGCTATTCTTGTGACGCCTTAAGGCTGCTCGCGCGGTCTGAAATTCTTACTTTCGATGTCGATGATCTCGCCGCAATTTTCACACTCCATCTGGGTGTGAGCGCGTATCCAGCCCACACGCGTTTTCGCCTGGTGATGACACCGCGGGCACTCCACATCGATTTCGAAGTGATCGGACTCTCGTTGTGTCATTGCGGCTCCAAGGCTGGCCTGCCTAACGCGAAATTATCGGTTGTCAGTGCTCCCCTCCCGCTCGTCTTCCGGATCCACCACTTTCTCTTTCGCCACCTTGGCCGCGAGCTTCGCCTCTTTCTTTGCCGCCTTCGCCTGATCGCGTTTGCTGCGCTCGTATCGGTAGTTGGGTTTCATCGCCATGGTGTTTCTTCCGGTTTAGGCAATTTGCGCCTTGGGATTTGGACATGCCCAGGAGCGGGAAAGACAGTTCGCGAGACATAAGGCCCAAGCAAGAGGCACTTGTCAGGCGGCCATCATGTCAAATCAGGCGATTGCGTTCTGCGATCTGACGTGCCCGCCGCAAGGTGCCGTCAGTGTCGGCGAGCTTGCGCCTTGCTGCCTCGTCCTTCCTGACCGTCAGCCGCGCGGACATGATGATTGAGGACCTGACGATCGGCTTGATCGCGGCGGGCGGGGTCTCGGGGGTTTTCATGAAACGCATCGGCATTATCCTTTCTTGTAGCAGCCAAGGCCGAGGCTATTCGCGGCTGCGCGCTTTTGCCTGCGACATTGGCTTCCTGCCTATCGGAAGCCGGAAGCCGTGAGCGTGTAGGAGTTTCGGCGCTCGCGCGCATATGCTTTGCTGGCGGCATCCTGGATGGAACTGCGCAAGGCGTCGAATGCCGAAAGATATGCCATCTCGGCCGTTTCCTTGCCCCCAGCATCGCCAAATGTCCCAAGGACCTCGACCTCGACGAAGAAGCGGACCTGGAACATACCGTCATGGCCAATGAAGCAGACGGCGCGGCGCGTTTGATCGAAACTCCGGCTGGGATTTGGAAAGGCGAGCGTCATGGGTTGCCCACCCGTGTTTCAGGGTGTTCAGCTGCTGCCGGCCGGGTTCTATTCCATTCCTTTCGAGCCTCGACATTGCGACGGTTGAGATCCAGCATGCTCGTCGTCGCATGCGCACGCGTCAGCCCGACCATCGGAGCGCCGTCGACATGCGCCGGAATCCCGGTGAAGACATGGTAGACGGTCCAGGAATGATCCGCTTCGACACGGCGGCCGTATTGATGATCCCTGAAGGCGTGACCCGACAAGCCTCTGTTGTTTGGGGAACAGCCGGATACGGCCTTGTGGCCTGCCTCGGTCTCGCCGTTGGCCATGGACCTGTTCATACCTGTCTTTCCTCGCCTGCCTGCGCGGCGACAATCTCCGAATAAAGCGCCGCGCCGTCAGCTTCGGAAATCGTGACCGCATCCGGCCACTGCGGCATGTTCAGCGTCCTCGCCAGAAGCCGCGCGATCTCGATTGCATCCTCGAGACCCGTTGCCAGCACCGTCTCGCGGCCGATGACGGCATGCGCGTCATCGCTGACGCGCGTGCGATAGAATTCGATCACGACCTTCATCGAGACCCGCCGCGCGATGGCATAGAGCCCTTCGCGCCGAGGCCGGCGCCTTGATTGAACGGGCTCTCAGGCCTGGTCGGAATTCTTCCCTGCTTCGGCGTCCTCATTTCGCGATTGGAGCGTTGCCGTCCCTTGGCCATGTCCGAACGTCCTTTCGATCAGCATCAGGCCGGGATCCGAGGCCGGGGTTCCGGCCGATTCCAGCCTGTCCTCGGTCACCACGCGCTCATGAGGTTCGGTGTCGCTGCGGATGCGGTATTGCGGCGAGTTTTCTTTTGGCGGCAGCGTGCCGGTGACGTGGTAGACCTCCGAGGTCAATGTCCGGAAATCTCCCTTCAGACGGACCGCCTGTCCGATGTCGAACAAGCGCGGCGGGGCGCCGTGCCGTATCGGCCGTGTGTTGCGCTGCATAAGGCTTGTCATGGTTGTCTCCGGTCGTCTTCAGCGCCGCCTCGAGAGAGGCCGGTTGATCGATGCTTTTACCGTGCGAACCCCATTGTGCGGAGGATCGCCGGCAGGTGAATGAAAGAGGCCGCGTTGCGTCGCGGGAAAGACCCTTCCGGGCCTCCTCCTCGAGATCGGTAGATACTCTGCGGTCGCGGCGCGCCTGAAGCGCGGCAGCACCAAGGAGAGCCGAAGCAGACGACGACGGTGGACGCGATGCGAATGGCCACAATTGCAGCTTTCCCGTGAAAACATGCTAGGATGGACTTCCGCTTTATTCAGTCGAACCGCTGGAACGATTTGCGGTGCTGCCAGTACATCCGTGGTCAGCGCCCTGCGTCGTTCCAGGGTTCAAACGAGCAAGCTGCCGCGCCGGACCGGCGGAACGCTTCGCTGTCGAAAATTCGGAAAGGATTGGCGCGGCTCCGACGGGGCGAAAGCCAAACTCAACCAAATCAACACTTTTTGTATGCGCCTCAATTGCGCTCAAAGCAAGACTTACACGTCTATTATTTTTTTCCCGGGTAAATAGAAATCTCGGATCCGAGCCTGAAACAGCGGTAAATCGATTTCTGGGCGCTCGCCTAAAATCTTCGGATTATTTCACCCAAACATTTTTGAGCTTCCCTGGAATTATGTTTTCACTCCTATCCGCCACAACCAAAGCCGTCCACACGACGACAGGTTTGGCCAGAAAAAAGCACCGAAAATCCTGGCACATAGCGGCTATATGGTCGTCCGGCCACCGCTTCCTCCGAGGTGTTTGCGTTAAACGGTGAACCGCTATAGGTCACTCTCCGGACGCCACCTTGGGCTCCGCGCGAGACCCGCGACCCTCCGACCGGGCCAAGCCGCGGATGGCAGGGCCGTTGAGCACCGTACCGTCCGGCGCGAACTGCGAGCCATGGCAGGGGCAATCCCAGCATTGCTCGGTCGAATTCCAGTGCACGAGGCAGCCGAGATGCGTGCAACTGGCCGAATGCCGGTGCAGCTTGCCGTCGCGGTCGCGGCATACGGCGAACTTGCTCAAGCCGTCCTGAAGGATGCCGCCTTCGCCAGGCTTGAGGTCGCCGGCCGACTTGACCTCACCGGGCAGCAAGTAGCCGGCGAGGTTCTTCACTGTTGTAAGGTTCTCATTGACGTAGTGCGCGAGCGCGGCGGGCGGCTTCCGGTCGGGGGCGTAGACGGCTTCCCAGGGGTTTGATCCATCCACGATCAGATCGCGGATCAGCAATCCAGCCAATGCACCATGCGTCATGCCCTGGCCGGAATCGCCGGTGGCCATGAAGACGTTGCCGTTTCCGGGGCTTCGGCCGATGAAGCCGCAATAATCGATCGTTTCGAGAACCTGACCGGACCACCGCGCTCTTTCCGCGCCAAGATCGGGCACCAATGCCCTGATCCATGCTTCAAGCGCGGCAAAGCGCGCCTCGCCGTCATCCGCTTCGCCCGATTTGTGATCGCGGCCGCCGGCGATGAGACAGTCCGTCTTGCCGGGGCCGGGATTGAGGCGGACGTAATAATAGGGATCGTCCATGTCCCAGTAGAGGGCATCCGGGAGGGTTCCCCTGGCGATCTCGAAAGCCATGGCATAGGTGCGGTAAGGCGCCATCTTGCTATGGATCTTGACCCATGTGTTGATCGGGGAATTGGTGGCAAACACCGCGTTCGAAGCGGTAACGGTGGAGCCGCCATCGCATTTCAGGCGAATCTGCTCCCCCTCCTCGATCTCGATGACGGCGCTGTCGGCGAATGCCTTGCCGCCTCGCTTCTCGAAATCAGCCAGCAGGGCGCGCAAATATTTCAGCGGGTGGAAGGCGGCCTGTCCGGGGTAGCGCAGGATGGGCGCCGATTCATGACCCTTGAGCGGCACGCCTTTGCCATGTTCAGCCTCGGCGCCGATCTTTGCCGCAGCCGCATACTCCTTATTGCATTCTCTGGCGGCCTGCTTCTCGTCCATCCATGCGGCCGGGAAAAGGAAGCCGTCCAGCCGCCGGAAATCGCAGTCGATCTCCAGGCTGGCAACGTGCCGTTCGATGCGGTCGACGGCGGCTTGCTGGCTCTCCTGAAATCCGCGCGCCAGAACCTCGCCGCGCATGTCGATCAGCGCGCTCAAGCCATCGTCGCAGATCGGCGCCAGATGGGCGGTCGTGCGCGATGTCATGCCTCCGAGCAACGGGCCGCGATCCACGAGCACCACCTTGCGTCCTGCCAGCGCCAGTTCATAGGCAATCGAAACCCCGGCGATGCCGGCACCAACGACGGCCACGTCGCAATGTTCGTGCCGATCGAGGCGGGGCGCGCCGGGCAAGCTGGCGTCGAGCATCCAAAACGATCTGGTCGCTTCGCTGCTGACGTTCATCGCGTGCCCCGTCGAGACGATATCGGACGGCCGGCGGCCAATGCTGCGCAGCGCGGGTTGTAGGTCATCATGACCGGCTCCATCCTCGCGGCTAGGTGCTCTTGAGCGTTCCGTTCATCCCGTTCGGGTAAAAGCCGCCCTTGCTCACACCCGATTGGTCGGTCAGATAAACAATGCGCAGCACCTCCTGCGGCGTCCTTGTGAAGGCAATCGCATCCGGCGTCGAAGGAACGAAGTTGGCCTTGCCGTCGACGTGAATGCCCTGGTCCTTGTCATCGGGCCCGTCGATCTTGTCGCGTGCGTCGGAAATCGCATTCGCCGCCTTCCAGGCCTTCTCGCCCATGCGATAGAGCGACGACCTCGCCATCCCCATGTGGTAGGCCTCGACCGCGAGAATTCCAGCCGCGGCTGCCAGGAATTCCTTGTTCTTCAGGACGGTTGCCGCACCGGCGTAGGCGGTGACGCCGACATCCTCGAACAGCATGCCGCCAAGCACGAAGTTCATCTGGTTGCCGAAGGGGTCGAAGTCGGCACCGAGCCCGGCCGCCTTGGCGACCGCGGCAAAGCCGGCATCAAAATCGATCGCCGGCCGGTCCACCGCATTCGACGCCAGTGTCTTGCGGTAGAACCTGACATGGGCAAGTTCATTTTCCGCGACTTCCCGCAAAAATTCAGCCAGTGCGGGTGTTTCGAAGGGAACCTTCTTGCCGCCGACGACGTCGCCGGGCTTGGAACCGGCATCTGAATCGTCGATGCCTTTTCCTGTGGTGCCCCGGAGGTAGTATTCGGCCTCCATGTATTCCAGGTTCAGCGCGAACCGGAAAATGTCTTCGTCCTTTATGTCATCCTGTGCGAAAGCAGGCGAAACGGGGACGACGCCGGTCGCTGAAGCGAGCGTCGCTCCAAGACCAATTTGCAATGCGCCGCGGCGAGAAACATGAAGTGAAGGCGTGGCACGGATCATAGCTTCCTCCCGAAGCCCGCCATGAACCGGTGTGGCCTCAAACGAGCGGGCCGTCCTGTCAACTCCGCCAAACGCGGAATGTTCCTGAACCGAGCCGGTATGGTTGTGGACCCGGGCGATTCGATGGGCGTGCCGGCGTGACTCCCGGGCTGCGGTTCCTCTATAGGACGAGCTTCACGTCCGACGCCGGATCCATTTCATGGCCCTCCTCCCCTCTCTCCGCGCCGCCCTCCCCAACGCCACCATCTGGGACGCCGCCGAGCTCGCCTCGCGCGATCCTGGCTTCGACACCCGCAATTTCGGCGCCTCGGCTCTGGTGCGTCCGCGCGATGTCGAAGAGGTCGCGGCGCTGGTGAAATTCTGTTCGGAGCGTGGCATCAGTCTTGTCGCGCAGGGCGGGCGCACCGGGTTGGCGGGCGGAGCAGCCACTTCCCAAGGGCAGGTGATCTGCGACCTTGGCGGGCTTAACAGAATAGAGGACATCGATCCGTTCACGCGCGTGGCGATCGTGCAGGCGGGCGTGACGCTGGGCGCGCTGCAGGAGGCGGCAGCCCAGCATGGGCTCGACCCGGGCATCGACCTTGCCGCGAGCGGCAGCGCCACGATCGGCGGCATGGTTTCCACCAACGCCGGCGGCATCATGGCCTTTCGCAACGGCACAATGCGCCACCGCGTGCTTGGCTTGGAGGCCGTGCTGCCGGACGGGCGGTTGTTTTGCGATCTCACCCGGGTGCTGAAAACCAGCGCAGGCTACGATCTGAAGCATCTCTTCATCGGCGCGGAAGGCACGCTCGGCATCGTCATCCGCGTGGCGCTGCGGCTCGATCCGGTGGCCGGGGCGAGTGCCACCGCGCTTGTCGGCGTGCCGAATGCGACCAGCGCCCAGCACATCGTGCGGCATTTTTTGACCTCGACCAGCGCGAGGCTCACCGCCGCCGAGATCCTGTGGCGTAATTATGCGTCCCTCATGCAGCGGTCGCTGAACTATGCCTCGGGCAGCCTGCCGCTCGATGCGCCCTGTCTGCTGGTGCTGGGCCTAGGCGCCGACTCGATCGAGGCGGCGAGAAGCGCGCTCGAGGGCGGGCTGGCGGCGATCTGGGAAGAGGTCGGCATCGTCGACGGGCTTGTCGCGAGCTCCGAGGGCCAAGCAGCAGCGATGTGGCGGCTGCGCGAGGAGACCGTTGAGATCGAGCGCGCGCACCCTATGGCGCCCTCGTTCGACGTCTCCGTGCCGGCCGGCGCGCTGGACGCCTATGTGGCGCGCATTGAGGCCGGGCTGAAGAAGATCGATGCCTCATACGCACCCTATGTCTACGGCCATCTCGCCGACGGCAATCTGCACATCTCCATCAATTGCGAAGGGCCGGTTCCACATGAGCGGCATGAGGCGATCGAGGACGTGCTCTACGAGGGGCTGCGCGAGGCCGGCGGTTCGTTCTCAGCTGAGCATGGGGTGGGGCTGGAGAAACGCGAGGCCTATGAGCGGCATGCTGATCCGGTGAAGCGGGATTTGGCGAAGGCGATCAAAGAGTTGATCGATCCGGGCAATGTGATGAATCCGGGGAAGGTCGTGGGCTGAGTTTGGCGGGGGAGCGCGAGGGGCTAGAACGAACCTGCCTGTGTCGCAGCCCCTCTCCGGTCGTTTCGCGATCACCTCTTCGCTGTCGCGGGCCAGAAACACTACTCGCACTGGCGGCGCGGGCCGCCGTCGAAGGGCTGGTAGGTGTTGTCCTGCGGATCGTAGGAGCGGTAGCGGCTGAAGCAATCGTCGATATGGGCGGCCGAGATCTGCCGGCCCTGTGCCCGCACGGCCCCGGCCTCGGGCGAGATCTCTTCCTGCGGGCCGCCATAGGTGGTGACGTAGCCGTCGCCCGACGGGGCGTAGCCTTCCATCTCGGCCTGGTCGTCGCTCGTCTGATCATCGGCCGCGGCGGTTTGCCGATCGGTCCCGACGGCTTGGCCACCCTGGCCTTGCCGATCGTTTGAGCCGGTCGAGGCGGTGCGGTCGCCCATCGGGTCGTAATAGGGTGAGATGCAGGGGCGCAGCTCGCCGCTGTAGGAGCGGTAGCTGTTTTCCGCCGGACGGTAGCTGCGATAGCGGGCCGAGCACCATTGCAGATGAGCCACGGGCAATTGCTGCTCGGCCTGCTGATCGGCCGGAGCCGGCTGGGAAGGCTGGGTCGCGTCAGGCTCGGCCGCGGGCTGGTTCGGCTGAGCGGTCGTGGGCTGCAACTGCTGCGGCTGCGCGGGTGCTGTCGGCGCCGCGAGCGTCGCCGTCTGCACTGCGCTGTCGGTCTTGGCCGGCTCGCCCCCTGGGGCGGGCGCGACGGCAGCCTGCTGGGCGGGAATGCGCTGAAGATTCTGCTTTTGCGGATCGACCGGCTGAGCGTCCTTGGTCCAGAGCTCGGAAACGCCGATCGCCGGGGTCGCCTGGCGCACTGGCTTGGCGGCGAGCAGCCAGGTGGCGAAGGCGAGCCCGCTGGCGAACACGGCAAGAGTCAGCACGAAGCCGCCGACAATTCCCAACAAAGCCTTCATGCCGAACTCCTTTAGTCCCCGCTGATAGAATGCGAGGCGCGGAATCCGGTTCCCACAGCAAGAGGGCGATGTTGCGACCCGGCGGTAACAAACGAAGGGCCCCGCGTGCTCCGGGGAGGAGCACGCGGGGCTTCGAGAGGATCGCTAGGTGAACCCAGCTGGGGACTAGGCAGCTAAGGGACTTTACGATGATCCAAACGGATCGATGACAGTGTCGCGCCTTTGGTACGACGCTGCATCGTGCAAACAGAGGAATAAAAGCAGGTCGTTCACATGGCAGTCCCACGCCTCGGAGTCGCAGCCGGCGGCGGCCGGTCAGGCCCGGCAGAATGCCCCAACGAGGCGGCCGGGCCGCGCCCGAGCGGCATGCGGGCACTCAGCAGTCCGCCACCACCTCGCTGTAGCTCCTCGCCTTCCCGTCCTGGCTGCGAATGCGCCACGTTTCGCCGTCCCGCCCCTCGATATGGCTCGCCGCCAGCGGCACCTTGCCGCCGCCCTCCGGCAGGTCGATGACGTAGGTCGGGTTGCAGATGCCGGAGAGCCGCCGGCGCAGCTCCGCGACCAGCGCCTGGCCTTGGGCAATCGTCGTGCGGCGGTGCGCCATGCCGCGCGCGAGGTCGCCGTGGTGCAGGTAATAGGGTTTTACGCCGAGACGGTACATCAGCTCGCGGCAGAGCTCCTCCAGCACCTCGACCTTGTCGTTGACGCCTTTGAGGAGAACGCTCTGGTTGAGCAGCACGAAACCTGCCTGGCGCATCGTGCGGCAGGCCGCCTCGGCTTCGGCGGTGAGCTCGCGCGGATGGTTGAAGTGGGTCACCACCGTCACCATCAGACGGCCCTGCAGCGCCTCGACCAGGCCGGAGGTTATGCGCGACGGCAGCGCCACGGGCACGCGGGTATGGATGCGCAGAAGCCTGAGATGCGGGATCGCCTCCAGCCGGGCGCGGATCTCGGCCAGCGCCTTGTCCGGCAGCGACAGCGGATCGCCACCGGTCAGGATTACCTCGCGGATTTCCGGGTGCCCGTCTATGTAGACCAGCGCCGGCTCCAGCGCTTCGCTTGTGTAGCCGCGGCCGATCGAGGTCAGCGATTCCTTGCGGAAGCAGAAGCGGCAATAGACCGCGCATTGATAGGTCGGGAACAAAAGCACGCGGTCGGCGTGGCGGTGCGTCAGGCGCGGCACCGGGCTGAAGGCATGATCGCCGATCGGGTCGTCGAGCTCGCCATCGGCGGTGACGAGCTCGCCCGGCGACGGGATCACCTGGGCGCGGATCGGATCGTTGGGGTCGCTCCAGTCGATAAGATCGAGATAGGGTTTGGGCACGCGCACCTGTGCGCGGTCGCGGCTTCTTGCATGACGGCGCGCTCGGCGGCCGAAAGCGGCAGGGACGCGAGGTCGCGGACATGGCGCACGCCGGCGCGGATGTCGGCTTGCCAGGCGGCGTCGGGGGCGGCCGGCTGTTTGAGATTAGTGGTCATTGCGGTTCTCTGGTTCGCCGTCCCTATCGGCCGGATGGTCGATGTGGTCAACCGCATACCGCCTTACGCCGTGTTGGGAACTTGGAACTCTCACCGCTTGAGCTTCGCAATCGCCTCCGCCGTCGCCGGCGTGAAGCAAGCAGCTCGGCGAAATCCTCGGTGTAGACCGTGAGCTTGATGCCCGTGACTGTCTCGTAGAAGTCGACGAGCCGCTTGACGCAAGGCATTCAACTGCCGCAAGGCTAGATATCGGCGTAGATCTCCAGCACATTGCCGTCGGGATCGCGAAAGAACAGCGTGCGGTGACCCCAGGGCCGGTCGGTCGGCCCACTTTCGATCGCCACGCCCTTCTCACGCAACGTCTCGGCGCATTGGTCAACCTGGCTGGGCGTCACCCGGAAGGCGAGCTGCATGGAGAGCGCGCCCGCCGGGGTCGGCAAGTCGTTGAACATCACGCCGCGCTCAGTGAGCGCCAGCAGGCACGAGCCGACCTGGTAGGCGATCCAGCTCTCGCCCAGGCTGGAATGGACGCGAAAGCCCATCACGTCCTCATAGAAACGCCGCATCTCCTTCATGTCGCGGGCGAAGAGGACGGTGTAGTCGATATTCCTGATGTTTTTCAGCGCATTCATTTGCGGAATCCTTTGTCTGGCGCCGCGTTCCGACGCGGCGTGATTGTCGATGCGCTGGCCTCATTATACTGGTAGCAAAGTGGTACAAGATGAGCGGCGCTGCTAGTAGCGTCGCCACCCCCTTCGAGGCACGAGCATGCTGGAACAGACCACTGAGATGGACAGGCGTAAGGAACTCGGCCGCTTCCTGCGCGCCATGCGCGAACGCGTCGAGCCGTCACGGCATGGCATCCGCACCGGCACGCGACGGCGCGCAAGCGGGCTGCTGCGTGAGGAAGTCGCGCTGCTCGCAGGGATCAGCGCCACCTGGTACACATGGCTGGAACAGGGCCGCGAGGCCAACCCTTCCGCTCCAGTGCTCAATGCGCTGGCCGACGTGCTGGGCCTCTTGCCCGTGGAGCGTCAGCATCTGTTCAAGCTCGCAAAGCCGGAATGGCTGCCCGAGGCGATTGCGCCCGAAGGCCCCTCGCCCGATCCGCGCATTGCCGCATTGCTCGCCACGCTCTCGCCCAATCCGGGCTATGCGCTCAACCGCGCCTGGGACTTCATTGCCTGGAACGACGAGGCGGCAGATCTGTTCGGCGGCTTCGATCCCGACGAGCCAACGAAGAGCAATCTGCTCAAGCGGCTCTTCCTCGACCCGGCCTGGCGTGCGCTGTTTGCCGACTGGGAGGTTGTGGCTCGCTCAGCTATCGGTCAGTTCCGCGCCGCGACCGTCGGCTATGCGTCGGCGGCCGACATTCGCGCCGTGCTCGACCCGCTCAAGGCGCTAAGCCCGGACTTCGCGCGCCAATGGGCGGAGATGCGGGTGGAGGAAGCCTCGATCTGGTCGAAGGGGCTGGTCGGACCAAGCGGCAAGGTGGCGACCTATGACTACTTCATGCTGGCGCCCGCAGGCGTGGGCAAGGACATAACGCTGAGCCTTTATCGGAAGCGCGGTTAGGCGGTTCAGGTCCTGATTCCGATATCGGGTCCAGCTTGTTGATCGGAAACGCTTAACGCCGCGGAAGCCAGCCGTCTTTCATGGGCCGGCCTTGCTTGACTGCCACGACTTTCGCCGCAATCGACCAGCGCCATCTTTTCGGGCAATCTCTCTCGGCGGCGATCATTGGAAAATGACCGCCGCCGAGGGAGGATTGCCATGACCGACACGCCAGCGGCGCTGCCGCGCTATGAGGATGCCGTTGCGCAATTCCGCATCGAGGACGAGATCGCGCGCCTCCACGGCGATCCGGCGACCGGCATCAACGCCTATGTCGAATGCTGCGGCCGCTATACCGGCGAAAACCGGCTGGCGCTGCGCGCGATCTCGGCTGCCGGTGAATTGCGCGAATACTCCTTCGACGATCTGGCCGACATGGCGGGCCGCGTCGGCACCCTGCTCAAAGGTCTCGGCGTGCGCCCTGGCGACGTCGTCGCCGGCATGCTGCCACGCATCCCTGAATTGGTGGCGCTGATCCTCGGCACATGGCGAGTCGGCGCTGTGTACCAGCCGCTGTTCACCGCTTTCGGGCCGAAGGCTGTCGAGCATCGCCTGAACTACAGCAAGGCGAAGCTGGTGGTGACCAACCCCGCAAACCGCGCCAAGCTCGACGAGGTGGAAAACCGTCCGCGCATCGCTACCATCGTTGGGCCCGGCGACGCCCTTGCAGCAGGCGACGTCGATTTCCGCGCGGCGCTCGCGGCTGCCTCCCTCGATAGCGAGCTGGTCATGCGCAAGGGCACCGACCTGTTCATGATGATGTCGACCTCCGGCACGACCGGGCACCCAAAGGGCGTGCCGGTGCCGCTCAAAGCGCTGCTTGCCTTCGGCGCCTATATGCGTGACGCGATCGGGCTTCGGCCCGACGACATCTTCTGGAATATCGCCGATCCCGGCTGGGCCTATGGGCTCTACTACGCCATCACCGGGCCTTTGCAGCTCGGCATCGCCACCACCTTCTACGAAGGCGCCTTCAACGCGAAATCGACTTACGACATCATCGAGCGTCTCGGCGTCACCAGCCTGGCCGGCTCGCCGACAGCCTATCGCCTGCTAATGGCGGAAGGGCCCGAGGCCGCGGCCCGCGTCAAGGGCATGCTGCGCGTGGTGAGCAGCGCCGGCGAGCCGCTCAATCCGGAGGTGATCCGCTGGTTCGACGCGCATCTTGCAGCGCCGATCCACGATCATTACGGCCAGACCGAGAATGGCATGATGGTCAACAACCATCATGGTCTGGCGCATACGGTCCGCGCCGGCTCGGCCGGCTTTGCCATGCCCGGCTACCGCATGGTGGTGCTGGACGAGGCAGACAACGAACTCGGCCCCAACCAACCCGGCGTGCTGGCGGTCGATATCGCCAACTCGCCGCTGCGCTGGTTCGACGGCTACCACCAGGCGGAAACGCCGGCGATCGCGGGCGGCTACTACCGCACCGGCGACACGGTGGAATATGAGACGGACGGCTCGGTCTCCTTCATCGGGCGGGCCGACGATGTCATCACCTCGTCCGGCTACCGCATCGGACCCTTCGATGTCGAAAGCGCGCTGATCGAGCATCCGGCGGTCAACGAGGCGGCCGTCGTCGGCGTACCCGATCCGCAGCGCACGGAGATCGTCAAGGCGTTCGTAGTGCTGGCGCCCGCCTTCAAGGGCAGCGAGGCGCTAGCCGAGGAACTCGCCCAGCATGTGAAGAAGCGGCTGTCTGCGCATTCCTATCCGCGCGAGGTCGAGTTCGTCAGCGAACTGCCGAAGACACCGAGCGGCAAGATCCAGCGGTTCTTGCTGAGGAAGGCCGAGGTGGAGAAGCGCAAGGCGGAATAAAGATTTGGCTCTCCATGATTTCCGCCACGCAAAAGCCGCCAAGTCGGGCGATGGCTCCCAAGGGCTTTGATCGCTAATTTGGGGTTGCAGCATGCGGTTGGTCTTGACGCTTCTCATTGCGCTGGCGGGCAACGCGGCATATGCCGCCTCGCCGGAAGATGATTATATCGTCGCGCGCGACAAGGCGATCGCCGATATCACCGCGCAGGAAAGCGCCAATACGGCGATCGAAACTATCGATGCCCAGAACGAGAAGGCGCTGGCAGACCTCCAGCAGCGCCTCGCCGCCATTCTCGGTCCGCTCTCCGTCAAAGGCTTTTCGGCGACCGGTACCATCAATGTTCAAAGCCTCAACGCTTCCGATATCGGCTACGGCATGCTGGACGGGCTACGATATGCGCAGAGCGAGGACGGCCCAAGCATCGTCGCCTCGACTCGCGGGTTGACCGAGCGCTGGCTCAAGTCCAAATCGTCCGAAGCGGAAGCGGATTTCAAGCTGCCCGCCGACATCGGAGCGGCGTTGAAGCTCGACAGTTTTTACACCCAGGCCATCGGCAGCGACGCGGCATTCTCGGGCACGCTCGACTTTTCGCTGAAGAAGCCCGACGGCGCCGATGCGGTGGTCGCGCGGCTTGGCGGCTGGACCCAGGACGTCGGACCGATCTACGATCAGCACGTCGTCGTGGCAGTCGTCAAAGGTGACCGCGTGCTGATTGCCGAGGCACCCGCCTCGCCCGCCGTGCCGAAGATCGCGGCCTGCGATTCAATCTGGGCAGCCGCCGACGCCGCCGCGCAGAAAGCCCAGCAGGCCGACCAGGGTTCGGACCAGGACGATCCGCAGGCCTCTGATCCCGCCAACGCCGCCTGGGAAAAGGGCGACGCCGACTACCGCGCCTGCATGGCCCAGCGCCTGCCCGGCGACCCGTCCTTCCCGGCGCTGCTCAAGCAGGCGCAGGACCTTGCCGACGACATGGCTGGAAAATAGTCCGCCAGGGCAATTCCAGAAAAGCGCAGCGGCTCTCGAAGTGAGCGGTTTCAAACCATGAGAGATAGAGCGGGCCGGCGCTGTCGAAGCCGAGCCGCTCGAAACCCTCAGCCTCCGTTCGCCCGCATGTTGCGCCGAGAAACGCGCCGCGCGACGGGGCGCGCCGCTTCCGCGATGATCCCGTTGGTTTGAGGCGCGGCATCCATGCGCGACCTTGCGTCGGTCACCCGATGCAGGCGCTCATAAGGCAGCAATTCCCGGATGCGGGCGTTGAGCGCTTCGACTTCGGCGCGCAAATCCTCGCATTCCTGCTTCTGGATATCGAGCTGGATCTGCTCCGACGCCTGCTGCAGCGAAAGCCGTGAGAAATTGGTGCTGACCTCGGACAGGTTCTTCTTGTCGGCTTCGCTCTCGTCCTTGAGAACGGCGAGCCTTTTCTCCGCAATCTGGCGTTCGGTGACGGCGTCGTTCAGCTGCGCCTTTAGCCTGGTGATCTCGTCCGTGGCTTCGCCATTGTCGGTCGAGACCTTGTCCAGACGCGACTGCAGTTCCTGGATCTCGGCACGCAAACCGCGCATTTCCGCGTGGCTGCGTGCCAATTCGGCGGTGCTGTCGCTCTCGGCGATCCGCGCCGCCTCGATTGTTTCGGCAAGCCTGGCCTGCGCTGCCTCGAGCGCTTTCTGCAGCCGGGTTTCTTCCTTTTCGTGGTTGCCGATTTGAGCCATCAGCTCGGCGATGTGGGCGGTTTCACTGGCGTGGGTTGCCGCGAACTCGTCGAACTTGTGCCGGGCCTCCGCCTCGCGCTTTTGCGCCTGCTCCAGATCGACGGAAAGGCCGACCTGCTTTTCGCGCAGCAGCTTGTTCTCGGCGCCGCGCCTGTCGACTTCGACGGTCTTGGCCGTCAGGGCTTTAACGATCTCGCCGAACTCCGTCTCGCGCCTGGCGGTCTCATTGCCCATCTCCACCAGCTCCAGGCGCACCGCCGCAAGCGCCGAGCGCAGCTGCTCCCGGTCCTGGACGAGGCTCGCCTCGCGCTGCTGCCACGCTTCGGCCGCGCCGTCGCGTTCGCGCTGCCGGCGGGCGGCGTCAAGCAATTGTTCCGACAATGTCTTGTGTTCGGCGGTGAGAGCGAGATTTGCCAGCTCCAGCTCGTTGGAGCGCAACACGTCGCGATGGAAGACGTTGAGGACTTCGCGCGTCATATGATGCGCAGTGGCGATCTCCGCCAGCTTTGCCTCGATCTCCTGCAGATGGCCCTGCCCGTCCCGGAAAAGCCCGGTGACGGCCTCCAGGGCGGCCAGCCGCGTCTGGGTATGCGGTGTCAGCCGCGATGCCGATGCGTCGGACGGCTCTTCGGCCGGCGGATTCTCGTCGCTTGCAACCAGTTCCCGACCGGCGACGGCGTCGTCTTCCGACGGCGGCTGTTCGTCATCTTTGAGAACGTCCTCGAACGCCTCCGCCAGATCCGATTGGAGTTCCTGAAATTCCTTATCGACGTCCTCGGCCCGCTTGATCAGAGACTTGAAATTCATCACGGCACATCCCTTACGCTCGACGACACATCTTTTACGCTCGCCCCCGGGCGTACTTAACGAATTACTAATCTATCGCGTTACCTTCCGTTCGGGAAGCCTGTGCAAAGGAAACCAAAATTAAGGTTATCGCCGGTCCCAATCTGATGCGGATCCGCGCTAGGTGAGCCCCTCTCCCGTTCCTAACATATGTTAGCTTTCTCTCCGGATAGGTGCTGAAAGCATGCGCAGCAGAAGGGAAAGACAGCGAGCTGCTTGTCATCATTCAGATGAGCGATGCGAAGACTTCTGGACGGAAAAAAGAAGCTCCCGCCGTATAAATTTTCTCTTCCTCGGCCGCCCATGATCGATCGAGTGGAGTTGCTTGCGCGAGCATCCGATTGCCGTGGCTCTATGGGAGGTCGACGCGGGAGGCGGATGGGCCGACCTCCCGCGTCGGTGCATCAACTCTTGATGTCGATGCGCTTGACCTGCGACTGCGCCTTCTCGCTCTTCGGCAAGGTGACGGTCAGCACGCCGTTCTTGAAGCGGGCATCCACCTCGTCTTCCTTGACCTCGTAGCCGACCGGGATGCGGCGCTCGAAGCGGCCGTAATAGCGCTCGGAGAACTGCCTATCCTTGTCCTCCGTCTCGGAGCGCTTCTCGCCTCTCAGCGTCAGCACGCCGTCGTCGAGCAGGACCTCGATGTCTTTCTGTTCGAGGCCAGGCACCTCGGCCATCACCTTGATCTCCTTCTCGCCGTTGGAGATCTCGACGCTCGGCCAACCGGCGCCGAGGGCGGAGACACCGCCAAGTGACGGCAACCGACTGTCGAAGCCGCGGAAAACGTCGTCAAACAGGCGGTTCACCTCGCGATGCAGCGACAGGAACGGATCGCGCTCACCGTCGCGGAATATGCTTGGAAGCTGGTTGCCGTTGCTCCGGCCCCAGGGGATCAGATCACGGACACTCATGGTTTGCTCCTTTCTGTTCATCGGCTCGAAAAGCACCTACGCGCCGGGCAGTGCCCGGCGCATAGCGCGGATGCGCTCACAGAAGCCCTTAGGCGGCGTGCTTCTCGGCTTCGATCTTCTTTGTCGTGCCTTTGAGCGTTGCCTTGTCGGCCGCGATCTCGATCCGCCGCGGTTTCATCTCTTCTGGAATTTCGCGCTTCAGATCGATCGTCAGCAGCCCATTGACCAAGCTGGCGCCAACGACCTTGACGTGGTCGGCAAGCTCGAAGCGGCGCTGGAATGCACGGCCGGCGATGCCACGATGCAGGTACTCGCCCTTGTCCTCGCCGGCTTTCTGGCCAGAGACCATGAGCATGTTCTGCTCCTGGGTAATGGCCAGTTCGTCCTGCGAGAACCCAGCCACCGCCATACTGATGCGGTAGTCGTCGTCTGCGGTCTTGGCGATGTCATAGGGTGGCCAATTGTCGACGGTCTCGATCCGGCTCGCCGTCTCGAGCGCGTTCAGCATTCGATCGAAGCCGATGCTCGACCGGAACAGGGGACTGAAGTCAAACGTGGTTCTCATAGCTACATCCTCCATTGAGCAACATAGATACGAGGAGCGCCAAGGAAGCGGCGCCCCTTGACCTTGCCGGTCTCTCTCAAGCACCGGCGTAATCGATCTGGGAATTCAACACGGGCACGTCAAGGCCCCGCTCCGAAGCCGCCTTCAAGGTCGTGAAAGTCAGTCCCTTCGTCTGCATGCAGGCAGGCAAATCATGAGTTGGAGGCGGCCGCACAACCACGACCGCCTCGGGGAGCTGATCTTCAATGGATCGCGATGATCCCGTCGACGGCCCGCCACTCCGACGCCCTGATGAGCCGATGGTGAGCGACACGGACAGAATGCAAGGCGCCAGCCAGCTCGCGCTCCCAAAAGCCCAGAAAGCCCCTCAGCGCCGGGAAATCCGGGGCAAGATCATAGTCCTGCCAGACGTAAAGCTGGAGCAGGCTGGGATGGTCGGGCAGATGATAATGGATCTCGGCAGTGGTCAAGCCATAGCCATTCATCTGCAAGCGGAATTCCCTGCTGACCGCCATCGCCTTCGGGCCTTCACGCGCTCAGCCGGTCGACCACCTGCCGGTGGTCGTCATCGGCAGGGCCGCTGGGCGGCGGAGCCAGCGCATCAAGCCGGCGCAGCGCATCCATGATGTCGTCGAAGGAGACCGGCCGCTCGGTGCCCGGCGGCTGGCGCAGCGCCGGCATCGATTCTACGGCGCAAGCATCGGACGCCCAGGACGAAAGGATCGCCCGCTTTTCCCATATATCGAGCGAGCCGTCCTCCAGCACATCCCGCGGGTGCTGAAAATGCCTGGCCGGCGACAGCAGCCGGTCGAGCGAAAGGTCTGATAGTTCGGGAGCTAGGGAAGGAATGATCGGCGAAAGCGTCTGTCGGTCCATTTCTGTCCTCCGTCTCCAAAAACTCCTTGCTTCGGGTTCCAATTTCTCAGCGGTCCCGGCGCTGCCGGGCACCGATAATCTTGTTCAACTCAATCGCGAATTCAAGCCTCTCCGTTATCGGAGCGGGCCAATTTACCGCATGTTTTCAGCGCGCTAGCACTCAACGGTCGAGAGTGCCAAAAAATTTGCGGTACCCCCTTGAAAGTAGATGAAGGCAAAATTAGCTCGACATGCGCGCGATGCCGAAAGGGTCGCGCGAGCCCCGCTCCGGTCCTGCCGGTCCGGAGCGGAGGAACTGCTCGCAATCTGTTTGTCCTGAAGGAGAACGATATGACGTTCCGTCCATTGCATGACCGCGTGCTCGTGCGCCGCATCGAGGCCGAAGAGAAGACGGCCGGCGGTATCATCATCCCCGACACTGCCAAGGAAAAGCCGCAGGAAGGCGAAGTCATCGCCGTCGGCCCGGGGACCCGCGACGAGGGCGGCAAGCTCGTGCCCCTCGACGTGAAGGTCGGCGACCGCATCCTGTTCGGCAAGTGGTCCGGCACCGAGATCAAGCTCAACGGCGAGGATCTGCTCATCATGAAGGAAAGCGATGTGATGGGCGTGATCGAGCAGGCCGCGACGCTGAAGAAAGCCGCCTGACCGGGGCTTCGATAGAACCGCAACCCAGTCAATGAAAGCTGCCTAAACAAGGAGTGATCCAATGGCTGCCAAGGAAGTCAAATTCCATTCCGACGCCCGCGAGCGCATGCTGCGCGGCGTCAATATCCTCGCCGACGCGGTGAAGGTGACGCTCGGTCCGAAGGGCCGCAACGTCGTCATCGACAAGTCGTTCGGCGCTCCGCGCATCACCAAGGACGGCGTCACCGTCGCCAAGGAGATCGAGCTCGAGGACAAGTTCGAGAACATGGGCGCCCAGATGGTCCGCGAAGTTGCTTCGAAGACCAGCGACCTCGCGGGCGACGGCACCACGACGGCCACCGTGCTTGCCCAGGCGATCGTTCGCGAAGGGGCCAAGGCCGTTGCGTCGGGCATGAACCCGATGGATCTGAAACGCGGTATCGACAAGGCGGTGGATGCCGTCGTCGCCGAACTCAAGGTCAACGCCCGCAAGATCACCAGCAACGACGAGATCGCCCAGGTCGGCACGATCTCGGCCAATGGCGATGCCGAGATCGGCCGCTTCCTGGCCGAGGCTATGGAAAAAGTCGGCAACGAAGGCGTCATCACCGTCGAGGAGGCCAAGACGGCCGAGACCGAGCTGGAAGTCGTGGAAGGCATGCAGTTCGACCGCGGCTATCTCTCGCCCTATTTCATCACCAACCAGGACAAGATGCGCGTCGAGCTCGAAGAGCCCTATGTGCTGATCCACGAGAAGAAGCTCGGCAATCTGCAGGCCCTGCTGCCGGTGCTGGAAGCCGTGGTGCAGTCCGGCAAGCCGCTGCTGATCATCGCCGAGGATGTCGAAGGCGAAGCTCTGGCCACGCTCGTCGTCAACAAGCTGCGCGGCGGGCTTAAGGTCGCCGCCGTCAAGGCTCCGGGCTTCGGCGACCGCCGCAAGGCCATGCTGGAGGACATCGCCATCCTGACCGGCGGCACGGCCATCAGTGAGGATCTCGGCATCAAGCTGGAGAACGTCACTCTGGAGATGCTCGGCCGCGCCAAGAAGGTCGCGATCGAAAAGGAAAACACCACCATCGTCGACGGCGCCGGCAAGAAGGAGGAGATCCAGGGCCGCATCACGCAAATCAAGGCGCAGATCGAGGAGACCACCTCCGACTATGATCGCGAGAAGCTGCAGGAGCGGCTGGCCAAGCTCGCCGGCGGCGTTGCCGTGATCCGCGTCGGCGGCGCCACGGAAGTGGAGGTCAAGGAGAAGAAGGACCGCGTCGACGACGCGCTGCACGCCACGCGCGCGGCGGTCGAGGAAGGTATCCTGCCCGGCGGCGGCGTTGCCCTGCTCAGGGCGGCCAAGGCGCTCGACACAGTCGCCGTCGACAACCCGGACCAGAGATACGGCGTCGACATCGTGCGGCGCGCGATCGAGGCTCCGGCGCGCCAGATCGCCGAGAACAGCGGGTCGGAAGGTTCGATCATCGTCGGCAAGCTGCGCGAGAAGACCGAATTCGCCTATGGCTGGAACGCCCAGACCGGCGAATATGGCGACCTCTACAAACAGGGCGTCATCGATCCCGCCAAGGTCGTGCGCACCGCGCTGCAGGATGCGGCCTCGGTTGCCGGACTGCTCGTCACCACCGAGGCCATGGTGGCCGAGAAGCCGAAGAAGGAGGCCGCTCCGGCCATGCCGGCCGGCGCCGGCATGGACTTCTGAGACGCCGACGGGAGCCCGCTTCTGGCAACGGGAGCGGGCGTTTCGAAACGCACGATGGGAGGCCCTTATGGATATGATGAGCGGCAATGGCTCGGTTCCGGCACCGACGCGCCCGGCAAGCGAATTCCTCGCTTATGAAGCCGAATGCCGAAGCGCATTGAAGCCGCTGCTGGCAGGCTTGCTCGACACGGCCGAATCCGCCGGGTGGAACCGGCGGACCGTTGCCTCAACGCTGATGTTTCTTGCCGCACAGCACGTGTCGGCCACCGAAACATCCAGGGGCGGCTAGCGAAGGTCGGGCCTCGCCTCCAAGGCGGGGCCCATGTGACTGCGAACGGACGAGGATTGCCATGATTGCAGGACGATTGCGCGAATGCCTGAGAATCTTGCGATGGGAAGCTGCCGACGTCGCCGAGGAACTTGGCTGGCCCAGAAACGACGTGACGCGCTGGCTCGAGGGGCGCGCGCCGGTGCCGCTGGCGGTCGCCGCCTGGATCGAGGCCCTCGCCAAGGCACACAAGGCGCTGCCCCCGCCGGGCCTTAACCGGCAGAATTCAGCGACGCACACGCCGGCAGGCCCGGTGGTTGTGCAGACGTTCAACGGCATAGGCCAGCCGCGGCCGCACGGCGTCGTCCTGCAACCGCCCTACCCGCGCCGACATGTGCTGGCCGGGACGACCGGCCATCGTCCCGGCGCCATGAGCATCCACCCGAATGAGGGTTCTGACCATGAACCACGACCGCTTTGAAGAGCCTGTCACCATCCTTGTCGGAATGGGTTTGCCGGTCCGGCTCGAGACCGTGATGGAAGCCTATGCCCTGCTGCAGGATTGGCCGGCCGCGAGCAGGAGCAGCGCGCATGCGATCGCGCTCAATTCCTGCAAAGCCGGCATTGCCGGCGAGATCGACGCGGAAACGGTGCGGGCAACCCTTGTTGCTTTCGCCCACCGCCACGATATCCTGGCGCCGGACCTGGTTTCTCTGGCGCCTGCGGCGCTGGCAGGGAGCGCATCCACAAGCAACAATGGCTGAAAATTTGAAACCCGGCGCGTGCTGGCGCGGCGGACAACGCAACGAGCGCAGGAATTCTGAATGACGACGGACACCAAGGCGAAGGAAACCAGGACATTCGAGGCGGACGTCTCGCGGCTGCTGCACATGATGGTGCACTCGGTCTATTCGGACCGAGACGTTTTCCTGCGCGAGCTGATCTCCAATGCGGCGGATGCCTGCGAGAGGCTGCGCTTCGAGGCGGTGAGCCGGCCAGAGCTTCTGGGCGACGATGCCAAGCCGCGCATCACGATTGCCGCCAATCCGGACAACAAGGAGCTTTCGGTCGAGGACAACGGCATCGGCATGAGCCGCGACGAGATGGCGGAGGCGCTGGGCACGATCGCGCGCTCCGGCACCCGCGCCTTCATGGAGCGCGTCGAAGCCGGCAAGGCGGCCGAAGACACGCAGCTCATCGGCCAGTTCGGCGTCGGGTTTTATTCGGCCTTCATGGTCGCAGACCGGGTCGACGTCATCAGCCGCCAGGCCGGCAGCGACGAGGCCTTCCGCTGGTCGTCCGACGGCAAGGGCACCTACGAGATCGCGCCGGCGCCGCTCGAGGCAGCACCCAAGCGCGGCACGCGCGTGGTGCTGCATCTGATGGAGGACGCCTCGTCCTACACCACGCCCTATCGGCTCGAGGGCTTGGCGAAGTCGCAGTCCGGGCATGTGCCGGTGCCAATCACATTTGTCGAAAAGCCCGGCGCCGAACCGCGCGACATCGCCGACGGCACGGCGCTTTGGGTGCGGCAAAAGAGCGAGATCAAGCCAGAGGAATATACCGACTTCTACCGCAGCATCGCCGGCCAGTATGACGAGCCCGCCTCGACCATCCATTTCCGCGCCGAGGGCCGGCAGGAATACAGCGTGCTCGCCTTCGTCCCGGGATCGCGGCCGTTCGACCTGTTCGACCAGGACCGCAAGGGCCGCATGAAGCTCTATGTCCGGCGCGTCTTCATCACCGACGAAGCCGATCTGCTGCCGCGCTACCTGCGCTTCGTGCGCGGCCTGGTCGATTCCGCCGACCTGCCGCTCAATGTCTCGCGCGAGATGATCCAGGAAAGCCCGTTGCTCGCAGCGATCCGCAAGGGCGTGACCAACCGCGTTCTCGGCGACCTCGCCAAGACGGCCGAAAACGATGCCGAAGCCTACGCCAAAATCTGGGAAAATTTCGGCGTCGTCCTCAAGGAAGGTCTCTATGAGGATTACGAGCGACGCGAGCAGCTGCTGAAGCTTGCCCGCTTCCGTTCGACGACCTCAGGCGAAGGCTGGCGCCGCCTTGCCGACTATGTCGCAGCGATGAAGGAAGGACAAAAAGCGATCTTCTTCATGGCCGGTGACGATCGCGCCCGGCTCGAAGCCTCGCCCCAGCTCGAAGGTTTTCGCGCACGCGGCATCGAGGTGCTGCTCCTCACCGATCCCGTCGACAGCTTCTGGGTGACGATGGCGCCGGAATTCGACGGCAAGCCGTTCAAGTCGGTGACGCAAGGCGCGGCCGAGCTCGCCGACATTGCGCTGCCCGAAGATGCGACGAAGCCCGACGCGGAGACGTCGTCGGATATCGCCGCCTTCCTGGCTTTCGTGAAAACGACGCTTGGCGAGGAGGTTTCGGACGTGAAGTCCTCCGACCGGCTGACCGAAAGCGCCGTGTGCCTCGTCGCGCCGGAGCATGGCCCGGATCGCCAGTTCGAGCGCCTGCTCAACGCCGCCGGCCGACTCGACAAGGCGGCCAAGCCAATCCTCGAGATCAACCCGCGCCACGAGCGCGTGGCGGCGCTGGCAAAGCTCGGCGACGACGAGAAGGCGTTCAAGGAAGACGCCGCGCATCTGCTTTACGACGAGGCACGTGTGCTCGACGGCGACAAGCCGGCCGACGCCAAGGCGTTCTCGGCGCGGCTTGCGCGGCTGATCGATCGCGGGCTGGCGAGGGGGTAAGCGCCGGCGCTCGCCCCGACAGGGGGAATGCGCCGCCGCCAATTGCGTAGGTCTCGCCCTACCCTCTCAGCCCCGGCGCCTCCTGGCCGGTGCGGGCGACATATTCGGTGTAGCCGCCGCCATAGGTGTGGACGCCGTCGGGCGTCAGCTCGAGCACGCGGTTCGACAGCGCCGCCAGGAAATGGCGGTCGTGCGAGACGAAGAGCATCGTGCCTTCATATTGCGACAGCGCCTCGATCAGCATCTGCTTGGTGGTTATGTCGAGGTGGTTGGTCGGCTCGTCGAGCACCAGCAGGTTGGGCGGATCGAACAGCATCAGCGCCATCACCAGCCGGGCCTTCTCGCCTCCGGAAAGCACGCGGCACTTCTTTTCGATCTCGTCGCCGGAAAAGCCGAAGCAGCCGGCCAAAGCCCTGAGCGGCGCCTGGCCTGCCTGCGGAAACGAGTCCTCCAGCGTCTGGAAGACGGTGCGCTCGCCATCGAGCAGCTCCATGGCGTGCTGGGCGAAATAGCCCATCTTGACGCTCGGGCCGCGCGCGACGGAGCCTTCGTCCGGCTCGGAGGCGCCGGCGACCAGCTTCAGAAGCGTCGACTTGCCGGCGCCGTTGACGCCCATCACGCACCAGCGCTCGCGACGGCGGATCTGGAAGTCGAGGCCCGAATAGATATTGCGGCTGCCATAGGCCTTGTGGATGCCCTTCAGCGTCGCCACGTCCTCGCCGCAGCGCGGCGCCGGCTGGAACTCGAAAGTCACCGTCTGGCGGCGCTTCGGCGGTTCGACACGGTCGATCTTGTCGAGCTTCTTCACCCGGCTCTGCACCTGGGCCGCATGGGAAGCACGCGCCTTGAAACGCTCGATGAAGGCAATCTCCTTGGCCAGCATCGCCTGCTGGCGCTCGAACTGCGCCTGCAGCTGCTTGTCGGCCAGCGCGCGTTGCTCCTGGTAGAATTCGTAATTGCCGGAATAGGAGGTGAGCGCACCGGCGTCGATCTCGATGATCTTGGTGACGATGCGGTTCATGAACTCGCGGTCGTGCGAGGTCATCAGCAGCGCGCCGTCATAATCCTTGAGGAATTTCTCCAGCCAGATCAGGCTTTCGAGGTCGAGATGGTTCGACGGCTCGTCGAGCAGCATGACGTCGGGCCGCATCAGGAGGATGCGGGCGAGTGCCACGCGCATCTTCCAGCCGCCGGAGAGTTTTGAGACGTCGCCGTCCATCATCTCCTGGCTGAAGCCGAGGCCGTCCAACACCTCGCGCGCCCGACCGTCCAGCGCATAGCCGTCAAGCTCCTCGAAGCGGTGCTGCAACTCGCCGTAGCGCTCGATGATCTGATCCATGTCGTCGGCGCGGTCGGGATCGCCCATGGCGTGCTCGAGCTCGCGCATTTCGGCGGCGACCGCGCTGACCGGCCCGGCGCCTTCCATGACTTCGGCGACGGCGCTCAAGCCGCCCATATCGCCGACATCCTGGCTGAAATAGCCGATGGTGACGCCGCGATCGACCGAGACCTGGCCTTCATCGGGCTGCTCCTGGCCAATGATCATGCGAAACAGGGTCGTCTTGCCGGCGCCGTTCGGGCCGACCAGCCCGACCTTCTCGCCCTTCTGCAAGGCGGCGGAAGCTTCGATGAAGACGATCTGTCGGCCGTTCTGCTTGCCGATATTTTCGAGACGGATCATGGGACGGTCCGGGAAACTGCGCTGACGTGGCGGGGATTTGCCCGGGGCATTACGCGAATGCGGGCACGAGGGGAAGAGGCAGAAGCGCCGCATGCCGCGCTCGGCGTATTCCCTTTGAGGCAGACCAGCCGAGGTAAAATTGATTCGCGTCGCCGACAGATCGAGCGCTTAGTGCTGGAGCCAACCACTTGATGGGCTCTGGCAAGGGAGGTCAACCATGGCCATGTACCTGACGCGCTTCAGCTACACGCCCGAGACATGGGCGCGAATGATCGAAAACCCCGAAGATCGCCGCAAGGCAGCCAGCTCATACATAGAATCGGTGGGCGGAAAGCTGCACGGGTTCTGGTACGCGTTCGGCGAACACGACGGCTGGAACCTGTGGGAGGCGCCGGACAATGTTTCGATGGCGTCCGTCGTGCTCGCCATCGGTGCCGGAGGGGCGCTCAGCTCCTGCGAGACCACCGTCCTCCTCAGCGTCGAGGAGATGATGGACGCGCTGGGCAGGGCGAAATCGATCCGTTATCGGCGGCCGGGAGCGTAGAAAAAAACGCCGCCTCGGGGAGTGTCACCTCGCGTCATGGAAGATGATGCCGAGCGTATGTCGCCCGCCTGAGCGCAGGCGGCTAACGCCGTGGCGCAGGTTGACGCGATAGTAACCTCGCGTGCCCTCCACCGGCCGGTTGTGCACGGCGAAGATTACCGCATCGCCGCGCTTGAGCGGCACCACCTCGGCGCGGCTTTGCATGCGCGGGCGCTGCTCGGTGAGCACGAATTCGCCGCCGGTGAAATCCTCGCCGGGCTCGGACAGCAGGATCGCCACCTGCAGCGGAAAGGCAAGCTCGCCGTAGAGATCCTGGTGCAGGCAGTTGAAATCGCCGGGGCCGTATTGCAGCAGAAGCGGCGTCGGCTTTACCTGGCCCTCATCGTGGCAGCGTTTCAGGAAGGCGGCGTGCTCGGCCGGATAGCGCTGGGCAACACCCATCTTCTCGTTCCAGTCATTGGCGACCGTGGCGAGGCGCGGGTAGAGCGTGGTGCGCAGGCCCTCGATCAGGTCCGGCAGCGGATATTTGAAATACCGATATTCGCCCTTGCCGAAGCCGTGGCGCGCCATTACGACATGGCTGCGGAAATGCTCTTCATGCGGGTAGAGCGCGGCGATATCGGCGCATTCTTCCGCCGACAGCATGCCGGGCATGACGGCACAGCCATGGGCGTTGAGTTCAGAGACCAGCGCGCGCCAATCTTGTGCTGCGACGCGGGATTCGGCGGAGCGGCTGGCGCGCTTGGTGTTGAGGGAATGGATGGTCATGGGTTGGCTCCTTCGCTTGGTGTCAAAGTGGGGCGATGGATGAGCATCGGCCACCCGATTCCTGCGGGGGTGGGCGCCGGCTTTCCCTTCTCCCCTTGTGGGAGAAGGTGGCCTCGCGCAGCGAGGTCGGATGAGGGGTGCTGGAAGGAATGAGGCGGCGGCGATTTCAATCTTATCGCCAAGCTGGAACACCCCTCATCCGTCTCGGCGCTAACGCGCCGATCCACCTTCTCCCACAGGGGGAGAAGGAGAAGTCGCGCCTCACTGCCTCCGATACATCTCCAGCTCCGGATCGAGATCCACCTTCACCGCATTGGTGAACACGCAGGTCGCCACCATGATGCCGGCGAAGGCGGTGAGATTGACGAGCAGCGTCTCGTCGTAGCGCGCCTTGAGCGCGGCCCAGGTTTCTTCCGGGACGGCATTGGCATCGGCGGCGATTGCCATGCCGAAGGAAATCAGCAGCGTCTCGTCGGCGGTCGGTTCGATCGCTTCGGGGTCGAGCCCGTTCTCGATTAGGGCGCGGCGAAAGAAGGTCACGGGAATCTCGGCGCGCATCGTTTCGGCGACCGCTTTCGACAACAGCCAGATGGCGCGGTCGTCGAGTGTGGGCTTGAGAAGGTCGCGCAGCGTGAACCATTCGGCGTAGATGCGGTGGGCGGCCGGCGAGTGGAGCAGGATGCGCTTCATGTTGGTCATGCGGCCGCGCAGCGCGAGCTCGCGGTCGTGCTCGGCGCGGATGTCGTCCGAGGCGGTCGCGTAGTCGATCGGCGAAAGATACGCCATTGCGCTCACCCCAGCGTGGAACGAAGCGCCGGCGCGCCGCGCAGCGTGTTGGAGACGGTGCAGATGTTTTCCGCGTCCGCCAGGATTCGCTCTTTCGTCGCGTCATCGAGGTCGCCGGCGATCTCCAGTTTGACGATGAATGTCTCGACCCGTGAGGGCTCGTCCGTCGCCTTCTCGCCGCTGACATCCGCCCTCACCTCGCCGAGCCGGTCGGCGACGCCGAGGCGGGTGGCGGCGATGCGGGCGCTGAGCACCATGCAGGCGGCCAAAGAGGCATGGAGCAGGTCGAGCGGGCTGAAGCCGGGCGCGCTGACCTGCGTGACCACATCGACCGTGCCACCGGTCGGCGTCGTGATCACCGGCAGCCCGCCCGGCGGCAGGACGGCGAGCGCGCCGGCATTGCGGGTTCTGATTTTCAAGTCTGCCATCGTGTCGCCTCCAGTTTGGAGGCCATTGATAGCGGACGGGAATTCACTGAGGCAATCGCCGAGGCAGGCCTTGGGCGATTGGCGTTTCCTCGCCTCCATGAAATGGGGGAGAGGTGGCTCGGCGAAGCCGAGACGGAGAGGGGGAGCGCCCTGCGAAGCCCCCTCGCCGTCCACTTTGCGGACACCTCTCCCCCGGCTCTGGCGGGGGCGAGGAACCCGGGTTCTGAGAGGCTACTTCGTCAGATCGAGCGCTGCCGTCAGATCGCCCATCGGCGGCTGGTCGTTGTTGCGCAGCGCCTTGTCGCGGGCGACGATGCCGGGCAGCACAGGCAGGTCGTAGCGGGCGGTGATGAAACGCAGGATCGAGGTCGTGTCGTACTGCGTGTGATCGACCATCCCCATCTTCGCATAGGGCGAGATGATGAAGGCCGGGATGCGGTTGCCCGGGCCCCAGCGATCGGCCTTGGGCGGCGCGACATGATCCCAGAAGCCGCCATTCTCGTCATAGGTGACGAGCACCAGCATATGCGCCCATTGCGGGCTCTTCTCCAGATGCGCGACGAGGTCGGCCAGATGCTGGTCGCCGGAGGTCACGTCGGCATAGCCGGCATGTTCGTTGAGGTTGCCCTGCGGCTTGTAGAAAGAGACCGCCGGCAGCTTGCCGTCGTCGATCGCCTTGATGAACTCGGTGCCGCCGAGCCCGCCATCCTTGATGTGCTCGGCCCGCGCGGCCGTGCCCGGCGCATAGGCCGCGAAATAGTTGAAGGGCTGGTGGTGGAACTGGAAGTTCGGCACAGGCGTCGCGTTCTTGCCGTCGAGCGCCGCCTGCCAGGCGCCCGAATACCACGCCCAGGAAATGCCCTTGAGCGACAGCAGATCGCCGATGGTGATCTCGTGCTGCGGCGGCAGCGTGGTCGGCTGTGCCGGATCGGCCAGCGCCTTGTCGCCACCCTCGGCCGGCTTGTTGGCGCTTGGCTGGTAAGGCGGCTGCATGGTGTTGACGGCGTAGAAGTCGGGCGTGATGGCGCCGTCATTGGTGAATTTCGGCACGCCGCCCAGCGCCGAGGGCGGCGAATTGTCGGCCGGTTTCAGCGTCACGCCATCCGGCTCGACGACGGCAATCTGGGCCTTCACCGGGCTGGTGTCGGCATTTGGATAGTAAGGCACGCAGGCGCAGGCCAGCATGAAATGGTTGAGGAAGGAGCCGCCGAAGGCGCCCTGGAAGAAATTGTCCGCCAGCACGTATTTTTTGGCGATCGCCCACATCGGCAGGATCGAGCCGTCATAATGGCCCATCACCAGCGCGCCGGAATCGGCCCAGGCGACGAACTTGTCGTTCCGGCCGCCGTCGATCTGCATCTGCTCCTGATAGAAACGATGCCACAGATCATGGGTGATGACGCCGGTATTCTCGTTGAAGCCCTTGGGATCGTCGATGGCGAATGTCGCATTGGGCAGATGCGCGCTCTGCGCCTCCGTCACCGCCGGCGTGACGCCCTTGCCGGTCAGTCCGCCCCAGGCCGGCGGCAGTTCGGAAAGCGGCTTGCCGTCGCGGTCGAGCTGGCGCGCCTGGTCGGGCGAAACGTTGGCCAGGCCGTTGGCGCCGGGGAAGCCGCCATAAAGGTTATCGAAGCTGCGGTTCTCGGCGTAGATGACGACGACGGTGTCGATCTTGTCGTAACCGGCAGGCGCCGCTTGGGCAGCGGCAGAGAGCGATGCCAGCGCCGTGGAGGCGAGGCAAAGGGAGAGAAAGGACCGGATCATTGGAAAATGCCTCGTGGCTTGGGAATGGCTGGAGGACGGCAATGCAGGAACGCAGCTGCATCAATGCCCAGCTACTTCGACGCCTTGTCACCTTTGTGACAGTTCGGCCCCGGCCGAACACGGTTTCGTGAGCGAGAAGACCGGTCATCAATCCGTTGCACTCGATCCTTACGCCGCCAAAGAAACCGGGCGAAGAAATCAGGGATATCGCCGAAGACGATGGGACGTCGGAAAAATCACGCGATCGCCATTGCAGCGGCCATGATCGTGGCCTCCACCGCGCCCGCCAACACCGAGGAGCCATCCGGTGTCCATCCCGGCCCGATGACGCGGCAGGAAGCCTTCGCCCGCGCCGAGGCGCTGACGGCGCTGGGGCGACAGATGTTCTTCGACACGTCGCTCTCGGCCTCGGGCAAGCAGGCCTGCTCGTCCTGCCACGATCCCAACCACGCTTTCGGGCCGGCCTCGGCGGCGCCGGTCGAAATGGGCGGGGCCAGTCTTGACCAGCCCGGCGTTCGCGCCGTGCCGTCGCTGCGCTACCTGCAGGCGGCGCCCGCCTTCACCGAGCATTTCTACGACTCCGAGGACGAAGGCGACGAAAGCGTCGACAATGGCCCGACCGGGGGGCTGACCTGGGACGGCCGCGCCGACCACGGCAAGGACCAGGCAAGGATCCCGCTGCTGTCGTCCTTCGAAATGGGCAACAAGGATGCGGCCGAAGTGGTCGCCAGCCTGCGCAAGGCGCCTTATGCCGGCGCCTTCAAGGCGGCCTTCGGCGCCGATGTCTTCGACCATCCGCAAGACGCCTTCGACGCCGCTGTGGAAGCGCTGGGCACCTTCGAGCAGAGCAGCGCCGATTTCTATCCCTATTCCAGCCGCTACGACGCTTTCCTTGCCGGCAAGGCGCAGCTCTCCGCGCAGGAATTGCGCGGCCGCATGCTGTTCGAGGACGCAGCGAAGGGCAATTGCGCGAGCTGTCATCTCAGCGAACCGGCCAATGACGGCGAGCCGCCGCAATTCACCGATTACGGCCTGATCGCGATTGCCGTGCCGCGCAACCCGGCGATCTCCGCCAATGCCGATCCCAATTATGTCGACCTCGGCCTGTGCGGTCCGCTGCGCACCGATCTCAAGGACCGCGCCGAATATTGCGGCCTGTTCAAGACGCCGACGCTGCGCAACGTTGCCTTGCGGAAAAGCTTCTTCCACAACGGCTATTTCCACACGCTGCGCGACGCGGTCGCCTTCTACGCCAGCCGCGATACGGATCCCGGGCGCTGGTATCCGAAGAAGACCGACGGCACGGTCGACAAATTCGACGACCTGCCAAAGGCTTACTGGGGAAACCTCAACACAGACCCGCCCTTCAACGGCAAAAAGCCCGGCGACAAACCGGCGCTGACCGATGCCGAGATCGACGACATCGTCGCCTTCCTCGGCACGCTGACCGACGCCGACCAGGCGGGGCAGTAGGGCAAGCAGCCAAGGAGATTGGTGGCTTGCAGCCGCAGCGGTGCTATCCACCGTAAATGTGTGCCAATGTGAACCACGTCATAGGAACGCCAAGTCGCGCCTGCTATATTGCCCATCTCTTCACAGATGGAGTCTCCGATGAGGTTCGTCCCGGTGCAGGAGCCGCCTGGCAGCAGCTGGACGGTGTTCGATGCGGCCAATGGCGCGCCGGCCGAATATGCCGGCCGGGTGCTTATCGGCCTGACATCGTGCGAAGCCCGCTGGTTTGCCGCCGTGGGCAACGGCCGCGCCGCTTGGCAGCGGTCCATCACGCCAGGCGTGCAGCTGCGGCTGGTCAGCGGGGGCGGTTGCCAACCCATCCGGGAAAGGCATGGCCAGACAGGTAGTTAGGACGCCGCGCTGCCAGATTGATTCAGGCAGAGCGATCTCCCATCGATTACCTTCTCACCTCGTTGGCGCATAGCGGCTCACCACCATGCCGCAGGCATAGGGCTTGGAGCCGAGGAGCCTCAGCCTGCCAAAGCCGCCCTTGTCGAAAATGCGGCGACCACTGCCCAGAACGGCCGGATTGATGAAGAGCTGGAACTCGTCGACAAGGCCGGCGGCGATCAGCGCCGAGGCGAAGCCGGCGCCGCCGAACACGGCGATGTCGCCGCCCTCGCCTTGCTTCAGCGCGTTGACCTCACACGGCAAGTCGCCGCTTACGACGCGCGTTCGTTCCCAGCGCGAGGCCCCGAGCTTATCGCTCGCCACCACCTTTTCGGCCTCGACGATGCGCTGGGCGAAGGCAAAGAAGCGGTCCTTCGGATATTTCCTCGCCGCGTTGCCCCAATGGGTCAGATAGCCTTCCTCAGCCATCTTGCGGCTCAACAGGATGGTGTCGATGGTCGTGAAAACGGCGTTGAAGTCCCGTTTAAGCTCCTCGTCCCATGCGCTGTCGTCGCCCCATTCCCAAAGCTGCCAGCGATGGCCCTCATTGGCGCCGACAAAACCGTCGACCGACATCTGCATCTGCAGGATAAGCTTCTTCATGTCCGGTCTCCCTCGTCAGGAATTGCTGCCTGTGAAGGCTCGGGCCGCGGCGGGCGAACGGGCGAAAGCCTGCGCCCAGGCTTCGAAGCTGGTCGGGGTGGCATTTTCGGCTGAGGGTGCTTCCAGCGCCCAGCGCTCGCCTCTGTTGAAGCTTGCCGCCGTCTCGCCCAGCGCATCGGCAAAACTCGCCGATATGCCATTGGCGACCATACCGGCCCGCGCATCGGCGAACGGCGCTTCATGGTAGGCGACCTCCTTGCCGATCGCCCTGCCCAGGATCGCGGTAGCCTGTTCGAGCGTGTAGGAGCCGCCGCCGTGCAATTCGACAACGCGCTGGATCGGAAAGTGTTCGGCACTCAATAGAGCGGCGGCGCGTTCGCCAACGTCCTTGGCGGCAATCAGCGGCATCGGCAGGTCGCCGCGGAATGGCGAGGCGAAGACGCCGGACGCCGCCTGCTCGACGAAGCCCATGCCCTTGACGAAATTCTCCATGAAGAAGGAGGCGCGCAGATAAACGAGTTCCTCCAGGCCTAGCACTGCGAGCCGCTCTTCCATCAGCGCGGCGCCAAGCGAAGTGCCCATTCTGAGATGGGCATTGAGGCCGCTGAGCAGCACGATCCGGCGCAGGCCCGCCTTGGCGATGGAGGATGCCAGCCGTGCGCCGACCTCGTCCTCAAAGTGATGCAGATCGGGCGCAGTGACATCGAAGGGGATCATCACGTAAGCGCTGTCGGCACCCGAGAAGGCAGCGTCGAGCGCCGCCTGATCGTCGAGTGCGACGCCGAGGCTCCGGGCGATGTTGCGCACCTTATGCCCTGCCCCGGTCAGTCTGGCCGAGACCTCGGCGCCCACTTCGCTGGTTGCGCCGACGACCACCATCGTACGCTTGACTTGCCGGTTCATATCGATCTCCTCTCTCAAATGATTTACTTCTGGAACCATTTGACGCAAGGCAAGAACGATGTCAATAGTAAAGTGATTTAAAAATGGAACCATACTGATGTCGACCAAGGAACGATCCGGCTGCCCGATCAGCCTCTCGCTCGAACTACTCGGCGACCGCTGGACGCTGCTCATCATTCGCGACCTGGCCTTCGCCGGGAAAAGGCACTTTCGCGAGTTCCTGCAATCCGACGAAGGCATCTCGTCGCGCACGCTGGCCGAGCGGCTGCAGACGCTGGTCGACGAAGGCATCCTCACCCGCAGCGACGACCCGAGCCACGGGCTGAAGGCGATCTACCGGCTGACCGAGGCCGGCATCGACCTTTTGCCGGTGCTGGCAACGCTCGGCGCCTGGGGCAGCAAATACCGCAAGGCCGACGATAAGCTGGCCCGGGTCGCCAACGATCTGGCGGCCGGCGGTCCGCCGGCGCTTGAACGGATGAAAGAGAGGCTCAGAGCCGAGCATCAGGGATAGGTCTGTTCCGACCTCAGCGATCGGCGTGGTCCGGCTACTCCTCGCCCGTCAGCGAGCCCGCCCGTGTGGGAGCGGTCCGACCGGCTCTTCGGCCGGCGGCTCGCCCGGCAGCCCCAGTCGCAGCCGCTCCTCCTCGGCGAAGATCTCGGCCTGCGCGTGAATGTCGAACACTTGCTGCTTCAGCCTGCCGCCGTCGACGACGCGCACGATCCATTGGCCATTAACGGTTTTTACGCGGACACTGTCTGGCTCGCTTGTTACCATATACAGCTCCTGCTCTTCATTCGAAGAACTGCCTATCTCCGACCCACAATACAATCTAGCGCGTCTGGAATTGCCGAAAAGCGTGGCTTATTGTTCTTTAGTGCAAGAGCACCCGCCGTTATTCGGCATATTTGCGAGTTTCACGAATAAAAGCGAGCATGGCGGCGAAGACATGCCATTGCGCCTAGGTGCAGCCGAGTTCGACTTCCACATGGCGTTCGGTCTGCGAGACGATGCAGCACGGAATTCGAAGGCGTCCGAGCGGTACTGCAGATTTAGGCAGTGCGGCAGTTGGCCGTGGGCGAGCGCGGAAGAATTCGCCGCATAGGCGGCGGCCCGGCAGCCTTTGGGGGGGTGATACTGGGTTCGGCGGCCGGGCCTGACCGGAGTTTGCGAGGCCGCCGGCTGCCACCAGCATGCGCTTGGGCCCGGCCAAGGACAAGAACGACCTAGGCCCTAGGACCAAAGCTGCAAGGAGGATGGTCGGGACGACAATTGCACTTGGGCCGGCTAGAAATAGCGTGCCGGACGCCGACCCGTCAAAAGCCGAAGAAATGCCGGCCGATGAGATAGCCAAGCGCCGCGACGAGCAGCGGAAACAATGCCGGCGCGGCCTTGCCGAACAGCGAGGGGTTCATCTCCTTGGCAGGAGCGCTGGGTTTGGCATTGCCGAGGTTCTTGGTCATGGGCTCATTACCGGTTGGGGCTGGGGTAATTCCGGACGGAAAACCGTGACACACTTTTTCCTGGAATTGGCTCCAGCTGCCGGCTGAGCCATTAAATTAGAGGCCGCTTATTAAATTTCCGGCAAGCCCAAAACTACAATTCGCGGCAATTTATTCCGATTGCTGGGTACGCTCGGCAAGCGCGAAGGCCTGAAGGTGGCGCGACTTGCCGGGATCCTGGTCGGCGTTGGCGATAATGGCGTGGAAGGCCGCGCGGGCAATATCCCTCTTCTTGGCGTCCGGGTGCAGTTTTCGCACCGCCTTGAGCAGGTCTTTCGGTTTCATATCGGGGGTGACGACGCGCATCAGCGTATCGCCTATGGCCTGCAATTCGCTGGCATCCATAATGATGAACCCTGCTTTAGCGCATCCAGCCTGGCATATAGCGGTGAGAGCGCGTCATTTTTGTGATGCCCCTCGCGGACTCGGAGCCGCCTCTCTCAGAATCGCGAGGGGGCGCCAAGCCGCCGGCAGACGCTACGCGGCGGCCTGGAGGGATTGTTCACAATGCGCCCATGTCGCCGCGGTCATCGCCCGGCTGGCCCTTGGCCCCGCCGGCGCCGCCTTGATAGAGGCGGCGCTCCGCAATGTCTCGCAAGCGCTGACCTTGGGCGCACAACAGCGGCAAGACGAGGTTGGTCCCTGGTTCGGCTAAGGCGCGCCTCGAGCATCGTCTTCCGCGCGAATTTTCCCAAGCCTCGGCTGGACTGGCGATGGCAACCGATCGTCCGGCCGGATGCCGGTCTCCTAGGCAGGTATCAAGACGGCGATGCGATGCACGCCCACCTCCTTGCTTGTATTCGTCGCCTCGTCGGTCTTGCCCTTGGAACAGGTGTACATGTCGCCTTCCTTGAGCTTGAATTCCTTGTCCTTTTTCTTGATCGTGAAAGCGCCCGACGTAATCGTGCATACCATGTCGTTGTCCATCACCATTGCGGGCGCGTGGGCTCCGGGCTGGAAGACCACGTCGATAATTGAAATGCTCTTGTAGGCGGGAATGTCGGAATTGCCGGTGCCGACCTCAACCACTCTGATGCCGGGCGCTATCTCCTTGCCATCCTTCGGACCGTATTTCTTGGTCTTTGCGGATGCCATCAGGGTGAACAAGGGCGTGACCGCGGCGGCCGTCATGCTGAGAGCAATTGCAGACCTGCGATTCATGGTTTTCATCGCATCCTCCCAATATGTTGGCTACGCACGAAAGTGCGTAATCGTTATATATTAGCACAGACGCAAGTATGATGCTGGGAATTCGGAAGCGCAGGCCCGCACCGTATTGGTTAGGAACATTCCGCTAAAAGCCGCGTCCTGACGTGGGTCGGCCAGTCCGTTGGTCGGCGCGGCGTTGGGAACCCCGGCATTGTCGCCGAGTTTAGAGTCCGAGGCGAATTGCCATGGAAGACAGACCGCCAGCCGAAAACCCGAGAAGGACCCTCGTCACGGTGCTGGCAATCTGCGTTCTCATCATCATCCTGTTTTTTATCGGCTTCAAATTTTCGGGACCTGACCAGGGCGCTCTGATCGTGCCCGGGGCAGTACAGCAAGGCAGCAAGTGAATGACTGGCGAGCACCGAGGCCCGACCAAGCTAGGGCGAGCGCCTACCAATCCTCGACGATTTCGCGCGGCTGCGAGGCCAGTGAGGTCGGGCTGACTGCTCTGTGCCGCACCGAGCTCGCCCCGCGTGCGGCGAGGATGACTTCTTTTGGGGCAAGCCGACTGCCACCGAACCCCTCTTCGCCTCGCCCACAGGTCTTGCAACTGAACGCATCCGGCCTCATTCGATTTTCCGCCGGAACTTCGAATGGCAGCTCGTGCAGTCCTGCAGAATGAGGTGCAGGAGATGCTCCGCCGGCATTTTTGCGGGATCGGCCTCGACGACGCCCGGGCGCTTGCCAAGCAGGCTGCCGCCGTCTACGGGCAATCCCGTCATTCGCATGTCGGCAGTAATCTCGGCGGGCGCGTTCCCGGCCTTGGCGGCGAGCGCATTGGCAAGCCGGCCGATATGGCGGGCGAGCGCCTCGAACTCCGGCCGGGCCTGGTCGATCTCCGGTTTGGCGGCCGACGGCGCGCCAACTGTGCCCCGCGGGAATTCTGCAATCAGAGCACCGCCGGTGCGGGCGCTGAGTGTGCCCGCCGCTGCCTTGAAGGCCGCCCGCTCATAGGCGCGCTTGCCGTCGAACATCTCGGCGATCGCCTTGGCTGCGGCGGCCATCTCCTTCATCGCGGCCTGGCGCGTCGTAACGATCGCGTTGTCCGGGTCCCGAGCCAGCGACGGTGCGGCTACCGGCAACACGGCGAGGGCCAGCACCGCCGCCGCGCAAACGATGCCAGACCTCATGCCTGCACGTCGACGACGCCCATCATACCCAGCTGCTCATGCTCGAGGATGTGGCAGTGATACATGCGCGTCCCTGGCCGCTCCTGGCGCGTGACGAGCCGCACCGTCTCCCCGCGCGCCACGTTGACCGTGTCCTTCCACGCCAGATAGGGCGGCTTCGAGACCTTGCCGTCGCGCTCGCGCTCGATGAGCTGGAACTGTGTGCCGTGGAGATGGAAAGGATGGTCCATGTCGGCCTGGTTGACGATCTCCCAGAGCTCGGTGTCGCCGGCCCTGGCGACGATATCGACGCGCCCCATGTCGAACGCCAGGCCGTTGATCAGAAAACCCATCTCCATACCGGTGGGCTTCATCGCCATGATCTCGGTGAAGACGAGACGGCGGCTAACCGTCGGCTGGCCAAATCGCGCGATCGGCCGCAGCCGCTCGGGCAGCGGCGGCATCGGCTCGGCCTGCGTGTCCGAGACGTCGGCCGTCAGCAGGGCGAGCCCCTTGTCCTCCGGCCGGCCCGGCCCCATCCAGCCGCGGTCGTAGTCGAGCGTGGTGAGGATTGCTGTCCCCGGCTTGTCGAAAGCGACGACCAGCTCGACGCGCTCGGCCGGGCTGAGCAGGATCTCGTCGGCCGCCACCGGCGCCTCAATCAGGCCGCCGTCGCTGCCGATCAGCGTCATTGCCGCGTTGACGAAAGCAAGCCTCAGGAAGCGCGCATTGGTGGCATTGTAGAGCCGCAAGCGCCGTTTCGTGCCCATTGCCACGGCGAGCCGCGGGTTCTTCTGGCCGTTGACCAGCACGTGATCGCCGACGCGGCCATTCATCATGTCGGTCATGGTGTTTTCGGGCATTGAACCGTCGGCGGCGAGGCGAAGGTCGGTTAGGAAGAGCGTGGTGTCTCCATAGGCGGCCGGGATCGGATCGGCCTTGGCCTTGACGAGGAACGCACCGGCAAGGCCGCGATAAACCTGCTCGGCCGTCCGACCATGCGGATGCGGATGATACCAGTAGGAGCCGGCCGAGCCTTCGGGCAGTTCGAAGGCGTAGACACGGTCGGCGCCCGCCGCCACCGGGTCCATCGGATTGCCATCTTGGTCCGCCGGCACCGGCATGCCATGCCAGTGGATGGTGCTTGGCTCGCCCTCGATCCGGTTCGAGAAGGTGATCTCGACGCGGTCGCCCTCCTGGGTCTCGATCAGCGGTCCTGGGCTGATCCCGTTATAAGCAAGAATCGGCGTGTCCCGGTCGGCGGCAAAGCGCGCCGTGGCCGACTCTGCTGTCAGCCTCGCCTTGAACAGGCCGGGGCCGGCCGCTTCATTCGCCAGCAGCGGCAATTCGCGCAAGGGCTGGTTCTGGGGCAGCGCCACGGGGCCTTGACCCATCGCGCCCATGTCATGGCCGGCATGGTCCATACCGGGCATGTTCGACATGTCGTCCATCTTCATCTGCGCCAGCGCGCGCGGGCTCGCCAGAACCGTCGCCAGGCTTGCCGCCAGAAAACCGCGTCGATGCATTTTTCGCTCCTCGATCTCGATTGAGAGCCCGCCGCAGGCCTCGCCGCCGACGCTAAGGGTTCCAGTTGCTGGAAGGTCAAGCTCGATCGAAGGCTGGAGCCGCAAATTCCGCAAGATGGATCGTAGTGGCCTCGGCCGCGTTCATCCGCGGGGATGCAACCAGCCGTTTCATCGAGCAGAGGCCGCATCATGCTCATCCAACCGATCGATTATTTCCTCGTTGCCTGGTTCGTGCTCGCGGCCGCTTCGACGCTCTATGTCGGGTTCGACCAATACCGCAACAATCCCGAGCCGGTGGTGATGAAATGGGGCTTCATCCTGGTGACGCTCTATATGGGCCCGCTCGGCCTGCTGCTTTATGTGCTGGCCGACAAGGAACCGCGCCCCGGCGAGCATGAGGCCTTCACAAAGCCTCTTTGGAAGCAGGGCGTCGGCTCGACCATTCACTGTGTCGCCGGCGACGCCACCGGGATCATCCTTGCCGCGGTCGTCACCGCCACGCTCGGCCTGCCGATGTGGCTCGACCTCATCGTCGAATATCTCGCCGGCTTCGCCTTCGGCCTGTTCATCTTCCAATCGCTGTTCATGAAATCGATGATGGGCGGCAGCTATTGGGAGAATGTGAAGAAGAGCTTCCTGCCCGAGTTCATCTCCATGAACTTCATGATGGCCGGCATGGCGCCGGTCATGAGCTTCCTGATGATGGGCCGCGACATGCGCGCCATGGAGCCCACCGAACTTCTGTTCTGGGGCGTGATGTCGCTGGGCGTCATCGCCGGCTTCACGCTGGCCTATCCCGCCAATGTCTGGCTGGTCGCGCGCGGCCTCAAGCACGGGCTGATGACCGAGCGCCCGCAACCGGCCGAAGCGAGCGGGCACGGCCATGCCCGGCAGGGCCACGAACCGGCGGGCGAACAGCGCGCCGCCGGCCATCACATGCGCTCTGACGCGACCACACCGCAAATCGCGGCGCTCGGTACGGTTTCCGCTCTGGCCCTGGCGATCGGCATGGCGGCGCCTGCGAACTGGCTGAACCTCAGGCTCTCGGCCCGCGACGTCGGCGGAGTGATCATGCCTCAGGGCATGATCATGGACCGCGACACGCCGGCCGATACCATGCGCGACATGGCGGCGGCCGATCCTCGGCTGGTGAGCGCGTCTTACGGTCTGGCTGCGAAGGGCGACCAAGACCTGCCGTTCCGCATGGAAAACGGCGTGAAGGTGTTCGATCTCAGGCCGTCGGTGATCCGCTGGCACATCCTGCCGGACGTGACGGTCGACGCCTATGCCTATAACGGTCAGATTCCGGGCCCGCGCATCCACATCCGTCAGGGCGACCGGGTGCGCATCAACGTCACCAACGCCTTGCCGGAGGAAACAACGGTGCACTGGCATGGCCTGATCCTGCCCAATCAGATGGACGGGCCGGCCGAGATCACCCAGGCGCCGATCAAGCCCGGGCAGACCTATTCCTACGAGTTTACCGCCACCCAGCACGGCACTTACTTCTATCATCCGCACGCCAAGCCCGACCGCACCCAGGCACTCGGCCTCTATGGCGCGCTGATCATCGATCCCGCCAGTCCCGCCGACGAGGTCGCCGCCGACCACGACTATGTCATCGAGCTGCAGGAATGGCTGGTCCGCGAAGGCCTGACCTATCCTGCGATGCCGATGGACGGCGGCATGCCGAACTTCTTCACCATCAACGGCAAGGCCTATCCGTCGACAGATACGATCCATATGAAGGTCGGCGAGACGCTAAAGGTCCGCTTCATCGGCAGCAACAACGGCTTCATACACCCGATGCACATCCATGGCGGCCCGTTCGAAGTGGTCGCCCGCGACGGCGAGACGATTCCCGCCGCCGCACGTTTTCTTGCCGATACGGTCAATGTCGGACCGGGCCAGCGATATGACGTCGTCTGGACAGCGAGGCGTCCGGGCAAGTGGCTGATTCACTGCCACATCCCGCATCACACCACGAATAACAATACCGAGGAGAAGGGCGGCGGCGGTCTGATGGTCGTCATCGACGTTCGCTGATGAAGACCGGACCGTCGGTCTGCTACATTGGGGACCGAACCGAGCACCGAAAAGCTTCTGCCGACAAACAGCCGAGCTTCGCGGTTCATTGGCGCAACGGCGTCGGCGCGGCTGCGAGCGGCCGGCGCGCAATGGAACATTCCACCGCCGCCGGGGTTTCATGTTCTCTGTCGCGGCTGGCCAGCTCCGTTGGGCAGGGTCAGTCGGCCCAGCTAGCTTGGAGGCGTCGCCATGACCCACTATCCGCGCAGCACGGCAAGCATCGGCGGCCATCCGATCCACCCGATGCTGATCCCCTTTCCCATCGCGTTTTTCGTCGCCACCTTGGTCTGCGACCTGATCTTCTGGCGAACGGGCAATCCCGGTTGGGTGACAGGCTCGCTGTGGCTTCTCGGGGCCGGTCTGATCATGGCGGCCCTGGCCGCTGTTGCCGGCCTGACTGATGTGCTGGGCGATGACCAGGTCCGCAATCTTCGGGATGCATGGCTTCACGCCGGCGGCAATGTGATTGTCGTCCTGATCGAGCTCTACAACTGGTATTCGCGCTATGTTCATGGCGCGGCTGCGGTCATTCCGATCGGTCTAATACTGTCCCTGCTCGTGGTCCTCATTCTTCTGTTCACCGGATGGAAGGGCTGGGAGATGGTCTATCGGCACCATGTCGGTGTCGCCGACAGCCCTGACGAACGGCGCTGACGTTTCCGGCTTTGTCGCTGCTCGGTCGGCAACCAACCCCACGGTAACGGCAAGGCCGCAAGAGTCGGTTGGCGTTCAGATCGCCCGCAGTCAGCGGGTGGCTTTTTAGGGCGATCCTCGCAATAAGGAGACCGCGCCGGCCGCCGGCACTCCCCAAAACCTGGTCCAAGGTTTTGCGAATGGCTTGTTCCGCAATTCTTCAGACCGTCGCATTTTGACCCCAATCGGCCTCTAGCCGGCTGGAGATGCTGCGGTTCCAGCCTTCACGTTTTCTTGACAGAGGCCGGAAAAACGGGCAGCAAAGCGGGTGAGGAAGAGCATTTTTACCGTGGCATAGATCATGGAGGGCTCTTTTTTCGTATGGACCGTCGCCAAATCGGCGATTGGTGGAGGGATTGGTTAACCAACTTTGTCCATCTTTTGAATCAATCGGCAACAGACGCGTGAAGGTGCAGGGGGCACCAGCGAACTGTGATCGTGACGGGTGCCAGGTCCGCAAACCGGCATGCCGATTGAGAGTGGTCGTATGGCGTTTTTGCGTTTGAAGAACCGGGGTGACGCTCCTCATGGGGGGGTAACTTCGCAAAAGTCTGGTCATCGTTGGGTCGTGGTGCCTGCTGTCGGCGCCGCCCTCGTGCTGTGGTCCGCCGCGACCTTGGCGGGGCTCCATTCGGTGAGCGCCTCGCTGACCGCCGCTTCCAACGGATTGCCGCAAGGCCTGCTTTCGCCGCGCAACATCGCGCTTGGCGACCAGCGCCGGCAGATCGCCAACGCCTGGGCGCCGCACCTTGCCGTCAATGGCGGCTACAAGGCAGGCTCGCTCACCGGCGGCTGCGATTCCGGCTGCTTCAGCCTCGCGACAAGCTTCAGGCATGACGGCCAAGCTCCTGAAAAATTGAAGAAAGAAGGCCACGCCGGCAAGACGGCGCGCCTCAAGCTGCCGGCGCCGGATAGCGTCGCGCATGAAAACGTCGTGGTGGCTTCGGCCGCCGGGGCCGTCGACCGCTTCGACGGCGTTGTAAAGCGCGCCGCGCTTTCGCCGCAAAAGCTTGCCGATGCCTTTGCCCGTGCCGAGAAGGCGCCGTTCCTGCTGGCCAGCCTGCCTACGGCGAGCCGCTTCGGCGGCGCGCTGCCGGGAGCCCCGGCGGAAGCCCGCTTCGGTTCGCGGCCGGCCGAAATCGCCGGCGCTTCCGACTTGGCGCTGGCGCTCGCCAACATAGCGCCGGAGGACACGGCCGACCTTCCGACCGCCGTCGCGCTCGAAAACGCCGACGCGCCCGATGTCGCCGCCAAACCGGACAACGGCAAGGACGGCACGTACCAGGTCGCCTCGCTGCCGCCGCAGGACGATCTGCCCGACACCATTGCCGTGCCCGGCCTTCGCCCGCGCGCCACGCTCGAACGCGCCACCGAAGCGCCCGAAGAAAACGCCGCCAGGACGCAGAAGCCCGAAGCCGCGAAGCCGCCGGTCGCTAGGGCCAAGCCGCAGCCGGCCGCTGCCGATACCGCGCAAGGCGCGCCGACGGCGGTCTCGCCGAGGAACGGCGACCAGGCCCTGCCGGGCGTGACAGGTTCGAAACCGCTCGTGACCGACTCCAAGCCAGGCAAGCGCAAGGCGCAGGCGTCCGAGATGCTCGCCTATGCCAAGCCGGACACGCCGGAGCGCGGCGGACTCGGCAGCGCGTTCCGCAACCTTTTCAATGGCCCCACGACGGGCAATGGCGTTGCCGTCTACGATATTTCGGCGAGGACCGTTTACATGCCCGACGGCTCGAAACTGGAAGCGCATTCAGGGCTGGGCTCGATGGTCGACCAGCCGCGCTTCGTCAACCGCAAGAATGTCGGCCCGACGCCGCCCGACACCTACAATCTGTCGATGCGCGAGTCGCGCTTTCACGGGGTCGAGGCAATCAGGCTCACGCCGACCAGCGGCAACAACAAATACGGCCGCAACGGCCTGCTTGCGCACACCTATATGCTGCGCGGCGGCCGTGCGGAATCCAATGGCTGCGTCGTCTTCAAGGACTATCACCGCTTCCTTGCCGCCTACAAAAACGGCAAGATCAAGCGTCTCGTCGTCGTCCCGCGCCTCACAAGCTCCCCCACCCGGGTCGCCCAGGAAGGCCGCCAGGGTTAAACCCTATCCGGCCGGCGAGCCTGTCGCCGGCACTGGCCGATCCCCACTTGCCGATCCGAAGGGCTTCGCGCCGATCCGCGCGGATGCTTGGTATGTCGTCGCCGCTTCGAATAGCAACGCGATCGCGACCTCAACCGCAGACGCGATAACGACCCTTCCCATAGGGTAGATATGGCGCAGCCCCGGCTTGCGGCAAGCCCCTGGCCATGGCGTATCAACACTGCTCCGAAAAACGACACGGAGCATGGAATGCGTATCTTGTTATCGACTTACGGCTCGCGCGGCGACGTCGAGCCTTTGGCGGCGTTGGGCGCAGCGCTGCAGGCGCATGGCGTCGAGGCCAGGGTCAGCGCGCCGGGCGACGAGGAGTTTGCCGCCCTTCTGGCCCGCGCCGGCGTGCCGCTGGCACCGGCCTTCGCGCCGGTGCGCGAATGGGCGAAGGAAATGGTCAACCGGTCGCGATCGGCCTCGCCCGAGGACCGGGCCCGGCTCATTTCCGGCCAGGCGGCCGAGATCGTCGCCAGGCAATATGAGGCGCTGAGCGCGGCCGCCGAAGGCTGCGATGCGGTGGTGGCGTTCGGCCTCTTCCCGTCCTGCGCCGCCGCGCGGCTGGTCGCGGAACAACGCGGCATGCGTTACATGCTCGGCACGTTCTGCCCCATCTGGCTGCCCTCGCCGCACAACCGGCCGCATGAATATCCGGGCCATCCGCTGCCGGCCGGCGTGACCGACAACCGGCTGCTGTGGGAGCTGGACATCCGGACCAAGAACGCCCTCTTCGGCGAGGCGATCAACGGCCATCGCGCATCGCTCGGACTGCCCCCGGTGGAAAATGTCCGGGACTATGTCTACGGCAATCCCGTCCTGCTCGCCTGCGACCCGACGCTGGGACCTTGGCCAGGCTCGGACCTGATCGACGCCGTGCAGACCGGCGCCTTCATCTTGCCGGACGAGCGGCCCCTCCCCGACCGGCTCAAAGCCTTCCTCGATGCCGGCCCGCGGCCGGTCTATGCCGGCTTCGGTTCCATATCGGTCGCGAGCGAAGCCGGCCCCGCCGCCATCGAGGCGATCCGCGCCAAGGGCCTCCGTACGGTGCTCGCGCATGGCTGGGCAGAGTTGGGCCCCGTCGACGATCGCGACGACTGCTTTGCCGTCGGCGAGATCAACCAGCAGGCGCTGTTCGGCCGCGTCGCCGCCGTCATCCATCACGGCGGCGCCGGCACGACCGTCGCCGCCGCACGGGCGGGAGCGCCGCAGGTGATCGTGCCGCAGATCGGAGACCAGCCCTATTGGGCAAGACGGGCGGCCGAGCTCGGCATCGGCGCCGCGCATGACGGTCCGATGCCGACGGCGCAGTCGCTGTCGGCGGCGCTGGAGACGGCGCTGGCGGCCGGCGCCCGCGCGAGCACTATCGCCGGCATGATCCGCACCGACGGCGCCAAGGCAGCGGCGAGACTGCTGGTCGAATTGCTCGGCCAGCCCGGCCGGTAAACTCATTGCGTCGTCAGTTCAGCCAGCGCCCGTTGCAGGGGCGCCGGCGAGACCTGGATCGGGCCTGAGAACGGGCTGTCCATGTCGACGATCAGATAGATCGCCGCGGCGGCCAGCGCCCCGGAAACGAGGCAGGTGAAGACGATGGTGCCGTTGCGCGGCGCCCGGAAGCCGAAGCTGGCGAAGATCAGCGTCAGCCAGGCGACGAGCAGAACGATCAGTGGCGCGGGTATGGCGCCCTCGGACTGTTCGGCCAGTATCCAGCGCTGCTCGATCAGCTTCTGCAGTTGCTGTGTCGCGGCCTGTTGTGCGGCGGTCTGCCTGGCATCCGCCGGCGTCAATCCCGCCAGAATGTCGCCGACCTGATTGAGCAGCAGTTCCGCCAGCCTGTTCGGGACGACGGTCGTGTCGCTGTCGGCGGCAGAGGTGTCGACGACGCGCTGGACGTATGCGGTCAGCGATTGCCGGGCGCTGTCCGCTTCCGGTCCGTAACGTCGAAGCGTACGATCAAGCAGGATGAGATCGGTGGCGAAGGTGTGGACGTTGCCGTTGATGGCCTCGAATGTGTTCTTGGCTGAATTGATCATCAGGCCGAGCATAAGCGACGACATCACCACGAACAGGTTCGCGGCAAGCCGCACCACTGCGCTGGTGTCGTCCTGAAGGTGGTGAGCAGGGAAACGCTCGTGCACCATCAGGCTGACCAGCGAGGCCCCGGCCAGACAAGCAAAGATCGCTGCGCCTACAAGCACTTCGCCCATGGCCAATATTGCGCACGGGAAGGGAAGCTTGCCAATCGGCCTCGCGAACTCATCATCCAGCGCGAAGCAAGGAGCGTGGCGGCGCAGACCACAGGATGATGACTCCGCCGGCATTCACCGCATTGCGAAAACCGCTTCCAATGCCGGGCGAAGGCGCTATCTATGGCGCGGGGCGGCTCCCAATCACTCACGAGGCAATCCATGACAATTCGCGCTGTCGTCTGGGGCGAGAACATCCATGAGCGGACCAATGAGGTGGTGGCCTCGATCTATCCGGAAGGCATGCACGCGACCATTGCCACGGCGTTGAGCACCGACGCAGGCATATCAGCCTCGACCGCGACGCTGGAGCAGCCGGAGCACGGCCTGCCGCAATCCCGCCTTGCCGAAACCGACGTGCTCGTCTGGTGGGGTCACAAGGACCATGGCGCGGTGGCCGACGAGGTGGTCGAACGCGTAGCGCGCAGGGTCTTCGAAGGCATGGGGCTGATCGTGCTGCATTCCGGCCATTTCTCGAAGATCTTCAAGCGGCTGATGGGCACGCCCTGCACGCTGAAGTGGCGCGAGGCCGGCGAGCGCGAGCGGCTCTGGGTGACGAGCCCAAGCCATCCCATCGCCGAAGGCATCGGCGAGTTCTTCGAGCTCGAGAACGAGGAGATGTATGGCGAGCAGTTCGCCGTGCCCGAGCCGCTGGAAACCGTCTTCATCTCCTGGTTCCAGGGCGGCGAGGTGTTCCGCTCGGGCCTGACCTACCGGCGCGGCGCCGGCAATGTCTTCTACTTCCGCCCCGGACACGAAACCTATCCGACCTATCACGACGCCACCGTGCAGAAGGTGCTGCGCAATGCGGTGAGATGGGCGCACAACCCGCAAGGGGCGAAGCCCGCCATCCTCGACGCGCCGAACGTGCCGGTGGAAAAGGCGCTGGAGCCGATCGAGGAGCGCGGGCCCAGGCTGCATGCGCATGGCGAGGCCGGCTTCCGCTAAAAAGCGCCTCTCCGCTTCGTTTGGGATTGCGCCAAAACAGCGCCCGGGTCACATTCTCCCCCCGTTATTGAATCGAACCAAATCGCTCAAAGGGACAAAAATGCGGCTTTTGATACTCGGTACCGGCTGGATGGCGCAGGAACATGCCCGCCGCTTCGGCGCGATCGAGGGCGTCGAGATCGTCGGCGCCGTCGATGTCGATGCGGCCCGCGTCGGCGAATATGCCGACACCTACAAGATCCCGAAGCGCTTCACCTCGCTGGAGGCGGCGCTCGACTGGGGCGATTTCGACGCGGTCGCCAATGTCACGCCCGACCGCATCCATCATCCGACCACCATGGCGCTGGTCGCCGCCGGCAAGCCGGTACTGTGCGAGAAGCCGCTGGCGGAAAATTTCCGCAAAGCTAGCGAAATGGCCGATGCCGCAGAATCCGCCGGCATCGTCAACATGGTCAACCTCACCTATCGCAACGTCGCCGCGTTGCAGAAGGCGCGCCGGATGGTGCAGGCCGGCGAGATCGGCACGGTGCGCCATGTCGAGGCGTCCTACCTGCAGAGCTGGCTGGTGTCGAAATTCTGGGGCGACTGGCGCACCGATCCGAAATGGCTGTGGCGGCTGTCGCGCGGCCACGGCTCGAACGGCGTGCTCGGCGATGTCGGCATCCACATCCTCGATTTCGCCAGCTATGGCGCGGCGCTCGATATCGACCATGTCTTCTGCAGGCTGCGCGCCTTCGACAAGGCGCCAGGCAACCGCATCGGCGAGTACCAGCTCGACGCCAACGACAGTTTCGCCATGACGCTCGACTTCGCCAACGGCGCCTTCGGCGTGGTGCATGCCAGCCGCTGGGCCACCGGCCACATCAACGAGTTGCGCCTGCGCATCCATGGCGACAAGGGCGGGATCGAGGTGGTGCACAATCTCGACGGCTCGATGCTCAAGGCCTGCGTCGGCGACAATGTCGAGAACGCCAAATGGGAAGAGCTCGACGCCGGCACCGTCCCGACCAACTACCAGCGCTTTGTCGAGGCGGTGAAGAGCGGCGCGCAGACCGAGCCGACCTTCCGCCACGCGGCGGGTCTGCAGAAGGTGCTGGATCTTGCCGTTGTGTCGGATGAGAAGCGCGCCGAGTTGAGGGCCATCGCGGATACGCAGTAGCGCTTTCCTCGCCCCCGCCAAAGGCGGGGGAGAGGTGTCCGCGAAGCGGACGGAGAGGGGGTCTCCGTAGGGCGCTCCCCCTCTCCGTCTCGGCTTCGCCGAGCCACCTCTCCCCCACTTCGTGGAGGCGAGGAACAAGATCACCGAGCGCGGTAAATCGCCACCGCCGCAGCCACCAACGCGGCGTTGCCGTCCGCCACGCTTCCATCCGGCAATTCCTTGCCGTCCTCCAGCCCGACCCGCGTCGACAACTTCCGCGCGGCCGCCCTTTCCACGAATGGCCAAACCGTGGCGTTCTCGCCGTGCAGCAGGATGGAGCGGCGGATGTCGGCGCGTTCCAGCACAGTCTCGATGCCATCTGCCACGGCAAAGGCTTCATCCAGCGCCTGCTCGGAAATCTCGACCAACACGCGCAGCACCCGCCCGCCATGGTCGAGACCGACGAGACGCTCGGCGTCGGCAATGGAAGCGAGCCCGGCTTCGATGGCGATGCCGCGCTGGCGCAGGCTTTCCATGACGACGGGCGCCGCCGTCTCGCTGAGATTGACCGAGGCATAATCGGGCAGCTCGCGCCAGCCGGAAATGGCAACCAGCGTGCGCAAATCGTCCTTCTCGATCCAGGCGCCGGTGGAGACGCCGATCAGCGTGCCTGGACAGGCGCGGCGGAGTGCTGCGACCGTGCTGTCCATCGCCTGCGGCGCCAGGCTCTCCCGACCATCGGCGCTGCGCGCGTGCACGTGCAGCTCGGCTGCGCCCGCCGCGATCGAGGCGGCGGCGTCGCGCGCCATCGCCTCGGGATCGAGCGGCAATGCGGGGTGGAAGCCAGCGGCTCGGGCGCCGTTGATGCAGGCCTGGACGATCATCGTTGCGGCAATCCTGTTTCGGCTGGCCGGAGCCTAGCGTAGGGCCAGGATGATCGGAACGGATATGACGAAGTCTCCTGACAAGCCGGGACTGCAAAAGAAATATCTCCCTGGCCCGACCGGCCAGGGCGTAGGCGTTCCCCTTCTGGAATTTCGGAGCTTCGAAATCCGTTACGCCGGCACGCGCTTCAGCGCCTGCGCCATGCAGTGAATGCCGCCGCCGGTCTTGGAGATTTCGCTCATGTCGACAGCGGCGACCTCAAAGCCGCGCGCCTTCAGCTGGCCGATCAGCGTCTTGCTCGACGTCGGCGCGATCACCCTGTCCTTGCCGAGCGACATGAAGTTGCAGCCGAGCGCCATCGTGTCCTGGAAGGGCACGTCGATGATCTCGTGGCCCTTTCCCTTCAGCCAGTCGACAATGCCGGGCTCGGTGCAGGCGAGGCAGACGGCGGTGAGCTTCTCGGCAATCGGCACCACCATCAGGTCGATATGGACGTAATATTCGTCGATGAAGGCGAGCCGCGTCTCCCAGCCTTCCTTGTCGAACCAGGCCTGCACCTGACGCGCGCCTTCTTCCTGCGTGCGGGCGCCGCCGCAGCCGATCAGCACCACGCCCTCCTCGATTACGTTGAAATCGCCGCCCTCGAAGGTGCCGGCGGTCACCATGTCGTAGATCGGGATGCCGAGCTTCTCATACGTGCGGATGGCCGCATAGTTCTCGCCGCGCCGCCACCAATTGGCCATGGCGGTGATGAAGGCGCCGTAAGGAGTCATCACGCTGGAATCGCGCGAATAGACCTGCATCGGCAGTTCCGGCGTCGGCTCGTGCCAGTGGATGTTGACGCCGAAATGCTCATAGGCCGCGACAAGGTCCTTGTGCTGCGCCTGCGCGATCTGGATGTTGCAAGGCGCCTCGCGCAGATGCTTGCGCGACAGCGAGCTGGTCGACAGGTGACGCAGGAAGTTCGGCGAGCCGAGCAGCACGTCGGTCAGCACATCAGTCTCGTTGGCGAAGCCCCAGGCGGTCAGCGGCTTGGTGCCGCCATTGGGGTTGCGGCGCTGCAGCGAGAACGGCTCGGCGACGATGCGGTCATGGACGGTCATGGTGTTCTCCTCGGGATGGTTTGTTTCGTGTCATGAGATGGAGGCGGCCGGGATCCACCAGTCGCGCCCGCGCGGCGTGGTGACATATTCGGGCCAGCGGAAGTTGATCGGCGGTTCGTAGTCGCAGAGCGGCGCGATCCAGTTCGAGCCGCCGACGCCGCCGCCGGTTCGCTTGACGAATTCGTCCATCGCGGCGTCGCGCGCGGTCTTGTCCTCGAGCAAGCGCAGGGCGGTGAGCGCAACCGTCTTCGCGGCGCAGGTGACCATCGGGTCGATGGTCGCCGGAATGCCGCCCAGCGCGTTCATCACCCAGGCCGGATAAGCATGGCCCTTGGCCGCGCGCAGCGCCGGACGGGCGACATAGAAGCGCGATGTCGGCGCATGCCAGCTCATGTCGGTGTAATCGTCAGATGTGGAGTTCACCTGCGATGGCGGCAGGTCGCGGCGCAGGATCGCCTCGGCGTCCTGCGGCGAAATCAGCCGCTCCAATTCGTCGATGAACGGGTTCTCCGTCGCCTCGCCGCCGGCATTGACCTGGACCTCGCGGGCGATCGCCCTCGCCTCTTCGTTCCAGCGCGGCGCACCCACGGTCGAAAGCGCCTGATAGGTGATGCCGGCCATGGCGTGATTGGCCAATCCCGGGCGCGACTTCGACACCCAGCGGCGCTCATGGCGGCAGCCGCTCATATTTGCCGCGGCTTGCGCGTTGCGGTCGAGAACGGCAGTCACCTGCTCGGCCATGGCAATGGTCGGCACGCGGATCATGTACTGGATCTCGGCAAGGCCGGCCGGAAGGTTGTCAGCGGTCGCCTGCCCCGCGGTCAGGATTGCCTCGCTGATCGACCAGCCGCCCTGATGCGTCAGCATGGAATCGCGCAGCGCCTTGGACGCCATGTACATCATCATCAGCGCGTCGTTGGCGCCGGGCGCCCGGACCGCCGAATGCGCTTGCGGGATGGGTGCTGCGTCGCTGGCGCGAACCCAATTTTCCGGCTCGTCGCAGACGAAGCGGTAGATCATCGAATAGGCGGCGCCGCAATGCGTATCCCAGCGCGCGGTGTTGCAGAGCGGCAGCATGTAGAAGGGATGGAAGGAGATCATGCCGGCAAGGCCGTCATAATAGCCTTTGGCCGCATGGATCGGTTTCGACCCCCTCACCTTCTCGGCCGGCTCGCCGGTGAAGCGCAGCGTGCCCTTGATGCCGTGTTCCAGCATCGCCGCCTTGGTGGCCAAAAGCCCGCCGAGGCTGCCGATGCCGAGGCCCGAATGCGGATCGGTATGGCCACCCGCCTCCTGCCCAAGGCCCGGCCGCGCGCGTTTCACCGTCGCTGCGTCCTGGCAATTGCCGGGCACGGCGTCGTATTCGCCATACATGCCGATCACGGGGCCGTCGCCATTCGTCCAATGGGCGCAGAAGGCAGTGGGCATGCCGCCCGAGCCTTCCTCGATCGAAAAGCCTTCGCGCTTCAGCCGATCCACATACCAGGCCGCCGACTGGTACTCGCGCCAGGCGGTTTCGCCAAAGTCGAAGATGGTGCGCGTCCAGGCCGAGAGCAGCGGCTGGATGCTGTCGATGCAGGCTAAAGCGGTTTCTTGCGCCGAGGTCGTCACCGGTTTGTCCATGCCTAAAAGAAAGCAGTGAAGCCGCGCATCAAAAAGTGATATGTTTTCCCGGCTCGTGCAAATTCGGTTCACCTGAGGCCTCTTGCGAATACCATCCACGCAGGCGCTGCGCGCCCTCGACAGCTTCGCCCGTCACGGCAGCGTCTGGCGCGCCGCCGACGAACTCCACCTCACCCGCAGCGCCGTCTCGCATCAGTTGCGGCTGCTCGAGCGCGACCTCGGCTTCGATCTCCTGCAGCGCATCGGCAAGGGCGTGGCGCTGACGCCGCGCGGCCAGCGCTACGCGGCCGACGTCCGAAAGGCGCTGACCGTGCTTGGCGATGCGAGGACTCAGAACAGCGGCGCCGGCGTCGGCGGCTCCTTCGCTATCTCCTGCCCGCCGGGCTTCGCCTCAATGTTTTTGTGCACGCATATCGGCGAGTTCCAGCAGATGTACCCGGACGTGACGCTCTCGGTGCTCACGCCGCGGCGGCTCGACGATGTCAGCAATCCGGATGCCGACGCCTTCATCGCCTTCGGCGTCGGCAACTGGCCGAACCGGGCGGTGGAACTGCTGTGCGAGGTCTCCTTCACGCCGCTTTGCAGCCCGAGACTGCTCAACAAGGTCGGCGGTTTTTCCAAACCCGCCGACGTGCTGCGCGCCAACCTCCTGCATCTTTCCGACACCGAGGACTGGGCGCGCTGGCTGGCGCTGTCCAAGGTGGAAAATCCCGATACCGAAGGCGGCATCTTCTTTTCCGATATGAATCTGGTCTTTTCGGCGGCAATCGCCGGCCAGGGGATTGCGCTCGGCGACGAGCTGACCGGCCGCCAGGCGCTGAGCGAAGGCCGGCTGGTCAAGCCGTTCGAGGCGACCGTCCCGTCGCCGCGCTCCTATTTTCTGGTCTTCGAGCACGCCAAGGCGGGGCACCCGGTGCTCAATGCCTTCGGCGACTGGCTGAGGGCGAAGCTGTCGGAGAGCAGCCTGGCTAAGTATTGAGATCGGCGCTGCCGCGTCGCCGCTCCGCACCACGCGTGAATCAAATTTGCCGATCAGGCGAAAACTATTCGGTTGCGGTGAGCCGCAGCCGTGCCTACGATTTGGCTTGACGGTGAGGATAGAGGCAGGATGCAGCAACCCGGCCGGGCCGCAGAGATCAAGGCGAACGGGATCGGCAAGAGCTTCGGCTCGTTCCGGGCGCTGGATAATCTGACGCTCGATATCGGCCGCGGCGAATTCCTGACGCTGCTCGGACCATCCGGTTCCGGCAAGACCACCTTCCTGATGATCCTCGCCGGCTTCGTGCAGCCGAGCGAAGGCAAGCTTTTCAGCGACGGTGTCGACATCACCAACCGGCCGGCCGAGCAACGCGCCGCCGGCATGGTGTTCCAGGGCTATGCTTTGTTCCCGCATATGAGCGTGGAACAGAACATCGCCTTCCCGCTCAAGGTGCGCAAGAAATCCGCCGCAGAGATCAAAAGCCGTGTCGGCGAGATGATCGAACGCGTCGGACTGAAAGGCCATCAGAAGAAGCTGCCGGCGCAGCTTTCCGGCGGCCAGCAGCAGCGTGTGGCGCTGGCCCGCGCACTGGTGTTCGAGCCGGGCGTGCTCTTGCTCGACGAGCCGTTCTCGGCGCTGGACAAGAGCCTGCGCGGCCAGATGCAGGCCGAGATGAAGCGGCTGCACCAGGAGACCGGCACCACCTTCGTCTTCGTTACGCACGACCAGAGCGAGGCGCTGGCGCTGTCGTCGCGCGTCGCCATCTTCAACCACGGCAAGCTGTTGCAGGTCGGCAGGCCTGACGAGGTCTATAACCGGCCTACCAACCGCTTCGTCGCCGAGTTCCTGGGCGAGATCAACATGCTGCCGGTGAAGGGCGTGCGCCCCGCCGACAATGGCGCGACCGGGCTCTGCGAAGACCGCGCGGTCAACATGCGCTGCAAGGCCGAGGCGATCAAAGGCGACGCCATCCTCGCCATCCGCCCCGAGGACATGTCGATCGCGCCGGAAGCGTTCGCCAACCAAAACGGCATCGCGGCGACGGCCGTCGCCTCGACTTATCTCGGTGCCGCGACCAAGCTCGACCTCACCACGCGCCAGGGCGCCAAGGTCACCGTATCGGTGCCGAACGAGGTCGCGGCCGCGGCGTTGAGCAAAGGCAATTCCGTCTGGCTGACCTGGCCGGCGGAAAAGGGTTTCCTCCTTCCGGACGGAGGACAATAGAGAGCGCCGCCGCGGCCTTAATTCGCCGCCCGGCTTCCGGTTCAATCAACGACAACAAGGGGAACTGACATGACGAACGAAACCAAGAAACAAACAATCGAATCCCTCGCCGAGCGGACCAGGCGCGGCGAGATCTCGCGCCGGCAGTTCGCGCAGCTTGCGGGCCTCGTGCTCGCCGGCACGCCGATGCTTTTGCGCTCGACCGGCGCTCAAGCCGAGACCAAAGGGCTGGTGCTGGTGAACTGGGGCGGCGACGCCATAACGGCTTACGATGCCGCTTACGGCCAGGCCTTCACCAAGGAAACAGGCATCCCGGTCAAGATGGACGGCTCGGGCCCGACCGAAGGTGCTATCGCCGCGCAGTACAAGAGCGGCGCGCCGACCTGGGACCTTGTCGACGTCGATCCGTTCTCAGCCATCACGCTCGGCGGCCAGGGCATGCTCGAGCCGATCGACTACAAGGTCGTCGACAAGAGCAAGATGCGGCCGGGCTTCGGCTGGGAATATGCCGCCTCGACCTACTTCTTCTCCTATGTGATCGCCTACGACTCGCAGAAATTCGGCTCCAACGCGCCGACCGGCATGGCCGACTTCTTCGACGTCAAGAAATTCCCCGGCAAGCGCTCGCTCTACAAATGGGGCGTGTCGAGCTGGGAAGCGGCGCTGCTGGCCGACGGTGTGGCACCCGCCTCGCTCTATCCGCTGGACCTGAAGCGCGCGCATGACAAGATCGCCGCCTTCAAGGAAAACGTCGTCTCCTATTGGGGCGGCGGCGCCGAAAGCCAGAGCGTATTGCTCAACGGTGAAGCCTCGATGGCGATCGTATGGTCGACCCGCGCCTCGTTGATCGAGCAGGACTCCGGCGGCCAGATCAAGTTCATCTGGGACCAGGGCCTGATCTCGCCCGGCGCGCTGGCGGTGCTGAAGAACAATCCCGGCGGCAAGGACGCGGCGATGAAGTTCATCGCCAGCACCCAGGATCCGCAGAAGGAGCTGGTGATGTTCGACAAGCTCGGACAGGGCCCGGCCAATCCGGCGGCCGATGCGCTGATCCCGGCCGACAAGAAGCGCATCAACCCGGTCGATCCGGACAACATGAAGAAGCAGATCCCGCTCGACATGGAGTGGTACGCCAAGAATTACGGCGCCGCGCTCGACGAATACACCAAGATCATCTCGGCCTGATCAGGCCGAGATTTCTGACCGATGAGAGGCCCCCTCTCCGACAGGATGGGCGCGGCGCTGTTGATGGCGCCGCTGCTCCTGTTTTTGATCCTTGCCTATGCCTGGCCCTTCCTCGGCGTGGTGAAGTGGAGTTTTACCCTCCCAACACCAGGCCTCGGCCAGTACCACGCTTTGCTCACCGACGACCTGGTGCAGTCGGTGTTCATCCGCACGCTGCGCATCGCGGCGATCGTCACCGTGGTCTCGGTCACCGCCGCCTATGCCATCACCGTGGTCTGGGTGCGCGGCAGTCCGGTGCAGCGTGTGCTGGCCGAGTTCTGCATCCTGGTGCCTTTCTGGATCTCGGTGCTGACGCGCGCCTTCGGCTGGGTCGCGCTGCTCTCCAACCGCGGCCTGATCAACACCTGGCTGCAATCGGTCGGCTTCATCTCGGAGCCGCTGACTTTGGTGCGCAACGAGTTCGGCGTCATCGTCGGCATGTCGCATTTTCTCATTCCTTTCGCGGTGTTCCCGCTGGCATCCGCCATGCGCAGCCTGGACGAGCGCGTGCTGCTTGCGGCGCGCGGCCTTGGCTCCAGCCGCATGCGCACCTTCTGGACGGTGTTCGTGCCGATGACGCGCTCCGGCATCATCGGCTCGGCGCTGATCACCTTCGTCTTCTCGCTGGGCTTCTTCGTCACGCCGGCAATCCTCGGCGGCGGCCGCAGCGTCATGATCGCGGAGCTCATTTATCTGCGCATCTTCCAGAGCCCGGACTGGGGGCTGGGCGCGGCGATCAGCGTCGTGCTGGTGGTGTTCGTCGGCGCGCTGATGGCGCTGCTGTTCCGCTACGTCAAACCGAAGCAATTGGTGTAGCCAAGATGCCGACCTACCGTCCCGGCCCCGTCTCGCTGCTCCTCGCCGTGGTGGTGGCGCTGTTCCTGCTGATGCCGCTGCTTGCCGTCATCCCGGTGTCGCTGACGCCGAGCCGGATGCTGACCATGCCGACGGGTGAACTGTCGCTGCGCCACTACCGCTCGCTGATCGAGGATCCGCGCTGGTTGGACTCGATCCTGCTTTCGCTCAGGATCGGCATCGTCAGCAGCATCCTTTCCACCGCGCTTGCCCTCACCTTCAGCCTCGGCGTGTGGATGTTTCAGCCGCGCTTCACCGCCGCCCTTGTCGGCTTCGTGCTGTTGCCGATGGTGGTGCCGCCGGTGGTCTCGGCGGTGACGCTCTATTTCCTGCTCACCTCGGTTTCCGGCATCACCTCCTTCTTCGGGTATGATACCTGGTTGGGCGTCGCCATGGCGCATTCGGTGATGACCGTGCCTTTCGCCACGGTGCTCATCCTGGTGTCGCTCAGCCAGCTCGACCGGCGCATCGACCTTGCCGCGCGCGGGCTCGGCGCCAGCGTGTGGGAGCGCGCGACGCACGTCATCATGCCCAACATCAAGTTCGGCATCGTCACCGCGGCGCTGCTCTCCTTCGTGCTCTCCTGGGAGGAAATCGGCGTGACGCTGTTCATCACCTCGGTCAACGCCATCACCCTGCCGCGCCTGATGTGGATGGGCCTGCGCGACAACATCGACCCGGCGATCGCCGCGCTCTCGGTGATCCTGATCATCATCACCGTGCTGGTGCTCGCCGTGCGCAGCGTCATCACAAGGCAGCGCAGCGCACGCTAGAGCGATGCGTCGGCGGGCGGCAAGGCACATCGTCGACCCGAAACGAAAGAGGCCCGCCGGAGCGGCGAGCCTCTTACGGAGCCGAAGTGGAAGCTTGGCGCCGTCATGATCCGGGGGTGTGGATCGACTCGATATTTAGCCAACAGCGCCCGACCAGGCGACTTACAAATCTGTAATCTTCGGCTGAGCCAGACCCCGCTCATACACAAAAATCATTTACTATCAGCTGCCTGCAGCGGAAATCGGACTTCCAAGCGTCGCCTCTCAAACAAACGTGATGAACCGCCGGGCGAGCGGCATGACAGGAGCAAGGAAACGTGGGCGGGTCATGATGCGGCCGCTTGCACGCAGTCTGCGCCATGGCAGTGCCGCGCCGGACGAAGGCCCCCCGGCCTCGTCCGTGCGTGCCAGTCTGTTCAGGCGGCTTGCGGCCGCCGCATCCTTTCGACCAAGGCCTGCCTTGCCGGTCCGGCGAGCGGCTTGTCCGTCGTCAGCAGGCCATCGAGCAGTGTCAGAAGCTCGCGCGCTGCCGAAGACTTGCAGGAATAATAGACCATCTGACGATCGCGGCGGGTTTCGACAAGACCAAACCTGCGCAGTTTGGCCAGGTGTTGCGACAGCGCCGACTGGCTGAGTTCGACCTTGTCGGCGAGCACGCCGACCGAGAGTTCGCCCTCAGCGAGGTAGTTCATGATGAGCAGACGCTTCTCGTTGCCCATCACCGCAAGAAAGGCTGCCGCGCTTTCTGCGTTGGCGGTAAGTTTCTTGGTGACCATCGATTTCCCCATGGTTCATGCTCTTCCGAAGGCCATGGGGGCAATGGCTTCGGAGTTCCAGAGCGTTGACGGGCCAGCCCCGATTTGGACGGGACCTGCCCTGCTTCTTTTCGACCAGAACCCCTTCGTAACCCGGTTGCCACCACGTCGGGGTTGCTGGTCTCGGACAGAACGCACGGCGCTTTTCTCGACGCAAGTCAATGCAGACTCGGAAAAATTCCGCGCTGCTAATGCGTATCAGCGCAGCGCTCATTCGGCAAGAATATAACGAGGCCGGCAAAACAGCGGTCAGCCGCAGCCGCGGAAGCAGGCCGGCCGAGGCGCCTGACCAAAGAGGCCTGCGGCTATGTACCGGCGACTCACTCCCGATCTTGAAGCATGCTAATATGTTAGCCGGGGCAGAGAGGGGCCGGGCTATTAGGAGGAAGCCATGACCGCTGTGCGCAACACATTCACCCCTGACGAGACGGCCATGCTTGGCCGTGTCTACGCGAACGGCAATGTCGAGGGCGAGACCGCCGAACAGAAGGAAGCGCGCGCTTCGCGCATCATCGCCAATTACATGGCGGGCATCACCGACGAGGCGGAATTGATGGAGCTTTCGCGGCGGCCGCTTGGCAGATGAGCAGCGTGCGCCGCCTTCGTGAGACGGCTTCACGGTAAGTTGACGTTCCGGATCGGAACCACGCGGCAAAATTTCGTGTTCCGACATATTTCGGGAGAGCTTTCGCGATGATCCAGGGATGGTTTTCCAGGCCAGTCGAAGTCGCCGTCGGCGTTTCCGGCTCTATCCGGCATATATCCAACGCGGAGCAAGCCGTCGAACTGCTGACCGGCCAATGGCGCGATGCCGGCAGCGCGCTGCATGGCGCGGCGCTGCGCGCCTGCCGCCGGGCGATCCCGCGGCGACATCGCGGCGGACAACGCCAGGGAGGCCTTTATCGTCGCCGCGCGCGAGGCGCATGTGCTGGTGGAATAGAGCGTTTTAAAGGCCCTTGGTCGCGCGATTTAGCGGCCCGGATCGCGCGCCAACCGGTGCCCATGAGCCGGTCCGAACGCGGCCTGTCGCCACCTTAAGATTCTTCGGAACCTAATGCGCGATGGTTGGTTAACGCGCGGGTTCCGCATCGCCTCGCGAACCTGCATCGGGCGCCCATCCGGCGCCGATTGCTTGCTCTAAAGACAATCACAAGAACGGAGGAAGTGATGAACGATGTCTGGTTTTCCGAACCAGTCGTGATCGATTTCCAGCCAAACGGCCAGCGCAAGGTATCAAGCTGTTTCGAGGCGATGGAATGCCTCGACCAGCGCTGGCCGGGGCCGGCGCGCGGCGGCGCCTGGCGCTCGGCAAGCCGTGTCTGCCGCGATGCGCTCGATGGCCTGCGCAGCCCGGTGGAAGCCCGCAAGACACTGCGCAAGGCGGCCAAGGTCGCCGGCCTGCTGGCGTAGCCCTCGATTTTCCAATGGCGTCCCATCAGGGGCGTCGCCAAGCCCGTCACGGTTTCCCATTGCCGCGGCGGGCTTTGTTTTCAATGAGGGCGAAGCGACGCCTGATCAGGCGAAATCGCCAAGCACTTCGGGAAACTGGACCGCCATTGCTCCTTCATCCGCCTGCCGGGCGTAGAGCCGATGCATCTTCGTGCCGTCATATCTGGCCCGGCGGCGCTGCACGTCCTTGCCGAAAAGACCGGCAACAGCATCGAAGCGCCGGAAGAAGCGCTTCATCACGCCGCGCTCGAAGGGTATGCGCTGCTCGAACGGCTTGCCCCAAGGCGTGTCCTTTGCCAGGTCGCGCCATATCCTGAGAGCTTCGAGTTCGACGCCGACCTGATTGCCCCACGGCTTACCGCCCGCGAAATGCCTGGCCCAGGCTTGCGAGAAACGAAAATCTCTCGTTCCGAGCGATTGCAAATTCCAGTTGGGGTGCATCGTCTGCCACTTGCCCTCGAAGACGACGTTCAGGGCATTTTGATCATTCATCTGGCCATGAATGGCGGCCTTGCGCGTCTGCTCCAGCAGGGCGCTCTCCCGGACAGCGTTCATGTCGAAGACGACGACACCGGAATTGAAATACGGCGCGCCGGGCGCCAGCTTGAGCTTTTGCCGGTATGAAGGCCTGAAATACATGTAGTCGTCATGCGCGGCGAGCAGCGGTGCGTGCAGCCGCTGGCCGGCCAAGTCATTGATATCTCTGTTGAAGAGAACATCGCAATCCGTGTATGCGATGCGATCGTACGGCTCGAAAACCGGAAACTGATCGGCGAAAAGCCGAACGTAAGCGGCAATGCTGTATGTTCCAAAGCGAAAGCCGAAATTCGTCATGAAATCCGTGACATCGACCAGCTCGACCTTGGCTTTCAGCAGATGGCGGGCGACTTCAAGGTCCGTTGCGCTTGCACCGGTGTAGAGCAGAAAGCCGTCGATGGGCGTGGAGACATCAATTATCCGGCGCGCCGCCAGGCAGGCATACGGAAAGTAGTTGGCATCGGTCGCCAGGAAGAAACACGACTTCATTTTCCGCTAACCGCTAACCGTCACCTCGTTGTGGTGACTGACACAAAATGCTTTTCGGTGAAAGTCTCGATCGGGCCGGTAAGCGTGTCCGCCTCGGCTTTTATCTTCTTGTCGTCCCAATGCCACCATTGGATGGCGAGCAGCTTTGCGATGATGTCCTGCGAGAAGCGATACCGGATCAGCGCCGCCGGAGACCCGCCGACAATGGCGTAAGGCGGCACGTTCTTCGTGACCACAGCCCCTGCCCCGACGACAGCGCCATCGCCGATCTCGACGCCCGGCAAAATAATGGCGCCGTGGCCGATCCAGACATCATTGCCGATGGTGATGCCGCCCGGTCTGCCGCCATTAGCGATCGGCTCGCGCTGCTTCAGCAACCGGCTATGGATCGGAAACGAAGTTGCCCTGTCGGTCGGATGCTGGCCAGAGCACATGAAAAGCACCTGGCCGGCGACCGAGCAGAAGGCACCGATCTCCAGCGGAGCATCCTTCGAGGGAAAAAGCACCTTCCGCCACGTCACGCCGTAAGTGTGGCGGCCGATCGTGACGTGCTCCGGCAATTTGGAGCGCACATCCCTCAGCCATTTGGAAAGCGCCGACATTCAATATCTCCCCAACGCTCCCGCGACATAGCCTCGGATCGGCCGAACCATCAACAAAGAAACGTGCGAACAGGTGCAAGGAACCGATCCATCGAGGAACTTTTGAGTGGATTGCACAAGCGCGTGTGGTAGTGGGAGGACTTCAGACACTTCTCCCATTTCAGGTCGAATGGACGACGTTTTTGGTTATATCGCGTATGGCGATAACGAGGTTTATCACTTTGGCGCACTGCTCAGCGCGCTTAAGCTTTTGCACAATTGCCCAAGCGCCAAAATAATCGTCGCAACCGACAGACCCGAACTCTTTCGTCAATACCCCGTAGGGACGATCGCTATAACCGCCGACCAGAAAGAGCTGATGTCTTTCGGCTGGCGCTATCATTTTGGTATCAAGGCGGCGTCCTTGATCGAGATTCTGAAGCACGCGGACCGCCTCATCTTCATGGACTCCGACCATTACCCTTATGTCGATCCATCCAGAGGGTTTCGCCAGATTTCTCCGACCCGTTCTTTCATGCGCAAGTGTGAGGGCGAGCATCGGCTTTACCCGGTTCTCACAGGCAAAGGCGTCAAGATCGGAGACTATACCCTGACTGGGCACGAGCCGATGTGGCAAAGCGGAATCCTTGGCATTCATAGAGCCAATGCCAGTGCATTGACCGAGGCCTATTCCGCGATGTTGGCCGTACGCGAATTGACCAACACAGACGCACCGGAGCAGTTTTGCATCGGCGTCGCGCTCTCTCGAAATGGCTTGGCTCTGAGCCGACACCGTCTTCCGGTCAGCGACTACAACACACGCGGCAAAAAGGCTTTCGCCAGTCCGCGCGTGCTGCAGTTCTTCAAGATGTACAGCGACGCTCCAATTGCCGAGCAAATAAGAAGAGCCGGCTGGTATCGCTTGTGGCGAACTCCCATGGACCTGTGGCGCCAGCGGGACAGGTGGTCGCTCTAAGTTGGCTATGAGAGCTCAGGGCAGAAGAAGAATGTCTCGCTGATCGAACACATCGCGAATATTCATTTCCTTTTCGGTTTTGCCACCGAAGACAATACATCGCCTGTAGTGGCTGGAGAGATATTCGGCCATTTCCTCAGTTTTTGCCGGTCCATACCGCCAAGGGCCGTATTCCATGAGAATGGGCACTCGAAGCCGCACCAGTTCAGCCATGGATTTCAGCGCTTCGGGCTCGGCGCCTTCGATATCCATCCATACCAGGCCAACATCCTCAAGGTTGACCTCGGCATCAGCCAGGATGCCGTCCACGCGACGAAGCTGCACCCGAATCGATCGTGAATGGCCATTTGGCTTAACTACGCTGCTCGCGCCAAAATTGTCATCGCCGAAATAGAGATCGATAGAGCCCTCTCTGTCGCCAGCGGCGCATTCAAAGACAGTCACCAGGCTCGAAAGCTCATTGAGCGATAAATTGTGCTTCAGTAGCTTGAGGTTACGTGGATCCGGCTCCACCGAGACTGCTCGATCGAACTTGCCGCTGCGCATTAAATAAACGGTGTGCGTGCCTATATTCGCGCCGAGTTCCAGCAACACCCTTCCCTTCGGAACGCCGACAAGGTCAAGAACCCGATTGGCCAAATCGCGTTGGTAGTGCCCCTTCCGGAACAGGTCCTTGCCGATGGTTTCTCGAGGCGAGAATGTTAGAATGTGATCGTCAAACTGTTTCGTAACGAGAATGACGTCGTCCTTGAGAGCCAGCAGGCTGATAGTCTGAAACCAGTCGAAAGATCTGAGTTTTGCGAACAAACTGTCGCGCAGATGACGGATCGCTTCTTCCACTGGCACGAAAATCTTCATGCAGCCGCTTATGGCTGCAATTTCCCCGTTTGCAAGCGTTCAAGCGAAGCGGCTGTGCTTCAAGCCGTCACTAAGGCCGGGGCATGAAGGGATTTGAAGGACGGACTTCCCTTCCACTTGGCGTCAAGTTATGCACGCCAAATGGGCCTGAAGATTGTCGATATCATAACCAGAGCGCCGGCAGTCATCGCGGCGAAGGAAGCCAGAAATGGCTTAGTGTACAAGGCTTTCGAGCACAGGGGCCGAGCTGCCGGACGCAGTTTTGCAGACCGCCTGAAAGCCACTGGTGCATCGCGTGTCTGTTTTACGGTGGCGTTCAATACACCCTGGGTCATAGATGCGCTGGCCAAGGCATGGGAAATGCACCCGCCGAGAATGACCCTGGCCGTTGTCGACAATTCGACCGATCAGGCGTCGAGACAGGCAATAGAAAGCATCTGCAAACTGAGAGGCGTTCCTTATTTGGCGCTTCCGATGCGGGTGGAAAAACATCTGTCCAGATCGCACGGAACCGCGATAAGCTGGACTTATCATAACATCATACGGCACTTGGAGCCTGAGTTATTCGGCTTCATTGATCATGACTGTTTTCCGGTAATGCCGTTTGACATTCCGGCCAAGATGGAAGGCAAGGCTGTCTACGGCAAGCTGTTCCTTCCAGGTCGAAATCATATCCACGAGCCGAGGCCGACCGATCGACACTGGAATCTATGGGCAGGCTTCTGCTTCTATCGCTTCTCCGCCACGGCGGGACGAAAACTGAATTTCGAACCCCGCTTGAAGATGGGGCTTGATACTGGCGGCGCAAACTGGAACGTCCTTTACTCGCATTTGGACAGGACAAGTGACGTCGCGGTAGCCATCGCTCGGGAAAATCCGATGACGATGGCGGGCGCGGTCGGACACCATGAGATCATCGAGGAAGCATTCTTCCATGTTGCCGGCGTATCCTACCCTGACCGTCCCAGTTATCACCGCAGAACAACCGAGCATCGAAAGCTGATCCGCGACTACGTCTGGAACACATATCTTGGTGGCGCGAGCGGCAGGGTAGCCGAAGACTTTTAAGCGCTGACCAGATCTTCGGGCTTGTCCGCCCGAAAACGCAAGCCAAGCGACACGTCCATGAGTCGGTCCCGCAGAAATACCCCGATCGTCGGCATGACCACAGCCGACAGCGACAAGGCATTCAAGCAAGCCGAGCATCGGCGCGAGCGGCGGGCTGTGAAGGTGCGGCTCGAGTTTGACGAGGAACCGTTGCCCACCAAGGCCTTCGGCAATCCGTGGGCCAGTGAGAAAGACGGCAAGCAATGGCTGACCGAGCCCTCTCCTAAGCTGATGCGGAAGTAAGTCCGCGCAAAACGGCGCCAAAAATGGCGATCCCGGCAGGATTCGAACCTGCGACCATCGGCTTAGAAGGCCGGTGCTCTATCCAGCTGAGCTACGGGACCGTCGGCCGGCCGGGCCGGCTGAGGCGGGTTACGCCAGGCGACGCAAGACCGGGAGTCAGTGCGTCCAGGGCGTCCTGCGGTCATAGCGGAAATTGTCCGAATAGGAAATCTGCCGGCGCTTGGCTTCCTTCGGCTCTTCCACGCGATAGGCGATCTTTTGCTTCTCGGCATAAGCCACAGCCTCTTCCTTCGTCTCGAAGGTGAGCTTCACCTGGCTCAGCATGTCGCCCGAGGTGGTGTAGCCCATCAGCGGATCGATCTTCTTGCGCTGGGCGGGGTCGAATTCCAACACCCAATGTCCTGTCTTGGCCTTGCCGGACTGCATCGCGGTTTTGGCTGGACTGAAAATACGCGCGGACATGACCACCTCTTTGCCGCCCGAAGACCGGGCACCTTTGTTCGGCGCAATATCCGAGACCCTGCAGGATGCCTGAAATCTCGCGCCAATCCGTCATTACTGTGCAATGGCCGCGGCGGCAAGGCCGCAAGCGGCCAGGGGCCCGCCATGACGTAGGGAACCTCACTGGGCTGGCGACATTATCGAAAGGTCGGGCGGCCGGCCCGAGCCGGTCCTACCCTGTGAGGCAAATCAGAACCGGACGTTTCGCCATGACCAATGCAACCGAACACGCCGTCCTGCAGCTTGCTGTCCTTGTCGGCAGCCTGCGCGCCCAGTCCTTCAGCCGCAAGATCGCCAAGGCGCTCGCCGCCCGCGCGCCGGATTCGGTGCGCTGCCGCTTCATCGAGATCGGCGACCTGCCGCTTTACAACGAAGATCTGGATGGCGACAGCCCGCCTGCGGCGTGGTCGGCTTTTCGTGCGGCGATACGCGAATGCGACGCGGTGCTGTTCGTCACCCCGGAATATAACCGCTCGATCCCGGGCTGCCTGAAAAACGCGCTCGATGTCGGCTCGCGTCCGCCGGGCAAGAGCGTGTTCAAGGACCTGCCCGCCGGAGTCGTCAGCGTCAGCCCGAGCAAGATCGGCGCCTTCGGCTCCAACCAGGCGCTTCGGCAGACCTTCGTCTTCCTCGACATGCCCGTGATGCAGCAGCCGGAGGCCTATATCGGCAATGTCGCGGAGCTGCTCGACGATAAGGGCGCCGTCACCAATGCCGACACCGCCGCCTTCCTCGAGAATTTCATGGCCGGCCTGGAAAGCTGGATCAGGAGGGTGCACCCCGGCGGCTCGTCCTTCGATGCCTTCATGAAGCAGCGCGAGAAGATCGCCGAGGACTATGTCAATGGCGATGCCACCTCGCTGAAGGCGATCGTCACCCACGCCGGACCGGCGACGTTTTTCTCGCCGCGCGGCGACCATCTCGAAGGCGCCGAAGCGGTCGCCGGCCGCTACGAACGCGACGCTGCAAGCTTCCACAAGGGCGGCAACACCGACCTTGAGGTGCTGCAGGCTTCGGCAAGCGGCGATTTGGCCTTCTGGAGCGGCTTGCAGCACGCCAAGGCGCGCATCGGCAAGAACGGCGAGGCGACCGAGATGACCCTGCGGGTGACGGAAGTGTTCCGGCTGGAGGATGGCGCGTTCAAGCTGGTGCATCGCCACGCCGACCCGGCTCATTAGCCGGCGCTTGTAAAAATCCGCGACACAATGCCGGACGTCTCGCAACATCCGCCTATTCCTTTTGGCACGTGAGCGGCATATGTCAGATACATGGCCGTGCCAGTTGAAGGCATGATGGCGACGATAAAGACACCAATGGACGCGGAAGCGAAAGTCTTGCCGTCGGGGGTCGGCGAACCAGCGATACTGGAAGGCGCGATGGTCATCGGCGCGGGCGCCGCCGGGCTTGCCGCCGCTTATGCGCTGGCCAAGGCCGATGTGACGGTGCAGGTCCTGGAACGCGAGCAACGGCTGGCCGAGCCCTGGCATCGCCGCCACGACAACCTGCACCTCAACACGCATCGCGACCTTTCCTCGCTGCCGGGCGTATCCTTTCCGGCAGGAACGCCGGCCTTCCCGCACCGCAGCGCCGTCATCGGCCATCTCAACGATTTCGCCGAGAGGCACCGGCTGCCGATAGCCTTCGGCGTCAAGGTCGATGAGATCGAATTTCGTGGCGACCGCTGGCTGCTGCGGACAAGCGCGGGCTTGAAGGCGGCGCGCTATGTGGTGATCGCCACCGGGCGCGACCGGCAACCCTTCATCCCGGCCTGGAAAGGCATGGAGGATTTTTCGGGATCGATCATCCACTCGGCCGATTTCGGCAGGGCGAGCGATTATGCCGGCAAGACGGTGCTGGTGATCGGCGCCGGCAATTCCGGCTTCGACGCGCTCAATCATCTTTCCCGCGTCGAGACGGGCCAGATGTGGCTTTCGGCGCGCAACGGACCTTCGCTGCTGCCCAAGCGTATCGGCAAGATCGCCGTGCACCGCATATCGCCGCTCATGGCGAGCCTACCGACAAGGCTCGCGGACGCGGTGATGGCGGCAACGCAGCGCCTGGTGTTCGGCGACCTTACCAAACACGGCCTGCCCCCCGCCCCGGCGGGCGGCGCAAGCCGGCTCGGCTCCGACTATACGGCGATCGCCGCCGACGACGGCGCGGTCGATGCCATCAAGGCCGGACGCATCATCGTGGTGCCGCAATTGCGCGAATTCAGGCGCGACGGCGTCGTGCTGGACAATGGCCAGACGATCGCGCCCGACATCGTCATTGCCGCCACCGGCTACCGCACGGGGCTGGAGACGATGCTGGGCCGGCTCGGCGTGCTCGACGCCAAGGGCGTGCCGTTGTTCAACGGCGCCGCGAACGACCCGAAGCTGCCCGGACTCTGGTTCACCGGCATGCGGCCGAGCATTCGCGGCTGCTTTGCCAATGCAAGGATCCAGGGCGCTGCGATCGCCAAGAAGATCGCCGGCCAGCAACGCTGAGCCGAACGGTCGCTTTTTGACCTCCGTTTTTGTGTTGCCTTCCGGGCGTGCGCCCCCTATACGCCGCGAGACGTCGGAGTGTAGCGCAGCCTGGTAGCGCACCTGATTTGGGATCAGGGGGTCGCGTGTTCGAATCACGCCACTCCGACCATCATTTCCTTCCCGGAAAGAACCAAGCCGGTCCCGCCCCGGCATCTGGCCAGAGGGGGCTCTCATTTGGCAGCCGTGGTCGTGGCGATCCTCGACAGGGACAATTGGGACGCCAACACAGACATCATCGTCGTCGTGGATGGCGCCAGGCGGCGGCTGACATGGGTGCCGCGCGACTTGTGGTCTCCCCTCATAAGCGACCGCATCAACGCGGCTTTCACCATCGGTGGCGGAAGCTTGCTGCTCGATGCGCTTGCTGAACTGGGATTTGCGGCGCAGAGTGCGATCTGCCTCAGGCGTGGCGCAAGCGAAGCCGCGCTTGCCGAAGCCAGCGTCAGGGTGCCGATCCCCGCGCCACTCGATTTCTGGTATCCACTGACACCGACAAGCCGCATCGAAGACGGGCGCCAACAGGTTTCCTTCCGCCCGCCCGCCGAAACGCTAAGGGGCGCCCGTCTTCATCAGTGGATCGGCGCCCGCAGCATGGTCAACGGACAGGGAAGCGACTTCCACCGCATGCGGCGCCAGATCGTGTTCCTGCGCGCGCTCATCGCCCAGGATTTCGATTTCTGCCTTTTGCTGAAGGATCCGGAACTGGTGCGGATCAGCGGCGGCGATCCGCTCTCCCTGCTTGCCCGCGTCTCAACCAGCTGGCGCATGCGGGTGCATGACTGGGTGGACGACGCCGTCATCGACGGCAAGATGGTCCTAGTCCCGCGCAAGCCGAAGCCATGGTGGCGGCGGCAACTGCGCCGGCTACGGGACAGGCTCAAGGGAAAGCCGACCTAGCCCATTTCCGGATCGCTCAAATCGCGCCTTCGACATCCGTCTTGGAGAAATCCTCGCCGACATAGAGCAGCCGGCAAGCGCGGTCCTTCGCCACCTCATAAGCGAAGCAGTCGCCGAAGTTGAGCGCCGCGGGGTGGATGCCTTTGCCCCATCGTGCGTAAGCCTCGGCAACACGCCGAGCCGCGCCTTCCGTGACTGGCGCAATCTCGAAGCCGAGCCCGTCGAGCAGGGATTGCACTTCCTCGGCCACGCCGCGTCGTGCGGCAACAATCAGGAGCTCGGCTACGGTTCCGGCCGATATCAGAAGTTCGTCTTCCGTTTCAAGCGTAGCGATACAGGCGTCCGCCGCCGGCTCGTCGAGGACGATGGCGATCAAGGCCGAGGTATCGACCGCGATCATTCCGGCAGGCCGTCATCGCCATAGAGGAAATCCTGGCTGCGCGCCGCAGGCGGGCCGGCACTGGCTTTCGCGGCGCCGGAGGCCCGGACGGCCTGCAGCAGGCTCCGGCGGTGCTTCCGGTCCGGCGCGGACCGTACCGGGACGAGACGCACGGCCGCGTGACCGTGGCGGGTCAGGATAATCTCATCTCCAGCCTCGGCGCGCCTCACCAGTTCGGTCAGTTGCCCCTTGGCGTCTGTCACGGATATCTGCATGACAACCCTATATGGACCATGATTTGGTCCATTAAATAGACCATTTGATAGTCTAGCTCAAGGCCGCAGTTCGGAGGAACGGTAAACCCGCCGGGCGAGAACCCCAACACCTCGAGCCCGGCGAGCCTACAACCCGATCAGGAACGCGACCGGGACCGGGATCAACCGGCATTGTCTGCCTTGCAAGAGCGATGCCGGAAAGGCTGTTCCGAAATGGGACGGCTAGGCCGCTGGCTCCCACGGGTTGATCACGGAACACACCGGCTGTGGCTTGAATAATCCCTCGCTTCCAACTTTGTCGCCGGTGGAACAACCGGCCGAGCAAGAGACCGGGTGGCGTCGCGCGGTCGCGGTCCCCCAGCCTGATGTTTTTCGTCCTTGTCGCCGCCTGTTACATCGCGGCGCACAGGCGTGTATCTTCTGGCCCAGCATCTGACCGGGCTATGGGCGTAACCGCCGGGCGCTATCGGTGGCTAAATATCGAACTCGCCCTGCCCTTCGTCCATGGCGCTCACGGTCTCGGCGGCCAAGGCGCGGGTGATCGGCGTCTTGCGTTCGAGTGCGGCGCGGTCGAGGCGCTCGACGACGCGCATGGCGGTCGCGAGCGAGCGCTCGATGCGACGCACCAGATATTGCACCACATGCGGCTCGACCTCGACCTGGCGGTCGGCGAAGAGCTTGGTGATGACGCCGGCGAGCAAAAGGTCGTCGGGCTCGTGGATCTCGACCGTCGACGCCGCCTTCAGCCGCGAGATGAGATCGGGCAGCGCGACGCGCCAGGCGGAGGGGAAACGCCGCGCCGTCAAAAGCAGCGTCGAGCCCGCGCCGCGCACGGCGTTGATCAGGTGGAACAGGCCCTGCTCGTCGATCGCCGCCTTGTCGATGTCGTCGATGAGCGCCGGCCTGCTGCCGAGCCCGGCAATGTGCTCGCCGATCCGGCCGGGATCGATGGCGACGGCATGCGTCCGATCCTGCCAGATCCGGGCGAGGTGCGTCTTGCCCGAGCCGGGCGGCCCGGCCAGCACGACCACCGGCGACGGCCAGTCCGGCCAGCGGTCGATCAGCGATGCCGCTTGAGCATTGGTGCCCGAGACGACGAGCTCGTCGCGCGAATAGCCGGTGCCGTGGCCGAGATCGAGCGGCAGCTGGCGCGGCGGGTCGGCTGACTGAGCCGTCATTTCAGCCCCGCGTCGAGCGATGGCCGCCGCCGCGGTCGGCCGGCAATTGCGGCGCGGGCAGTGTGCCGTTGCCCTTGTAAAGCGGCGATTCCAGATAACGGGCGATGGCGAAGCGCACCAGCACGGCAATCGCCGCCGAGGCCGGCACGGCAATCAAAAGGCCGACGAAGCCGAACAGCGCGCCGAAGGCAAACAGCGCGAACATCAGCCACACCGGATGCAGGCCGACGCTCTTTCCGACCAGCCGCGGCTGCAGGATGTTGCCCTCGATGAACTGGCCGACGAAGAACACGCAGGCCACGGCGACCACCATGGTCCAGTCCGGCCAGAACTGGACGAAGGCGACGCCGACGGCGAGCACCAGCCCGGTCAAAGAGCCGACATAGGGGATGAAGGAGATCAGCCCGGCGAAGAAGCCGATGAGGATGGCGAAGTTCAGGCCGGTCAGCGTCAGGCCCGTGGCATACATGGCGCCGAGCACCAGGCAAAGCGTGCCCTGCCCGCGTACGAAGCCGGCAGTGGCGGTGTTGATGTCGCGGGCAAGCGCGCGCACCGTCTCGACATGATCGCGCGGCACCCAGCCGTCGACCTCGGCCACCATGCGGTCCCAGTCGAGCAGCATGTAGAAGGCGACGACCGGGGTGACGACGAACAGGCTCACCACCGAGACCAGCGCCACGCCGGAGCTCCAGATCGAGGTGAAGACGGTGGTGAGCAGGCTGAAGCCGGAGGTGAGCAGCGAATTCAGCCCGTCGCGCAGACCGGCGGCGTTGACGCCGAAACGCTGCTCCAGCCATTTCGGGTCGAAACTGGTGATCAGCGATTGCAGGCGGGTGAGATATTCCGGCAGCTTGCGGGCGAAATCGGCCATCTGGGTGGCCAGCACCGGCACCAGGATAACCAAGGCCAGCACCACCACGACGATGAAGGCAATCAGGATCACCACGGTCGCCATCAGGCGCGAGAGGCCGAGCCGCTGCAGCCAGTCGGCGACCGGGTCGAGGAAATAGGCGAGCACCATGCCGGCGACGAAAGGCAGGAGGATGCCCGAGAAAATGTAGAGGAACAGCGCCAGCAGGACCGCCGTCGCCAGCCAGAAGAAGACCTGGCGGCGAAGCCCGCCCGAGCTGTCGTCGGCCTCAATCACCGCGGCTTCGCCGTCAGGCGCCCGTGTTGGAGCCGCCCGATTTGCCGATGCCCGACTTGATGTCGCCGGTTTGGGAGTTGCTCGTTCGGGAGCCTTCGCCATAGCCGCTCATATGCCTTAGCCAGGCCACGAGATAGGCTGCGGCCGAAGCCACGGTCAAGACCCCGGTCAGCAATATGAGTGCGGTCCGCAACGGGTCCAGGTGCACGGCAAAGGCAAGTTCGCCCAGCACAAGCGCCGCCAGCACGATCTGCGCGGCGGTGTTGGCCTTCGACACGAAGAGCGGCTTGACCTCGACCGGATGGCTCATCACGCTGGACAAGAGCACGGCGCAGACGATGAGCCCGTCGCGCGAGACCACGGTCACCACCAGCCAAAGCGGCAGTTCGCCGGCAAAACCCATGACGACGAAGACCGAGACCAGCAGAAGCTTGTCGGCGATCGGATCGAGATAGGCGCCGAGGCTGGACGACTGGTTCCAGCGACGCGCGATAAAGCCATCGACGCCGTCGGAGATGCCGGCAACGAGAAATCCGGCAAAGGCCAAGTCCCAACGCGCCTGCAGCATGGCAAGCACCACCGCGGGCACGAGCAGCAGCCGCATGATCGTGATCATGTTGGGAAGGGTCACGTGAGATCCCGTCGCGATTTTTATTGGAGAATAGATGAGGGAGATACGTAAATTGGGCAAGGGAGGAGCGGCGCTGAAGCTGCCGATCTCCCCTTGCGGGGGGAGATGCCTGGCAAGTCAGAGGGGGTGCTGTCCCTGGGCATCTCGGAGTTCTTCTTTCGCCGTGTCGGCAGAACTATTGCCGACGCTGATGTTCCTTCACACCCCCTCTGTCCTGCCGGACATCTCCCCCGCAAGGGGGGAGATTGGCCGCCATCTCGGCCTTCGCCAATCGCCTGCTCACTTTCCAAGCTTTTGTCGGCAGAAACGACCGTCATCCTTGCTCCCCGAAACCATTCATGCGAAGAGCCGGCAATGGAAACGAGGACGAGCCGACGATGAGCAAGGGCGACAAGGCCGAGCGCAAAAACGGGCTCACCTACGCCGAGGCTGGCGTCGACATCGATGCCGGCAATCTGATGGTCGAGAAGATCAAGCCGCTGGTGCGCGCCACGCGCCGGCCGGGCGCCGATGGCGAGATCGGCGGCTTCGGCGGACTGTTCGACCTGAAGGCCGCCGGCTTCACCGATCCGGTGCTGGTCGCGGCCAATGACGGTGTGGGCACCAAGCTCAAGATCGCCATCGATGCCGGCAAGCACGACACGATCGGCATCGATCTCGTCGCCATGTGCGTCAACGACATCGTCGTGCAGGGCGCCGAGCCTTTGTTCTTCCTCGACTATTTCGCCACCGGCAAGCTCGACCCGGACCAGGGCGCTTCAATCGTCGGCGGCATCGCGCAAGGTTGCCGGCAGGCCGGCTGCGCGCTGATCGGCGGCGAGACCGCCGAGATGCCGGGCATGTATCACGACAAGGATTACGACCTTGCGGGCTTCGCCGTGGGCGCCGCCGAGCGCGGCCAGCTGCTGCCGACCGACGACATTGTCGAAGGCGACGTGCTGCTCGGCCTTGCCTCGTCCGGCCTGCACTCCAACGGCTTTTCGCTGGTGCGCCGGATCGTCGCCGCGAGCGGCCTTAGCTGGAGCGATGCGGCGCCATTCAACGAGGAGCTCAGCCTCGCCGAGGCGCTGCTCGAGCCAACACGCATCTATGTGAAGTCGATCCTGAAAGCGATCCGCAACACGCATGGCATCAAGGCGCTGGCCCATATCACCGGCGGCGGTTTCCCGGAAAACATTCCGCGCGTTTTGCCCAAGGATTTTTCCGCCGAGCTCGACCTCGAAGCTATCGACGTGCCGCCGGTGTTCTCGTGGCTGGCCAAGACCGGCGGCGTCGCGCCGGAAGAGATGATGCGCACCTTCAACTGCGGCATCGGCATGATCCTCGCCGTCGCCTCCGGCCAGGCGGCGCAGGTCGCGGCGGTGCTGCAGGAAGCCGGCGAGACGGTGACACCGATTGGCCGCATCGTCCCGCGCCGCGACGCCGGCGTTATCTATCGGGGCTCGATCGGCCTATGAGCAGGAAACGAACGGTCGTCCTGATCTCGGGACGGGGCTCCAACATGACGGCGCTGATCGCGGCCGCCGCCGATCCAACCTATCCGGCAGAAATCGTCGGCGTCATTTCCGACCGCGCCAACGCGGCCGGCCTCGGCATCGCCCAGTCGCGCGGCATCGCCATCAAGGTCATCCAGCGCGCCGACCATCCGAGCAAGGATGCCTATGACGCCGCGCTCGACGCCGCGCTTGTCGGCTTCGGCGCCGACATCGTAGCCCTTGCCGGCTATATGCGGATCCTCGGCCGCGGCCTGGTCGAGAAATGGCAGGGGCGCATGGTCAACATCCACCCTGCCCTGCTGCCGGCCTTCAAGGGTCTGGACACGCATGCGCGGGCCATCCGCGCCGGTGTTCGCATCCATGGCTGCTCGGTGCATTTCGTCACGCCCGAGATGGATGACGGCCCGATCATCGCGCAGGCCGCCGTGCCGGTGATGGTCGGCGACAATGAGGACACGCTTGCCGCGCGCGTGCTGAAGGTGGAGCACCGGCTCTATCCGCTGGCGCTGGGTCTGGTCGCCGAAGGCAAGGCGCGCATGGAAAAGGGCCACACCGTGCTTGCCCATTTCGCCGACGACGCCGACAACGCCACCTCGGTGGTGATGGCGCCCGACCCGCTGCGCGAGGAGACCGACCTCGAGCAGCTGGCGCGGATCACGCCGTAGAGGCTGCAATGCCCCTGAGACAACTTCTTATCCTCCGCCACGCCAAGTCGAGTCGGGACGATCCCAAGCTTGAGGATTTCGACCGGCCGCTAGCCGCGCGCGGCTTAAAGACGGCGCCGCTGATGGGGCGGGAGCTTGCCCAGCGCGGTTGGCTGCCGGATCTGGCGCTGGTGTCGCCGGCGCTGCGCACGCGCGATACCTGGCGGCTGGTTGCGGCCGAACTCCCGAAGAACGTGCCGGCGCAATTCGCCGACGAACTCTACGAGGCGGCTGCCGGTGCGATCCTGGCGCGCGTGCGGCAGGCCAAGGCAGCGAGCCTGATAGTGATCGGCCACAATCCCGGCCTGCAGCACTTTGTGTTGCGGCTGGCCGGCCCCGGAACGGATGAGAGCGTTTTCAAGAAGATCGAAGCGAAGTTTCCGACGGCAGCTCTTGTCCGGTTCACGCTGGACAAGGATTGGGCCGATCTCGACTTCCGTGGCGCCCGACTGACGCATTTTGTTCGGCCGAAGGATTTGACGTAGCCCGAAGCCTGGCGGCCCATAAGCAAGGCGGCGGGCAAGCCCGCCGCCTTCAATATTTTCAAAGACGAGCTCAATTGCCCCAGTTATCCGATGGCGGACCCGGCCAATCCGCAGCGCCGGTCGCGCCAGTCTTCATCTCGGTATCGACCTTCGGGGCCGGCTTGACTGTGTTGTGCTTCGGGATCGAAGCCGTGACGCTGGTGTCGGAGCCAACGGTGGCTGCCTGGTTGACGCCATCGGCGCCGTAGTGGTCGCTGCCGGCGAAGGCGGAGCCCATCGCGAGAAGCATTGCGACAGTGGTGAGAGCGATCCTGGTCATTTCGGTTTTCCTTGTCCGTTTGGTTTCGTCGGGCGATGGCCTTGGGAGGATGGCCCCGCTGCCGAAAAGACCCGCGGCGGCCTGGGTTTATTCCCGGCGCGTTCGCTTTTCAGCTGCCATGGCAGTGTCGGATCGGACTTCGCTCAGAAAAAGGCGAACGATTACAAATGCTTGTGATGACAAATACTTGTGATGCGATTCAAACGGCGTTAGCCGGCTGCAGAAAAACAGAGCGGCGGGACAAGCCCGCCGCCTGCTTTTTTCCGGGTCGGATCAGTGGTTGCCGAACAGGTTGTGATCGGTGCCCTGCACCACCGGCCTTCGGACATCCGCGTCCGACTTCGCGATCGAGGTCGTCACAGTCCGGTCGATGGTGACAGCCGGCTGTTTGGCATTGGCCGCTCCGTAATTGTCCGAGCTGGCGAAAGCGGCGCCCGTGGCGACAAGCAGGGCGACGGCGGTAAGAGCGATCTTGGTCATTTGAGTTACTCCAGATTTGAAGGTTATTGGTTGAAGCGGGTTAGGAGGCGCGCTGGCTAGCGGCCCCAGATGCCTTGGCCCGACTGCGGCTGGTTCTGATCAGGTGTGATGTGGAACTCGCGCTGCTCGAACTTGTCGAGCTTGCGGATCGAACCGGTGACGGTGTTGTCGACGTTGCCCGCGGGGGCCGTTACGGCCGGCTGGTTGACATTGTCGGAACCGTAGTGGTCGCTGCCAGCGAAAGCGCTGCCCGTGGCAATGAGGAAAGCAGCGGCGGCAAAAGCAATCTTGTTCATTTCAGATACTCCAGATTTCAAAAGTCGTGTCCGTCTAGTGGCGTGCCGTAATGGAAATTCGCGTCGCTCGGACCACCCCGAAATGGGTCGGCCCTGTTGCCATTTCCAATCACAAAAAATTGTGAACTGAACCGTTCGGTTCGATCTTGGAATTAGGTGAACTACGCAGCGGCCACATTCTTGTCGTTTGATATCAAACGGTTACGGGGGTCATCGCGCGGTGCGGCACCTGGATAACAGGTCCGGTGTTGACCCTGGCAATACGAACCGTCAACATTAGTTGAACCGAACGGTTCGGTTTTATCGCTTGCGCAACCGAACAGGTGGCTCGGCAGGCACCATGACCGGGGTGGCGGTCGCCGAGAAACCACGTTTGCCTTGCGCGCGGATCGATACTATCGGTTGCCTCGGGACCAATTTGGACGCCGCCTGCCGCCCTTTGGCGAAGGTCGACGCCGTTGGGAGGAACAGCGACGAACGATGCGGCTGCTGCTTGTCGAGGACAATCGCGAACTGGCCGATTGGCTGAGCAAGACGCTGCGCCAGGCGAGCTATGTCGTCGACGTCGTGCATGACGGCGGGGATGTCGAGCATGCTTTAGCCGCCGGGGATCACGCTTTGATCATCCTCGACCTTGCCCTGCCCCGCATGGGCGGCATGGAGGTGCTGAAAAGGCTGCGGGCGCGTGGCAACCCGGTGCCGGTTATCGTGCTTACCGCCAATGCCAGCCTTGACGGCCGGGTCAAGGGCCTCAACGAAGGCGCCGACGACTATCTGGCGAAACCATTTCAGATCGAGGAGCTGGAAGCGCGCATCCGCGTGCAGCTGCGCCGCGCCAACGATCGCACCGCGCCGGTCGTTTCCTGCGGCGATCTCACCTTTGATACCAACACCAGGCTGTTCTCGCTTGCCGGCGCGACGCTGTCGCTGACGCCGCGTGAGCACGCGGTGCTGGAACAGCTCGTCGTCAAGGCCGGTCGCACGGTGAGCAAGGCGGCGCTCTCGACCGCGATCTACGACTTCGACACCGACGCCGACCCCAGCGCCATCGAGATCTATGTGCACAGGCTGCGCAAGAAGCTTGAGGGATCGCGCGTCCAGATCGCCACCTTGCGCGGCCTGGGCTACCTGTTGCGCCACGACGATCCGGCGCCATGAAAATCGACAGGCTCCGGTTCGGCAGCCTTCGCCTGCAGTTGCTGGCCTGGGTGGTGCTGCCGCTGGCTGGGCTCGCCGCCATCAATCTGTGGACCAGCCAGCGCAACGCGCTGGCGACGGCAGACCTCGTCACCGATCGCATGCTGGTCGGCTCGGCACGCGCCATCGCCGAGCAGGTGGCGATGGCCGACGGCGCGCTCGACGCTACCGTGCCGCCGGCGGCGATCGAGATGTTCGACACCGGCGACCGCGACAGCGTCTATTATCGCGTCGAGACCGCCGGCGGGCGGCTGCTGAGCGGCTATCCGGACCTGCCCGAGGCGCCGGATCGCGGCAGCGTCGAAGCCACCTACCGCGATCACCCGCTGCGCCTGGCAACGCTCAGCCATGCCGTGATCGGCGCCGGCAGCGATTCGCCGATCAAGGTCACGGTCGGCGTCACGCTTGCCGGACATGACGCCATGGTCAAGCGCCTGTGGCTCAGCGCCTTCGCCCAGCAGCTTGCCTTGGTGGCCATTGCCGGCGTGTTCGTGCTGCTTGGCCTGCGCCGCGGCCTGGCGCCGCTGATCCGGCTGCGCGATGCCGTGCGCTCGCGAAGCCGCAGCGATCTCGATCCGGTCGAGGTCCCGGGCGCGCAGAGCGAGATCCGGCCGCTGATCGAGGCGCTCAACGCCTATATGGAGCGCGTGCGGGCGCAAATGGCGGCGCAGCGACGCTTCATCGCCAATGCCGCGCACCAGTTGCGCACGCCGCTGGCGCTCTTGTCGACGCAGGCAAGCTATGCCTTGCGGGAAACCGTGTCCGATCGGCGCCAGGAGGCGCTGGTCGCGTTGCAAGCGAGTTCCGGCAGGCTGGCGCGGCTCGCTGAACAATTGCTCACGCTTTCGCGCGCCGAGCCCGGCAGCCGGCGGCCACGCGCCGACCGCATCGACCTCACCGAGGCCGCCCGCCATGTGCTGGAAGCGCAGGCACCGGTGGCGATCAAGCGCGACATCGACCTCGGCCTCGAGGAGAACGGACCGGTGGCGGTGATCGGCGACGGCACGATGCTGCGCGAGATGATCGTCAATCTGGTCGACAACGCGCTGCGCTACACGCCGGCTGGCGGCGCGGTGACTGTCAGGCTGGCGATGGTCGATCGCGAGGGCGTGCTGACGGTGGCCGATACCGGCCCCGGCATTCCGGCCGAGGAGCGGGAGCATGTCTTCGAACGCTTCTACCGCCTCGCCGGCTCGGCAGAGGAAGGCAGCGGGCTCGGCTTGGCAATCGTGCGCGAGGTGGTCGAGAATGCCGGCGGCAGCGTCACTGTGGGCGACGCCGCCGCGGGCGGGCTCAAAGTCGAGGTCCGGCTGCCGCTGGCCTAAGGCCTACCTCAATGTTCGGACTCTTCGTCCGGCAATTCGAGCGTACGACCCGAATAAAGAATCCGGAGGATGACCACTTTGTCATCCACGATTTCGAACGCGATCGTTGCGCGTCGGCGCCATCCTACCGTGCGCAAACCCGGTGCGATTTCGTCATGACGCGTGCCCCGCTCCGGAAAATTTCAAAGTCGAGACAATAGTCGACAATGCGCCCGACAAAACGCAAAGCAGTTGCCACGCCAGCCTTTGGCGCGAGCTCGCTCAGCAACTCGGCAATGTCCCGCTCGGCGGCAGCATGGAACCTGACCTGATATTTCATGCACCGGAGCGCGGTTTGGCGGCGATCGCGTTGATGTGCTCAGAGAGATTGCGGCGCAGCTGTTCGGCCGTCAAAAGCTTCTCAGGATGGGCGCGCGCATCCTGCATCGTCGGCACGACTGCCTCGCGCAGCCAGCGTTCAATCGCCGCGTCACGGGCAGCCAACGTACGCAGGCCATCACGGATGACTTCGCTCTCGGTGGCGTATTCGCCTGAGGCAACTTTATTTTTCACCATCTGCGCCATCTCGAGCGGCAGTGTGATCGTCAGGGGCTGGGAGTTTCGCATGGCTCGTCTCCTCGATACCCCTCAGTATAGCACAGGGCGGGTGACTTTGTCATACACTAGGTGAAGCCGCACACCAGACATGATGATGTGCGGTGATTGCTCAGGTCCCCTGCTCGTTGAACGGCGCCGGGCGCCACTTCACCACATAGTTCTCGAAGCGGGTGATGATGAACTCCACCACCAGCGCCATCACCGCCAGGATGATCATGGCGGCGAAGACGCCATTGGCGTTGAAGGCGCCCTGCGCGGTGGAGATCAAAAGGCCCATGCCCTGCTTGGCGCCGAGGAACTCGCCGACGACCGCGCCGACAAGGGCGAAGCCGAAGCTGACATGCAGACTGGCGAGGATCCAGCTCATCGCCGAAGGAATGATGACCGAGGTGGTGATCTGGAACGGCGAGGCGCCGAGGATCTGGGCGTTGGCAATCATCGCCCTGTCGGCCTCGCGCACACCCTGGAAGGCGTTGGCGAAGACGACGAAGAACACCATGACGACGGCCAGCGCCACTTTGGAAGCCATGCCCAACCCGAGCGCGATGATGAACACCGAGCCGAGCACCACGCGCGGCACGGAGTTCGCGATCTTGATATAGATCGAGAACACATCGGCCAGCAGCTTGTTGCGACCAAGGATGATGCCCGCCACGATGCCGCCGACGGCGCCGATAGCGAAGCCGAGGAAGGTTTCCTCCAGCGTCACATAGATCTGCAGCCAGAGCGGCCCCTGCGAGGTGCCCTCGGTGATCCAGGACCAGATCTGTTCCCAGATGCCCGACGGGCTGGAGAAGAAGAACGGGTCGATGATGTTGTAGTCGGCGCAGAGTTCCCAAAGGCCTAGGAAGACGACGAGGATCGCGAGGCGCAGGCCGATGACCAGAGCATGGCGTTTGCGCAGTCGTGCCCTCGCCTGCGCTTCCGCGGCGACGATCGAGGTGGCGCGGGCTGCGGCCTGATCGGTTGGAGAGATGGCGGTCATGGCAAGTCTCCTTTCAATGGCTCGCTTGCAAGCCACGGCTTTGGCCGAGCTGCACTTCCTCACGCAGATCGTTCCAGATCACCTTGGCAATCTCGATGAATTTCGGGTCGTAGCGAATGTCGGACATGACGCGCGGGCGCGGCAGGTCGATGTGGTAGACGCTCTTCACCGTGCCCGGACCGGCTGTGAGCACATAGACCTTGTCGGCCAGCGCCACCGCTTCCTCGAGGTCATGCGTGACGAAAACGACGGATGATTTCAGCCCCGACCAGAGGTCCAGCAATTCGTCCTGCATTGCGGTGCGGGTCTGCATGTCGAGCGCGCTGAAGGGCTCGTCCATCAACAGGATCTTGGGCTGGTTGATGAAGGTCTGGGCAAGCGCCGCGCGCTTGCGCATGCCGCCCGAAAGCTGGTGCGGATAGTGCTTCTCGAACCGCGAAAGGCCGACCCGGCCGATCCAGTCGCGCGCCTTCTCGTAGGCTTCTTTCTTCGGCGTGCCGCGGAAGAGCGGACCGGCGGCGACATTGTCGAGGACGCTGCGCCACGGAAACAGCGCGTCGGCCTGGAAGACGAAGCCGATATCCCGGCTGATGTCGGTGACCGGATTGCCCATGACGCGGACATTGCCGGTGGTCGGACGCAACAGGCCGGTGACGAGGTTGAGCGTCGTCGACTTGCCGCAGCCGGTCGGGCCGACGACGCAGGCGAACTCGCCGCGCGCCACCGTCATGGTGAAATCGCGGATCGCCGTCATCATGTGGCCGTCCGGCGTGACGAAGCGCAGCGTCACATCGTCGATGGCTATCGCGGCGTCAGCCGGCGGCGCGGCGGGAGACAGTTTCTCCGCCGCCATGGTCTGCGATTGCATGGCACACTCCTGTTGTGGTGGTGCGGGATGGCGCGATCCGGGCCCGCGGGCCTGCTCGCCGGCATCCGGAAACACGGCCGCCGAATTGATTCAGGCGGCCGACGCAAGCTCTTGCTTTTCAAGGGCGGACGGGGTCCGTCCGCCCTCGCCCGCCGGCGCTTACTTCGCCGCGTCGACGAACTCGGTCGTGTAGGTCTTCGATAGGTCGATCTGCTTGCCCTGCAGGCTCTTCGAGAAGGTCGACAGAACCTTCAGCACGGTCTGCGGTCCATCGGCCGGCATGCGGCCATCCGGCGTGAACATCGCCTTGCCGCCTGCCAGGCCCTGAACATAGAGGTCCTTGCTGCCGGCATAATAGTCCTTCGGCATCTTGTCGGCGATCTCCTCGGCCGAATGGCCGGCGATGAACTTCATCGTCTTGACGAAGGCGTTGGCGAGCTTCTGCGCCTCGTCCTTGTGACCTTCGAGCCAGCTCGACTGGACGTAGAACGAGGCAGCCGGGTAGTCGCCGCCGAGCGCCGCCTTGGTCTTTTCGGGCGTGCGCATGTCGACCAGGACCTTGGCCTCGCCGGTCTGGAGCAATTTGGCGATGGTCGGCTCGGTGGTCATGCCGGCCTGGATCTGGTCCTGCTTGACGGCGGCGATGAAAGTGTTGCCGGCGCCGACGGGAAGCAGCGTGTAGTCGCCCGGCTTGAGGCCGCTGCGAACCGCGAGATACTGCGTCAGGAAATCGGTCGAGGAGCCGAGGCCGGTGACGCCGAGCGTCGCGCCCTTGAAGTCGGCCGGCGACTTGATTTCCGGGTGCTTGGCCGAGACCAGCTCGACCTCGCCCGGCGCCTGGCTGAACTGCACGATCGACTGGATGTATTTGCCCTTCGACTGCAGGTCGACGGTGTGATCGTAGAAGCCGACGACGCCCTGCACGGCGCCGGCCAGCAACTCATTCTCGGCCTCGACGCCCGCGCGGGAGTTCACCAACTCCACGTCCAGCCCCTCATCCTTGAAGTAGCCGAGTTGCTGGGTGAGCACGGCCGGCAGATAGATCTGCTTTTCCATGCCGCCGACGATGATGGTGATCTTGTCGGCTGCCGATGCCGTCGATGCGCCAGCGCCAACCATGGCAAGCGTCAGCGCCACTGAACGCAGGGCGCGTTTAGAGATGAAACGGGTCACTAGTCTTCCTCCACTGGGCGGCGCGCCGCGCCGCATTCCTCCTGTCGGCCGCTCCCAGGCCGTTCATGTGGCGACCGCCACAAAACTGTCATGGCATGGCCAAGCTTTCAGCTGGCTTTCAGCCGTTTTAGCAGCCGTGGAATGGAGTCCGGCGGGGTTACCGGTCACAAGGCAGTGAAGCCCAGCACATCGCGCATGTCGTATTCGCCGGGCGGCCGTCCGGCGACCCAGAGCGCAGCCGCGATGGCGCCGCGGGCGAACATCGAGCGGTCGCCGGCGGCATGCGAAAGCGTGAGCCTCTCGCCGTCGCTCAGGAAGCTGACGCTGTGCTCGCCGACGATGCTGCCGCCGCGCATAACGGCAAAGCCGATCTCGCCGGCATTGCGCGGACCAACGAGGCCATCGCGGGCGCGTCTCGCCACATCGTCCAGCACGACGCCACGTCCTCGCGCGGCCGCCTCGCCCAGCATCAGCGCCGTGCCCGACGGCGCATCGACCTTCATGCGATGATGCGCTTCAAAAATTTCGATGTCGCAGTCGTCGGCGGCAAGCGCCCTTGCCGCCTGCTCGGCCAGGCCGGTCAGCATGTTGAGCCCGAGCGAGTAGCTGCCGGAGCGCATGATGGCGACTTTCTTCGCGGCGTCGGCAATCGCCGCCAGTTCCGAGGCGCTGAAGCCGGTCGAACCGATTACCAGCGCCGGACCGCCGCGCGCCGCGCAGGCCTTGGCCAGTTCGGCGGAAGCCGCGGGCATGGTGAAGTCGACGACCACATCGGCAAGCGCCAGCGCTTCGTCGCGCTCGACCTGCCCCTCGCCCATGCTGCCCGGTCGATGGAAGCGCGCGACGAGCTGCAGCCGCGGATCGGCCGCGACGGCTTCCGCCATCTGCCGGCTCATGCGGCCGAGCGCGCCGGCGATGGCTATCCTGAGCGGCTGCGGCATGGCGGTCCTGTCGAAAACTGAGTCGGAACAATCCTCTAGCACGCCGCCTTGGCAAATTGATTCAAACGACTGCAGGCCACGGCAAACGGGGCGAGACGAGAGCGAACTGTACACGAATGTGAAGGCGGCCGCGGACGAGATCAAGACGCTGGACGCGCAGGCGGCGAAGTAGCAAGGCTACGGGCCGCGACGGCGCTATTGCGCCTTGTCAACATGATCGAGGATCGCGCGATAGCGCCCGCATATGGCGGCATCCTGGTAGAAATCCACTTCGGTATCGATGATCTGGTCGAGGCTTAGTCCGCGATAATGCGCCTTTACCTTTGCCAGGACCTCTTGCGCTTGCCTGATTTCGCCGAGTTCGGAATGGCAGATGACAAGACGGATGAGCGACCACGGTGTTACAGTCGCCATTTTCGCGTAGCAGACGACTGCCTCGCGATATCGTCCGGCCGTCGTCAGAAGGACGCCACGGAAGTCGTCATACCATCCCACGGCGTATGGGTCGCGACGCTGGGCTTCGGCTATCTCATCAAGCCCCTCCTCCGGCCTGCCCGTGTGATTGAGGAAAATAGCGCGGATACTAAGAATGAATGGATCGTTCGGATTGAGCGCGACGGCCCGGTCAAGGCTGAATTCAGCCTGTTTGAACTGGCGCAGGTACAAGTGAGCGAAGCCGGTGGCGAGATGCCCATAGGCCTCGTCGGGATCAAGGTCCAACGCCGTTCTTGCGATCGCCAGTCCGGAATGCAAATGGCCGGGATTGTTGTAGTCCCAATAGTACTTGATCGACTCCACAAAGCTGAGCATGGCGTGGGCGGCAGCAAACTGCGGATCGAGCTTTGCCGCTTGGCGCAGAAATGGTTCCGCTTCGAGCACAGTGTCATAGACCGCGGCCAGTTGCAGCGCCCGCAGATAAAACTCATAGGCCGACATGTTGTTGGTCGGGCGGCCTCTGGCGCGCGACGAAATCGCGGTTCTGGCCTGCCGAGCCAGACGCGCCGCGATCATCCGGGCGATTTCATCCTGGATGGCGAAAATGTCGTCGAGTTCCCGGTCGTAGTGTTCGCCCCAGATATGAGCCATCGACGACGCATCGGTCAGCTGCACGGCGATCCGCACCCTGTTGCCGATCTTCCGCACGCTGCCTTCGACGACGTATTGGACGCCAAGCTTGCTCGCCACCTCCGCCGGATCATGCGCCTTGCCGCGGAACTGGAAGGAGGAGTTCCGCGCGATGACCAGAAACTCCTTATACTTGCCAAGCTCGGCGATGATGTCCTCGGTGATACCGTCGCTGAAATAATCCTGCTCCGGATCGCCGCTCATATTGTCGAAAGGAAGTATGGCGATGGACGGTCTGAACGACCGCGTAACATCCGCCTTAACCGCGAAGGGCCTGGGGCCTGCATATTTATAGCCGCGACCGTGCACGGTTGCGATAATCTCGGCAGACAGCAATTTTCGCAGCGCCGAAATGTGGACCTGCAGCGTATTCTCCTCCACCACCACGCCGGACCAGACCGCATCTAGAAGTTCGGTCTTGCCGATCACCTCGTCGGGTCTGTCGAGCAACATGGCGAGGATGTCGAAGGAACGCGCCGAAAGCTCCACCGGCCCTTTCGGGCCTAGCAACTGCCGTTCGGCTCGTCTCAAACGATAGTTCCCAAACTCCAAGTCCATTGGCCACCACCCTCGCGGGGAGGATAGTCCAAGATAACCCTGAAGGCGAACTTCAGGGCCGTTCGGGATTCTTCGCGTCAGGCAAATTCAGAGCCGTGCAGGTCTCTTCAGGTTCAAGCCAAGGACCTGCGTGGGAGGCAGCACCATTGTCGCCGTTACAGAAGGACATCATGGCTGACATCCTCACCACAGGCCCGATCATAGTCCGACGCCTTAAACTGCTGCGGCGAGGCTTTCCGAGGCTCGGCGCATCGCTCAATGCCATGTCCGGTTTGGTAGGCGACGCACTCAAGATGGCTTACGTGGATCCCTACGCCAGTCTTGATCGCGAATCGCGGGTCGTCCCGGACGATGATCTCGAAGGCCGAGATCCCACTTGGTGAGCCACCAAAGCAATCGCAGACCGCGAAGTGGGTCAAAGCGCCCTGAGCCACACCTTGTTGTCATGGACGGCGGCGCCGCCATAGGGCGCGGGCGCATCGGCGCCGGTCAGCACGTTGATGCCTTCGCCGCGCTCATGCGCGCTGTTCGGCCAGATGCCTTCGGCGATCACCACACCGCGCTTCACACCGTCGAAAAATTTTGCGTGCAGCACCACGTCGCCGCGCCGGTTGCCGACCTCGACGCGGCCGCCATCCTCGATGCCGAGCGCCACGGCATCTTCGGGATGGAGCAACAATTCGGGCCGGCCTTCCCTGGCCCTCGACACTGGCGTCTCGGCAAAAGTCGAGTTCAAAAAATTGCGCGCCGGCGAGGTCGCCAGCCGGAACGGATGCTCCTCGTCCGCGACCTCGATCAGTTCGACATGATCGGGGAATTCCGGCAGCCGTCCCAGCGGGCCGAACAGACCCATGCTTTTCGGCGGCCGGTTGGGCGCCGATTGCCCGGTCCAGTTGGGCCGGAAGTGGAACTTCTTATCGGCATGGCCGAAGCCGTTGATGAAATGCGCGTCGTCGAAGTCGGGCTGCAGGTCGACCCACTTCTCATCCTTCAGGCTATCGAAGCTGCCTAGCCCGCGCTTGCCGAGGATGATGTCGATATGCTCGCGCTCGGTCAGGCCGAAGCCCGGACGGTCGCCGACGCCGAGGCGCTTGGCGAGCTCCTCATTGACATAGTGGTTGGTTCGCGGCCCCTCCGGCGGCTCGATCAGCTTGGGGCCCAGCGTGATGTGCTGGTTGCCGCCGCCCTTGTAGATGTCGTCATGCTCCAGAAACATCGTCGCCGGCAGCACGACGTCGGCGAGCTTGGCCGTGTCGGTCATGAACTGCTCATGCACGCAGGTGAACAGATCCTCGCGCAGAAAACCCTTTCTCACCAGCCGCTGCTCCGGGGCGACATTGGCCGGATTGGTGTTCTGGATCAGCATCGCCGTCACCGGGGGACCGCCATAGAGCGCGTCGGCCGCGCCCGTCAGCACCGGGCCGATGCGCGAATGGTCGAGATAGCGCACCTTCGGGTCGCGCATCGCGGTGCCTTCCAGCACATCCTGGTTCAGCTGGAAGATGCCGGAGTTGGAGTGGAAGGCGCCGCCGCCCTCATACTGCCAGGCGCCAGTGACGGCGGCGATGCAGGAGACGGCATGCATGTTGACGGAGCCGTTGCGCTGGCGGGCAAAGCCGTAGCCGAGGCGGAAGTAGGTCTTCTTGGTCTTGCCGACGAGATGGGCGAATGCCTCGATCTCGGCGACGGATAGCCCGGTTATGGCGGCCGCCCATTCGGGTGTGCGCGTCCGCAAATGTTCTTCCAGCCCACGCGGATCATCGGTGTATTTCTCGAGATAGGCGCGGTCGGCCAGCCCGTCGCGGAACAGCACATGCATGACCGCGCAGGCGAGCGCGCCGTCGGTGCCGGGCTTCAGCACCAGGCCGAGATCGGCCTGCTTCATCGTGGCGTTGTCGTAGATGTCGATGACGACGATCTTGGCCCCACGCTCCTTGCGCGCCCTGGTCGCATGGGTCATCACGTTGACTTGGGTGACCACGGCATTGGTGCCCCAGATCACGACGCAGTCGGATTTCGCCATCTCGCGCGGATCGGGACCGCGCAGCGCGCCCGCTCCCATCATCCAGCCGGTCCAGGCGAGATTGGTGCAGATCGAGCCGAAGAAGCCCGAGTATTTCTTGGCGTGGCGCAGCCGCTGGATGCCGTCGCGCTGCACCAGCCCCATCGTGCCGGCGTAGAAATAAGGCCAGACCGTCTCCGAGCCGTATTTTTCTTCGGCTGCGATGAATTTTTGCGCCACGAGATCGAGGGCTGCTTCCCAGCTGGCTTCCTTCCAGGTGCCCTCGCCCTTGGCCCCGGCGCGCACCAGCGGCTTCAGCAGCCTATCGGGATGGTGGACGCGGTCGGCATAGCGCGCGACCTTGGCGCAGACGACACCCGCCGTATAGCTGTTCGCCTTGGCGCCGTGGACGCGGCCGATGCGGTTGTCATCGAGCAGCTCGACTTCGAGGGCGCAGGTGGAGGGGCAATCATGCGGGCAGGCCGAATGGCCGATCCGGAGCTTGGCGTGCTGGTTCATGCGGGGTGTGTAGCGGGTTTTAGGGACGAGGTGTAGGGCCAGATGGGCTCCCCCTTCTCCCCCTGCGGGAGAAGGGAAATCGCGCTAGTCCGCGATCCCTTCCTCATACTCCGCCGACATCGTCAGCCACTTGTCCTCGTTTTGCGCCAGCGTCTGCGCCAGTTGCGAGCGTTCCTTGGCGAGCTGCGTCGCGGTCGATGGGTCCTTTTCGTAGACCGCCGGATTGGCAAGCTCGTCCTCGATCAGGTCGATGCGCTTGCGGATGCGGTCCATGAGCGCCTCGGTGGCGCGGATTTCCTTGGCTAAAGGCTCTAGTGCCGCACGGCGCTGGGCCGCCTCGCGGCGGCGATCGGCCTTGGACGCCTTGTGCGCCTCCTTCTGCTCACGGCGGTTGGCGGAAACGCCGGTGACCAGCGTCTTATAATCCTCGAGGTCACCGTCATAGGGATTGACCGCGCCGTCCTTGACCAGCCACAGCCGGTCGGCCGTCGCCTCGAGCAGATGCCGATCGTGCGAGATCAGGATCACGGCGCCCGGAAAATCGTTCAGCGCATGGATCAGCGATTCACGGCTGTCGATGTCGAGGTGATTGGTGGGCTCGTCGAGGATGAACAGGTTCGGCCCCTCGAAGGCCGACAACCCCATCAACAGCCGCGCCTTCTCGCCGCCGGACAGATCCTTGGCTGCGGTGTTCATCTTCTCGGTGGTAAGCCCAAACTGGGCGACACGGCCGCGCACCTTCGATTCCGGCGCCTCCGGCATCAGCCTGCGAACATGCTCGTAGGCGTTTTCCTCAGGCCTGAGATCGTCGAGCTGGTGCTGGGCAAAGATCGCCACCTTCAGCCCAGGCGCTACCGTCATCGTGCCGGCCTCCTGCTTCAGCCGGCCGGACAGAAGCTTGGCGAAGGTCGACTTGCCGTTGCCGTTGGCGCCGAGCAGCGCGATGCGGTCATCGGCATCGATGCGCAAGGTCATCTTCTTCAGGATCGGCTCACCGGGCGTATAACCGACACTGACGTTGTTGAGCGCAACGATCGGCGATGCCACCGTCTTCACCGGCTCCGGAAACGAGAATGGCCGCACCGTGTCGTTCACGATCGCCGCGATCGGCTTCATCTTTTCCAGCGCCTTGATGCGCGACTGCGCCTGCCTGGCCTTGGAGGCCTTGGCGCGAAAACGCTCGACGAAGGATTCCATATGCTTGCGGGCGGCTTCCTGCTTGATGCGGCCCTTTTCCTGCTGTTCCCTTTGCTCGGTGTACTGGCGCTCGAACTGGTCGTAGCCGCCGCGCCAGAAGGTCAGCTTCTTCTGATCGAGATGGACGATCGAGTTGACGGCGCGATTGAGCAGGTCACGGTCGTGGGAGATCAGCAGAACCGTGTGCGGATATTTCGAGACGTAATTCTCCAGCCAGAGCGTGCCTTCGAGGTCGAGATAGTTGGTCGGCTCGTCGAGCAGCAGAAGGTCAGGCTCGGAAAACAGCACTGCGGCCAAAGCCACGCGCATGCGCCAGCCGCCCGAGAAGGAGGAGGCCGGGCGGCGCTGCGCCGCGTCGTCGAAGCCGAGGCCGGCAAGGATGGTGGCCGCGCGGGACTCGGCCGAGTGGGCGTCGATGTCGGCCAGCCGCATGTGGATGTCGGCAATGCGGTGCGCGTCGGTCGCCGTCTTTTCCTCTTCGAGCAGCGCGGTGCGCTCAATATCGGCCTTGAGCACGATGTCGATCAGCGGCTCCTCGGTGCCGGGCGCTTCCTGCGCCACCTGGCCGATGCGGGTGCTTTTCGGCAGGCTGATTAAACCGGTCTCCGAAGGGAAATCGCCGGTGATCGCCTTGAACAGCGTGGTCTTGCCGGTGCCGTTGCGGCCGACGAGGCCGGCCTTGGTGCCGGCCGGCAGCGTCAATGAAGCATGATCGAGAAGCAGCCGCCCCGCCATGCGCAGCGTAAGGTCGTTGATGATAAGCATGGCCGGCTTTTGCACGGGAGATCGGCGCTTCGCAAGAGCCAGGGCCCGGGATGAGACCCCCGCTCGCTGTCTTTGGCCGTTCAGCAAAAAACTCGAAGGACTGGAACCAGTTGTCGGCCGAAGCGTTTGGACGCCCGTGATCCGCTATCTCGCCCTGGCTTTCATTTTCTTCCAGGTCGCCACGACAACCGCGCTGGCGACGCAGGTGGTTCTGTTCGAAGACGAGACCGCTCACATTGCTCTCGCCGCTGAACCCGCGAGCGGGCTGCAGGGCCAACCAACCTCGCCCCAAGCGGCCAAGATAGCGAACCGGCTCGAGACGCGGGAGCCGGAACACCTGTTGATCCAAATCGATTCCGGAAAATCATCTTAGACTTGTGATTGACGAAGAGGCTGGCGGACACGCCCCTCTATCCTGCCGGAATGTCTTCCCTCAAGGAAGGATTGTTCGTTCCTCCGCTTTCACCAATCACCGTCACACTTTGCTTGCCACGTCACAGATTTGGCGTTGATCGCCGCTGTTGTCTCAACCTATGCTGGCGCGAGCGGCGGGTTCAAGCAGAGGACAGATCAGATGTCAGCCAAGACCTCGCTCCTTTCGGCCTCGCTGGCGGTCGCGATTTTCGCGGTCGTCGCCGGGCTGACCATGCTTCCCACCACCCCCGCGGCCCGTGCGGCAACCATCGACTGCGCGGCAGCGAAGACGCAGGCCGACCTTGCGACCTGCACGGCCGCGAATGCCGCTTCGGCGGACGCGGGGCTCAATGCAGTCTACAAGGAGCTGGCGGGACGTCTGGCTCCCGCCGACCTGAAGCGCCTGCGCGAGGCGCAGCGCGCCTGGATCCCGTTCCGCGACAAGGAATGCGCCTTCCGCACCGAGCCCTATGCCGATGGCTCCGCGCATTCGAGCCTGATCGAGTCCTGCAAGGCGGAGTTGACCAAGGTGCGGCTGGCGCAGTTGCAGCACCAGTTGCAATGTCCCGAAGGCGACCTCTCCTGCGTGCCGCAAACCGGCGGCAGCGCCGCGCCCGCGACGGCTGGCACGGCGTCTGCGAAACCCGCCGCTGCACAGGCAAGCCGGAACGACACGCGGCCATGCGTGCAATCCGCGGGAAAGGCGAAGTCGGACCAGTATGTCTCGCAATGCGTCCAGGTGTCGCCGGCGACCCATCCGCCCTGCAACGGGCAAAATGCATGCAGCATGATGATCGACGAGATCAAGCGCGGCTGCGCCATGATCGGCAACGACAACCCGCCCGCCTTTTGTTCCGCCTACAAGAACTAAGCCGCACCCGACGTCGCTCCTGACTGCCACGGCGATCAACATTCCCGGAGAAAGATCAACCCGTCGCAAGCAGACAACCGCAAGTTTGCCTCGTGCTCAATATTGATGCAGCAAGCGACGATACCACCAAAAAGGCAGCGAAATCTTCTGACCCAAGCATGATGCTTATCAAAAATTGATTTCAGTTTTTATCGCAAACCTGCGACCTTGCCGATGCGCCGTGAGTCGTGAGTTGGCGCCAACGATAACTTGATCCAAGAAAACTTGGCTCTGGCATTCAGGAGCTCACGATGGGCGCGGCGATCAACGATCCACGCACGTTGCGATATGTCGCGGAAATCACGCGCAAGCTGGCGAAGATGCTCTCGCGCACGCGCTACAACATGCTCGTCTATCTTCTTGAGATGACGGCGGTCGAGGCGGAAAGCCTGGCCAACGAGCAGGACCCCAAACAGGTCCGGCCGGCGGAGCCGCCTCAGGTCCTCGGCTGAGCGCTCGCCATAAGGCGGTCCAGAGCGTTTCACCGTTTCGAGGAAACGGTAAATCGCTCTATCTCCCTGTTTTGACGCAGTTCCGGGCGGAAAGGCTACGCCGAAGTCGCCGAGCCTAACCGCTCACACTTTTCTGGAATTGCTCAAGGACTGCGAGACATTCCAGCCTGTGCGCCTCGATCACCGGCGGAGCGTCGCATTCGATGATGGCGCGCTCGAACCGGTCGAGCGCGTCGAGCGCCGCAAGCAGGCCGCCGGACGGACTGCCCAGCGAAAACAGGATGCGCCGCGCCTTGACGCCGTGAGCCGCACTCACTGAGCACTGCGCGGCGACCCCGCGGCGCAACGCGGCAAGGTCGGCCAGACGGTCGCGCCATGGCCATGGCGCGACATCATCCGCTGCGGGCAACATGCCTCAGGCCTTGGCCTTGCGCTTGCCCTTGCTCCTGGCCGCGTCGCCGCCGGCCGGCTTGCGGCCGAGGCCGGAGGATTTGGCCAACGCCGAGCGGGTGGCCGAGTAGCTCGGCGCCACCATCGGATAATCGGCGGGCAGGCCCCATTTGGCACGATATTCGTCCGGCGTCAGGTTATGATCGGTCGCGAGGTGACGCTTCAACGACTTGAACTTCTTTCCGTCCTCCAGGCACACGATGTGGTCGGGGAAAACCGAGCGCTTCGGGTTGACCGCGGGCGTCTGCGCCACCGCCTCCTTGACAACGCTGCCGGTGGCGAGCCTGCGCACCGACGCGCTGACGCTGGCGATCAGATCGGGCAGGCCGGAGGCAGGGAGCGGATTGTTGCCGACATAGGCCGAGACAATGTCGGCGGTCAGTTCGATTGCAGTCTTGTCGTCGATGTTGGACAATTTTTTCACCTTCTGCTGGCCCTCAAATCGCCAGCTCTTTTTTTAAGACTTTCGTCGGTGTATCGAATTGGACCTGTCCCCCAACGGACCGTCCAGAGTCAGTAAAGCTACGAGACTCAATACCAGGCGATGTTTCTACACGGACTGGAAACGCGCAAGTTAGGAATTCTAATAGCTATAGCGCACGCTTTATAGCACCGGCCGCCCGCCTGGATAGGTAAAAAGGGCTATAGCACTTCAACCTACGGTAGGAGTTGCTGAAAAATCGAAGTTCAGGCCAAGTTCCAGCACGGCAACGGCAATCCCCCCGCCGGATGCTCGACCATGCGCGATTCGGCGGCCCCATGGCAAATCGCTCATCCGGCGGCGATACCGCGCCTGAGCTCGGCAGGCGGCCTCTCCGCGAGGATCTCCAGCACGCGCTTCCAGCGCGCGCAGCGGCTAAAGTCCTTCTGCTCGATGGCCTTTTCGGCCTTCATGGCCGCATAGAGCGGCGCCTCCGCGCCAAACTCCCTGACCAGCCAGTGCGCCTCCTGCCTGGCGCGGCGTTCGTCCTCGTCAACGGCCATTTTGGACATTGTGCCTGCTCTCCGTACCTTCGATGCCGACCGCAAGGCAGCTGCCAATGACGAGGACGGCGCCGGCAACAGCCGTCATCGACAAGCTTTCGCCCGAGAGCGTCAGCAGAAACGTGGAAGCTATCGGCGTCAGATAGGCGACGACCGCTATCCTGCCGCCGTGGTCGAGCTTTGCCGCGCGCGACCAGAAATAATAGCCGAGCCCCATCGGGCCGGCGCCGAGATAGAAGCCGAGCAGAAGATGCGCGCCGGTCGGGCGCACGACGCCATCATGCAGGCACCAGGCGAAGGTGAGCGCGACACCGATCAGCGCCGAAGGCAGGAGCAGCCGCTCGGGCGACACGGCGAGGCGGCCGACAGCGAACGAGTAGAAGGCCATGCAGAGCGCGGAGCCGAAAGCGGCGAGATAGCCGACAAGGCTGCCGCCTTCGAACCATGCACTGTTGGACCAAAAATGCGCTCGGCCGCCGGAGATCACTAGCGCCACGCCGACGAAACCAAGCGCCGCCGCCAGCCCGAGCAACAGCGGACGCCGCGGCCTGCCAAGCAGGATGACCGCCGCGGCAGTCATCAGCGGCCAAGTATAGGCGACAAGGTTCGCCTCGATGACCGGCGCCGAGGCGAAGCCGATATATTGCAGGACCATGGTGCCGACCAGGCCGAGGAAGCCAACGAGATAGGCGAGCGCGGCATTTCCCTTCTCCCCTTGTGGGAGAAGGTGGATCGGCGCGAAGCGCCGAGACGGATGAGGGGTGTTGGAAGGAACTCCGGCGTCGGCGATCCGTCCAGCACCCCTCATTCGACCGAGCTTCGCTCGGCCACCTTCCCCCACAAGAGGGGAAGGAAAGAGCCGGATCAGCGCGAAAACCAGGGTCGCGCCGCAAAATTGCAGGAACTGCACTTGCGACACCGGATAGACGGCAAGCAACGTCTTGCCGACCAGGGCGTTGGTCGCCCACAGCGCCACGGCGCCGAGGGCGAAGGCAAGCGCCGCGCCGAGGGCGCCGGAAAGGCTTTGGCTTTCCGGCATGACCGGCCCGAGGCTCAGCGACACTGAAGGCGGCTGACACTCGACCGGATCGTCGGTCATTACCAAGACTCCCTCGCCCCGCCGGAAACCGCTTCCGCCGTCGGCTGCGGCACAGGATGTTCCTCGGCATGGCGACGGTAGGCGGGCAGCTGGTTGGTCCAGACATCCTCGGCCAGCTCGTTCACCCAGGCACGGTCATGGTCGTTGTCGGCGGCGAGGTAGAACATGCGGTTGTCGTCGACATAGGGTTTGGCCGCCGAGCGCTGGTTGAGCACCAGCGTGACGCGCTCGCCGAGCTGGATCGGCGCGGTGCGGTGGAGCACACCGAGGAACTGGCCGAGCGTGGCGTAGTTCATCTTGTGGTCGATGCGCATGATCTTGTTGCGCGGCAGCTCGCGGCCGGATTCCAGAATCGAGCGGCCGGTCTCGGAATCGTCGCAGTAGATTTCCAGATGACCGCCGATGAGAGGATCGCTGATCGACAGCGGAATGAGCTCCGTCACCGGAACGCCGTCGCAATGCCATTCGACCGCGCCATCCCTTGGATTCATGAAGGTGACGGTCGAGCCGACGATCGACAGCGGATAGGGCTCGAGCTTGGTTCCCATCATATCGGACAATCTTTCCAGGCGCAGCTTGTCGTGCAAGAGCTCCTTGATCTCGGGAATATAGCGGTCGGCACCAGTGATGAAGGTGAGGTCGAGGTGCTTGTGCACGGCATGGCTGGCCTTCAATTTGAGCGCCGCTTCTTCGATAGCGGCAAGCAGAGCCGGGTCGTAACCGTGACGATACTGGGCGACGCCGAAACCCGACACTTTCCAGGAGGTCTCATGACCAATGATGGCCTCGCGGCTCATTGCACAGCGCAGTTCGGGAATTGTATGGGCGTTCATTCTATTTTCTCCAAGATGGGGGCAACACTTGGTTAACAGTCATTTAAACGTCTACCCCTGTAAATTTAGGAATGCTGGTGGTAGCGTAAGCCCAGCTTAAGGTCGAAAACCCCGTGCGACTGCTCAGTCAGGTCAACCTCAACTCACTGAAAATCGTGGAGAGCGCCGCGAGGCACAGGAATTTCACGCGCGCCGGCGAAGAGCAATTCATCACCGCTTCCGCCGTCAGCCAGCGCGTGAAGAGCCTGGAGGATCAGCTGCGCTTCAAGATCTTCGAGCGTGGCGGCAACGCGGTGTCGCTGACGCCGGAGGGCGAGACCTATGTGGCGCGCGTGCGCGAGGCGCTGGAGCGGATAGTGGCGGCCAGCATGGAGGCAACCGGCCAGTCGCAGGCGCATGTGTTGCGGATCTGCGTGCTGCCGACCTTTGCGGCGCGCTGGCTGTTTCCGCGGCTTTCGGCCTTCCAGCATCAATATCCCGACATCGAGATGCGGGTGTCGACCTCTTACGCCACCCATGAATTCTCGACTTCGGAATACGACCTCGAAATCCGTTACGGCGACGGCAATTTCCCCGGTCTCACGTCGGAGCTGCTGTTCAAGGAAGATCTGACGCCGGTGTGCAGCCGCAAACTCTTCCATGAGGTGCTGGGCGACAAACCGCTGTCGAAGGTAGTGCCGGAGGATCTGCGCTACTTCACGCTGCTACACTCTGACACGTGCACGCAGAACTGGCAGTCGTGGCTGGGCTTTGCCGGCGCAAGCTTCGTGCTTGGCGAAACGAGGAGCGTCTATTTCGATAGCTGCATGATGTCCTACGAAGCGGCCAATGCCGGCATGGGCTTTGCCGTCGCCAACCGCGCCTATATGGCAAGCGACATCCGCGCCGAGCGGCTGGTGGCCCCCTTCGCGGTCCACCATCCCAACACGGCGGGTTGGTATTTCGTCAGCCCCATCAAGGCGGTCGGCGCCCGCAAGGTCGAGCTGTTCAAGCGGTGGATCATGGCCGAAGCGGCGCTGACGCAGCGCCAGTTGGACATCGAGATCGCCAACGTGCCGGTACGGCGCGTGGCGATGGCGTGAAGGCCAGTCTTCCACGGATGCTCACTTGAGCGAATTCCGCACCTCCGGAGGCCTCGCAATGGCGGGCTTTGCAGAATTTCGTGATTTTCTGTGGTTCCCTAGCCGGCTAGCGTGATCGCGCCATGACGCGAAGCGGAGACTCAGCTATCTTGTGTTGTGCGGCGGGCCTGATTTTCCCGCTTGGCCGGCGCTACCCAGCTTCCTCCCAAGCAGCGCCGGCCTTCTTCGTTTCAGCCCGACGATAATCTCGGCAAGGCCGGCCCTGGCGCTATTGCTTCGGCGGGGTGCCCGGCTGATCGCCGCCGGTGGTCGATTTCGGCACAGGGTTCTTGTCGACCTGTGGGTTCTGGTTGACTTCATCGCCCGGCGCCTTGGTGGGCGGCACGCTGTTGTCGCAGGCGGCGAGCACGAGCCCTGCCGCAAGAGCCAGCAGCACAGGAAGCTTCTTCATGACGACCTCCTCTCGTTCGCTCCTTTGAGGGGCAAACGGGACGGTGGCGGTTTGGTTGCGTTGACCGGCGGGAACCAACCGATCCGAGTCCGGTTGGAATCCCGAGCCAATCGAACGCAACGAGGAAACTGATTATGGTCCGCCTTCTGCTTGCCGGGCTTTTTGCCTACACCGCCTATCGCGTTGCCGTGAGGATCATCGACGAAGTGCCTGGAGACGTCGCGCCGCTGGATATGCCGGGCGACGAAAGGCGCAATTTGCGGCGCCAGTCGGCGGCAATGGGGGTCGAGCCGAAGCGGTAGCGGCTCTTTCGATTGGGAATAGCCCCTTCCGGTGAAGCGTGGATGTCGGCGCTGCCCCTCTCCGGCCGCTTCGCGGCCATCTCTCCCCCCTTGCGCGGGCCGAGGAAATTATTGCGAACAAAGCGGAAACGATGCTTGATGGGCGATGAACATCGCCGCTCGTGATTCGTCCTTCGAGGCGCCCGCCTATCTTGGCCGGCTGAACGACGAGCAGCGGCTGGCGGTGATGCATGGCGACGGCAAGGTGGCGGCGCCGCTGCTGGTGATCGCCGGCGCCGGCTCCGGCAAGACCAACACGCTGGCGCATCGCGTCGCCCATCTCATCGTCAGGGGCGCCGATCCGCGCCGCATTCTATTGATGACCTTCTCGCGCCGCGCGGCGGCCGAGATGGCCAAGCGCGTCGAGCGCATTGCCGGCGAGGTGCTGGGGCGCGACGCGGCAATCATCGCCGACGCGCTGGCCTGGGCCGGCACTTTCCACGGCATCGGCGCGCGACTGCTGCGCGACTATGCCGAACAGATCGGCCTCGACCCGGCCTTCACCATCCATGACCGCGAGGATTCGGCCGACCTGATGAACCTTGCGCGGCACGAGCTGGGATTCTCGAAGACCGAAAGCCGCTTTCCCACCAAAGGCACCTGCCTGCAGATCTATTCGCGCGCGGTGAATGCGCAGGCGCCGCTGGGAGAAGTGCTTGGCTCGGCTTTCCCCTGGTGCTCAGGATGGGCGGACCAGCTGAAAGAGCTGTTCGCGGCCTATGTCGAGGCCAAGCAGGCGCAGAACGTTCTCGATTACGACGACCTGCTGCTCTACTGGGCGCAGATGGCGGCCGAGCCGGAGATCGCGGCGCATCTCGGCGGCCGCTTCGATCACGTGCTGGTCGACGAGTACCAGGATACCAACCGGCTGCAGGCCTCGATCCTTCTAGCGCTGAAGCCGGACGGCGCCGGGCTGACCGTGGTGGGCGACGACGCACAGTCGATCTATTCCTTCCGCGCTGCCGAAGTGCGCAACATCCTCGATTTCCCGAAACAATTCGCAAAGCCCACCGAGATCGTCATGCTGGAGCGCAACTACCGCTCGACCGAGACGATCCTGGCCGCCGCCAACAAGGTGATCGGCGAGGCCAGCGAGCGCTTCACCAAGAATCTGTGGACCGAGCGCCGGTCCTCGCACAAACCGCAACTGGTCAGCGTGCGCGACGAGGCCGAGCAGGCCAACTATGTATGCCAGGCGATCCTGGCTGAGCGCGAGGCGGGCACGGCGCTGAAGGCACAGGCGGTGCTGTTCCGCACCTCGAGCCATAGCGGGCCGCTGGAGGTGGAGCTGACGCGCCGCAACATTCCCTTCGTCAAGTTCGGCGGGCTGAAATTCCTCGATGCCGCGCATGTCAAGGACATGCTGGCGATGCTGCGCTTTGCCGAGAACCCGCGCGACCGCGTCGCCGGTTTTCGCGTGCTGCAGCTTATGCCGGGCATCGGCCCGTCCGCCGCCTCGCAGATCGTCGACGCCATGGCGACATCGCTGGACGAGACACTGGGCCTCGCACGGTTCCGGCCGCCGCAGCGCGCGGCGCAGGACTGGCCGGTCTTCCTCGACATCTATGGCGGTTTACGCGCCGGCGCGAAATGGCCGGCCGACCTCGAGCGGATCAGGCTGTGGTACGAGCCGCATCTGGAGCGCATCCATGAGGATGCGATCACGCGCCGGGCCGATCTCCTCCAGCTTGAGCAGATCGCATCGACCTATCCGTCGCGCGAGCGGTTCCTGACCGAGCTCACCCTCGACCCGCCCGACGCCACAAGCGACCAGGCCGGACCGCCGCATCGCGACGAGGACTATCTCATCCTATCGACCATCCATTCGGCCAAGGGCCAGGAATGGAAGAACGTCTTCGTGCTCAATACCGTTGACGGCTGCATCCCGGCCGATCTCGGCGTCGGCACCAAGGAGGACATCGAGGAGGAGCGACGCCTGCTCTATGTGGCGATGACCCGGGCCAAGGACAGCCTGCATCTCGTCGTGCCGCAGCGCTTTTATCCGCACAACCAGGCGGCGCGCGGCGACCGCCACGTCTATGCCTCGCGCACGCGCTTCATCCCGGCCTCGATGCTTTCGGCCTTCGAGCAGTCGTCCTGGGCGAGCGCCGCGCTCAAGGACGACCCGCGCCAGCGGCCGGGCGTCAAGGTCGACCTCGGCGCCCGCATGCGCGGCATGTGGAAATAGGCTGTCTGGCCGTTCCAGCGACTGCAAGGCAAAGAGCCCGATTTGTCTCCGCGCCAGCGGGGAGCACGCCATCCTTGAGAAAACAGCGGCATGCGTGGAACCTCCCGCCGCAAGCCGCGTTGTGTGGCGTCCTTCCCCAGCCAGGGAGGCTCGCCGCCTCCGCAGCCAACTGACGAGGTCCGAATGCACGACAGGACGTTCTTCACACCGGTCGCCCTCAGCGTCGGCGCCGGCCACAAGCGCATGATCGCCTCGCTGTTCGAGATGCATGATTTCCTGACCGAGTTCCCGCCGTCGCGCCGCCGCCTCAGCTATGGCGCCGCGGTGAAGGCCTGCGAGGCCGCGCGGAATGGAGAAATCCCGGTCGAGGTCGCGCGCGATGCGCTGATCACCTTCGCGGTGACGGCAGGCGTCTTGTGGCCTTCGGAGCAGCCGGTCGTCTCGGTCAAGCCGGTGGCGCGCGGCTATGGCGGCTTCGCCGCCTGAATTTTACAATAGAACACCGCCCTCCCGGAAAACCCGCCCTCAGTGGCGGGTTTTTCCGTGCCGTCATTCCGGCTTGGCGGCCGCCGGTAACGTTTCTGCGATCGGCGCGACCGGTTCGGCCGCGGTCACGAAGGGATAGACGAGCTGCTGGTGATAGAGCTGCGGCACCGGCTCGTCGATGCCGTATTTTTCCGGCATATGTTGCGGCATGAACAAGGTGCCGCCGATCAGATCGAGGACGGGCAACTGTCCGGCGAAGTTCTTGTCATAGGCCTGGCGTTCGTTGGCATGGTGCCAGTGATGAAACTGCGGCGAGGCAATCAGCCATCTCAGCGGCCCGAACTTGATGCGGGTGTTGGAGTGAATGAACACCGACTGCCAGTGATAGATCAGCACATGGATGAGAACCGCTTCGCCGGAAAAACCCAGGGCGAAGAGCGGCAGGAACGAAGCCGACTTGGTCAGGATCTGATCCACCGGATGCACGCGGTGGCCGGCCAGCCAGTCCATCTCCTCGATCGAGTGATGGATGGCGTGAAAACGCCACAGGAACGGCACCGCATGAAAGGCGCGATGGGCAAAGTAGAAGCCTATATCGGCGATGAGCAGGGCCTCGATCGTCTGCAGCCATAAAGGCTGCGACCGGACGGCGGCCGAAAGCGCCTCGGGAACGACGCGCGGGATCACCAGCATCGCAGCGCCGATCACCAGCAACAGGCCGAACTTGATGACGATGCCGTTGAAGAGCAGATAGAAGACGTCGTTCAGCCAATGCCGGCGCGCGGCCGATTGCTCGGCATGCAGCGGCAGGAGCTGCTCGAGCGGAATGAAGATGAGGGCGATGCCCAGCACCGCCTTGTAGTCGATGAGATCGAACACGGTCGCTCGCGGATCGGCTGAGGCCAGTCTCCGACACTAGCCGCCAAAGAATGAACGGACCGTTGCTGGCATACGCGGCGCTGCGAAATCGCATGAAAACTTTTCGACGGCTGCGTGAAACACCACACGGACGGTTGCCGTTCACCATGTCAGTTGCGGCGCGCTTTAAGTCTTTGTTTTGATGCATGTCGTTGTCCCGGAACCGTTGCACACTTCCGGGCGACATGCATCGGGAGGGCGGATGTTTCTCGATCGCGAGCGTTTCAAGCCGGCGGCCGAAATGCGGCTTGGCCGGGACAAGTCGTCGATCCGAGCGACGATAACCGATCCGAAGGCCTGCGAACTCGGCGAAGCCGTCTATGCCTGGGTCACCGCCGACGGCCAGGCGGTCAGGATCGGCACCTGCGGCGCCTCGGCGGGCAAGCGCCTGCTTTCCTATCCCGGCTACATCAATCGCAGCCTCACGGGCCGCGGCGGCGCGACGCCTAAATGGGAAGCGCTGAGGTGGCTGAACCTGCTCGCCGAACACGGCATGCTGATGGCGGTGGTGCATCAGCCGGGCCCGACCCCGACCGCGGCAGGCCTGATCAGGCCCTATCTCGATGTCGAGCGCCAGTTGATCCGCCAGCACAGGCCGCTGCTCAACCGCAGCCACCGTTGACCTCGGATTCAGTGGACCGTGCCGGCGGCATCGCCCGCCGGCCCGCCGCGCGGAATCTCGAAGCTCACCTGGTCGCGGCCATTGGACTTGGCCTTGTAGAGATGGCGGTCGGCGACCTGGAACATGTCATGGTAGGTGGTCGGGCCGCTGAAGGCGGTGCCGCCGATGCTCACGGAAAGCGGCCAAGGCCGCCCGCCGGGCGCAAACTCGGCCTCGCGGATGCGGCGCCTGATGGATTCGGCGACCAGAAACGAGCGTGCGGCGTCGGCGCCGGGCAGGAAGACCGCGAATTCCTCGCCGCCGATGCGTCCGACAATGTCGGCGCCGTGCAGTTGCCCCTTGATCGTCGCGGCGATCAACCTCAGCGCCTGGTCGCCGCAATCGTGACCGAGGCGGTCGTTGATCGATTTGAAGTGATCGGCATCGACGATCAGCAGCGCGCCGGTGTCGGCGACCGTTTGGTCGCGCGCCCGCTCGAGATAGGCTTCGACCAGCATCGAGAAGGCACCGCGATTGAAGACCGCCGTCAGGCTGTCGGTCGCAGCAATGACGCCGAGTTCCTTCTGCGTGATGGCCAGCTGGCGCATCTTCCACATCAGGAAGAACAGGAAGGAGCCGCCAAGGACAAGCGGCAGGAAAAGGTCCGTGAGTTGCGCCCAAAGCAGCGCCTGCGGCGACAGCGAGGGGAAATTGAAGGAATCGACGAAGAAAGCGGCGGCAATGAAAAAGGCGGTACCGGCGGCGGTGACCACCACGACCCTGCCCCAACTTGTCGGGGACAAATCGATGCGCATGCCCTTTGCTCCCACTGCAACACGCTTATTGTGGAGCGCGAGCGCAAAAGAAGTCCTAACATATTAGCTTCAATGCAAGTGTGGTTAACACGCCGTCGGCACCGCCTGCGGTGGGGGCAAGCAGCCACGGAAGGCTCTCCGACTGGCCGGAGGCCTCGTCAGGCACCGCCGGCCGCAGCCGGCAACGCGGCAGGAGTGCCGCAGAGCCTCACGGCCGGTCCGATGCTCCCGGTTGGCCGTTGGCTGCATGGTATTGCCCCGCTGCAACCGGTCGATTGTCCAGCGGGAGAACAATATCGGCTTCAATGCAAGCTCGGTGCGCGCAGCAATAACGCGAACGGCAGGCCCGCCTCCACGGCGGCGGGCTCTGCTTTTCCTTTTAGTGGGCTGTCGAGCTGCCCGAACCACCCACGGTGCCACCGATTCCACCGGTCGAGGTATTGCCGGAACCTATGGTGGAGCCGGCGGCCGAGCCGCCGATGCCGGCGTTGAAGCCGCCGGAGCCGCCCACCGTGCCGGTGCCGCCGACGCCGCCCGTCGCACCAAACGAGGTACCAGTGTTGGGGATGATTGTGCCTGTGGCACCACCAATCGAGCCGCTGGTGCCGGCGTTCAAGCCGCCGGCGCCGCCGCCCACGGAGCCGGTACCGACGACGCCACCGGTCGCACCGAACGAGGTGCCGGTGGTTGTATCCATGGCACCGCCAATCGAGCCGCTGGTGCCGGCGTTCAAACCACCGCCGCCTACTGTGCCGACGCCGCCGATGCTGCCCGTCTCACCGAACGGGGTGCCGGTGGTCGTGCCCATGGCATCGCCAATCGAGCCGCTGGTGCCGGCGTTTAAGCCGCTGGCGCCGCCCACCGTGCCGGTGTCGCCGGTCGCACCGAACGAGGTGCCGGTGCCGGTGGTCGTGCCCGCGACGCCTCCCACCGAGCCAGTAGTGCCGGCGTTGAAGCCGCCGGTGCCGCCCACGCCGACGCCGCCGATGCTGCTGCCAAAGCCAGTGCCGAGACCGGTTGAGCCACCCATCGAGGAGCCCGTGCCGGTGCTCACGCCGCCCGGGTTACCCGCCGCGACGCCAGTGTTGCCAATACCAAAGCCGATGTCGAGACCAGCGGCATTCGCCGGCACGGCGAGAATGGCGATGCCGCCGATCAATGTGCCGGCGATTTTTTCTGCGATACCATTCATGGCATTCTCCTTCGTTGCATCTTTTTTCGCACCGCATCGCCGGACTGCCGGGTCCGTGCGCATGCCTGTGCTAGAGGGAATGAAGGGAATACGAACGGGCTCGGTCAGGGTTCCATTTTTCTAAGGAAAAATTCGCTGATTACGCGTCTTCCTTGACGGTTGAGTTTGATCGACAATCGGCTCGCGGAAAAGCCTGGACCATGCAGCGCTCAGGCGTAGGCGCGACCTTCCTCGGAGCGCTGGAACAGCGCCAGGTCGAGCGACACCGAGGGCCGGCCGAGCACCGTGAGCACCATATGCGCCTGGCCGCGATGGTGGGTCTGGTGGTTGAAGAAATGGCCGAGCGCCGGCGAAAGGCGCTGCGAGACGGTGCGCATGTCGACGGTCATGTAGGAGAAACGGCCGGCGAGCGTCTTGTCACCAATCCCGCCCACCCAGTCGACGATCCTCCTGTCCTCGGCCTCGCGCGCCAGCCTCAGGGCCGGCAAGGCGTGGTAGAGCATGGCGGCGGTGTTCGAAGGCGCGTCGCCCTCGCCGGTGAAGCGCTTCATCCAGACGCGGTCGACGGCGAGCAGATGGTTGAGCGTGCCGAGCATCGAGCCGAAGACGGCGCCGACGTCGCGACCGAGCTCGTCTTCGGCAAGATCGGCGGCGGCATCATAGAGACGGCCATTGGCCCATTGATTGTACGCCGCAAACATCATGAAATGCTGCTTCATTCTTCCCACCCGGCTTGACCCGAATCCGGACCCTTCGTAACCCGCAGCAACGGACCCGCCAATGACCATTCTGCTCTATGACCTCGTCGGCCATGACGTCGCCCGCCCGTTCAGCCCGCATTGCTGGAAGACCAAGATGGCACTGGCGCATAAGGGACTTGCCGCCACCAACGTGCCGACGCGCTTCCTGGAGGTGCCGAAAGTCGAAGCCGGCGTGTCGAGGACGGTGCCGGTGATCCGCGACGGCGAGCGGGTTGTCGCCGATTCCTTCGCCATCGCGCTCTATCTCGACGAAGCCTATCCGGAACGGCCGACGCTTTTTTCCGGCGAAGGCGGCAAGGCGATGGCACGCTTCATCGAGCGCTGGTCGCAGCTCACCATACACCCCTACATCGCGACGGTGGCGCTGACCGATCTGCATGCGATGCAGGACGAACCGAACGCTGCCTATTTCCGCGAGAATCGCGAGCAGCGCTATGGCAAGCGCCTGGAAGACATCGTGGCCAACCGCGATGCTGGGCTCCCGGCCTTCCGCGCCGCGCTGGAGCCGCTGCGCTCGACCCTCGCCTACCAGCCTTTCATCGGCGGCGAGGCGCCGCTGTTTGCCGATTACATCGTGTTCGGGGCGCTGCAATGGGGCCGCATCGCCTCGCGCTTCCGGTTGCTCGACGACGGCGACAGCATCGCCCGCTGGTTCGAGCGCTGTCTCGACCTGCATGGCGGGCTCGGCCGGCAGGTCGCGGCGGCGGCGTGAAGTCTGCGAGTGTTGGGGGCTGGCATGTTGCGCTATGAGATGCGGGCCGAGATTTGGGTCTACCCCGGCAAGGGCGGCTGGCATTTCGTGACACTACCGTTGGAGTTCGCGGCACGGATCAAGGCGGCGATGACGGGGCTGGCGCGCCCTTGGGGCTCGCTCGGCATCACGGCGGCGATCGGCAAGGCCAGGTGGCAAACATCACTCTTTCCCGACAAGGCGTCCGGCAGCCTTCTGTTGCCGGTCAAGGCCTCGGTGCGCCAGCGCGAAGGTCTCAAGGCAGGGGATTCGCCGACGCTGACCATTGAGGCCGAGCTTTAGATCAGAGCCGACTGAAGCCGACCGGTCAAAATCCTGTGCAGTGCCATTCGCGTCTACTTTGACGTGTCCTTGTCGCGCGCGTCCCCGTTCGGCGCATTGCCGTCGGCCAGCCTCACGCAGATCGGATCGCCCTGTTCCATGCGCACGCACTGCCATTCCGGGCCGAAGCCGAAATTCTGCTCCGCGCGCTGCGGGAAGAACAGCAGGGCGAAGACAGCCAAGGCAAGAACCACGGCCACTAAGACAATGCCCGCCATGTCGCCGCGACTGAGGTAGGGCCAGTTCATCGCCTCGGCTCCAAGCTGCGTCCAGCGCGTTCGCAGCCGTCCAATTATCCCGCAAAGCGCTCGCCTTGACCAGAAGCCGCCTCCCCTTGGCAAGCCGCCGGGCGGCTTGTATAGAGCCCGCCACTCCAATTTCCATTCCCACAACAAGGACGACCCTATGGCGATCGAACGCACCTTCTCCATGATCAAGCCGGACGCGACCAGGCGCAACCTGACGGGCGCCATCACCAAAATGCTGGAAGACGCCGGCCTGCGCGTCATCGCATCGCGCCGCGTGTGGATGAGCCGCCGCGAGGCGGAAGGGTTCTACGCCGTCCACAAGGATCGCCCGTTCTTCGGCGAGCTGGTGGAATTCATGTCGTCGGCGCCGACCATCGTGCAGGTGCTGGAGGGCGAGAACGCCATCGCCAAGAACCGCGAAGTGATGGGCGCCACCAATCCGGCGAACGCCGCCGAGGGCACCATCCGCAAGGTCCATGCACTGTCGATCGGCGAGAATTCGGTGCATGGCTCGGACGCGCCCGAAGCCGCCGCGCAGGAGATCAAGTACTGGTTCTCGGACACTGAGATCGTCGGCTGAGGCGCAAGCTCGAGTTTCACGGAACGGCCCGCTCCAGCGGGCCGTTTTTGTTTGAAACGGGTGGTCACATCCGCCGCCTGCCCTAGGTTCAGCGAAATTGGCAAAAGTAGCGCTGAGCGTCGGCGGCTGTGAGCCGCGCTTCCGCCGAACCGAGGAGGGAGGCATGATCAAGCCTCATGTTTCTGAAAGTGGCCTTGCCTATCCGGACGATCTTGTCCTGTTGAAGCGTATCTATGACGAGGTCTGCGAGGAGCGCGGCATCGTCTTAGGCAGTCCCGAGGCGTCGGACCTGGCGATAGAAGCGATGAGACTGTTTTCCGCCGGTGTCTTCGATGAAGTGGCCATCGGCCGCCGTCTCCGAGGCGGTGACGTGGAGACCGGGAAGTTCAGTCCCCGTCGCCGTAGCGGATGACTTCCACCTTCTCCCGGGTGATCAGGCAGCTCTTCGTCCTGGTCAGTGCCTTGATCTCAGGGATCAGCGCATCGATCTTCTCCGGCGCGTCGACGATCTCGACGACAATGGGCAGATCCTGCGACAGGCGCAGGATCTTGGCGGTGTGGAGCACGCTGGAGCGGCCGAAGCCGAGCGGGCCTCTCAAAACCGTGGCGCCGGCCATGCCGGTCTCGCGCGCCTTGATGACGATTGCTTCATGCAGCGGCTTGCCGTCGGCCGCCCTGTCATCCTCGCCGAAGAAGATCCTGAGCAGCGCGCATTGCGCGGGAAGTTCCATGTTCTCTTCTCCCTGATCACCTGTGTCGCCCATCACCTATTGGCCGACTGCCTGTCGACCGGCAGGCGGTTGACCCTGGACGCCATAAGGTAGCCCAGCCACGCGGCGGCGAGCGACAGGCCGACCACACTGATGAGATAGGTCGCGGCCAGCGGCAAGTCGCCCTCGAACAGCATAGTGAAGGTGTCGAGGCTCATCGCTGAAAAGGTGGTGAGGCCACCGCAGAAGCCCGCCATGACGAAATTGCGACTGGCGGGACCGACCATCATGCGGCCGTCCGGCCCGGTGAGCGTGGCGAAAACCACGATGATCCACGAGCCGACGACATTGACGAAAGCGGTCGACCACAGCGCGTTCAGGCCGAGCAGCGAGACGATGACATAGCCCGACAGGAAGCGGGCCAGGGAGCCGGTCGCCGCGCCGCAGCCGACCGCCAGATAAAGTCGCATTGCCATCTGTCTGTCCACCATCGCTCAGCCCATAGCCCCGGTGGTTGAGCCAACCACCCAGGTGGTTGACCCAACCACCCAGGTGGCTGACTCAGCCACCCAGGTGGCTGACTCAGCCACCCAGGTGGCTGACTCAGCCACCCAGACCACCGCCCAAAAGCCGAGCGCGACGAACAGCACGCACAGCACCGACGAAGCGACGACGTTGAAGGCGGCGAGCCGCCCCTCACCGTCGACCGCGAGGTTGACCGTCTGCAGGCAGAAGGACGATACCGTGGTGTAGCCGCCGAACAGGCCGACGACGATCAGGTCGCGCACGAGATCGCTGGCGAAGACGCCGCCGACCGAGCGTGCCGCGCCGGCGAAGGCGCCGATGGCCAGGGCGCCGGAAACATTGACCAACAACGTGCCCCAGGGAAAGGTCTCGCCGATGGAACGGCCGACCACGCCGGAGAGGAAAAAGCGGGAAATGCCGCCGAAGAAACCGCCGATCAGGACCAGGGCGCAAGCCGCAAGGGTCATCGCTTCAATGCCTTTCCAAACGCGATCCCAAACCGGAATCACCTCATAAGAACAGGCACGAAGCGGAGCGGAAAAACAAATCCTGCCGCGCGAGAGCACGCCTGGCAGGAGTCATCAGCCCATAAGGGCGGTTTCGGGGAACCCCATCCCCATTTCGAGGGAACCTAGGCGGTTGCAACAGCGCGGTCAATTGCGACGTGCTGAATGACGGACAGAACCGTCGAGACGGTCAGGCCAGCCGGAGCATGATGCCGAAAAGCGTGGAGCGGTTTTCGGACGACATCAGGCTCTGTTGTTTTCGACGCAATTCCGGACCGAAAACCGTGCCCCGTTTTTCCCCGAATTGCTTATAAAACCCGCCGGCTCCCGGCGGGCAGACGTCATTTGGCCTGACGGTCTTTCACATTCGCGTGGGCGTTCGCTGCCTCTGTATCGGTAGACGGCGTCTTCGTCTCCTCACCGGTGAACGGACTGCCCTGTCCAGGCGCAAGGTCGCCGCTGTGGCCGGCCTTGTTGGTCTGGAACGGCTGGCTGTCTGGGCTGAGGCCATGCTGCTCGGCATTGAACAGATGATCGTCCGCCCGGGCAACGCCAGCAAAGGCAATCAGCGATACACTCGCGGCTGCGAGGATGAGCGTGCGTTTTTTCATGTCTGGTCTCCTTTGAGTGGCCAGATCGAGCCCGCGCATTCGGTCTGGCGGCTTAAGTGAAGGGACATTGTCCCTTTGCCTGCCCGCCATCTGCATAAGTCAACGCCCGGCGTTGCCGGTTTATTCCGGAGAAAACGGTGTCCAGGTGCAAAAGTTGCGCGGTCGGGCTCGGCGCACGACGTCAGCGCGCCATTCTCAGCAGAACCGTCTGAGACTTGCCCGCCAGCGGATCGACCTGATGACTTGCACCGGTAACGAACATCAGCCGTTCGCCAACGGTGATACGCGCCTGCAGCGTATAGGTCCGGCCCTTCTGGATCGCCTTGGGATCGAAACCGATGTCGAACCTGATCGGCACTTGGCCGGTGGGCGCTATCCTGCGCCTGGCGACAACGGTTGCCGGCGCCTCGGCCAGCGAGACATCGGCGAGCTCGACCACGAGCACGGCGTCGGGCGGCAGCGCGATGCGCTCGCGGTAGGTCACCTCGCCCGCGATCGTCATTTCGCCAGCCTGGGTCGCTTCCGGCACGGCGAGCGCGCCGACGACCAATGGCACCAGCCCGAAAATGAAGAATTCCGCGATGCGGTCCAGCATGAGATTGCTCCCGCCAAGCAAATCAAACCACCCGGCAGGCTTGGGAAGAATTGCGGTCGTTCGATGACCGAACGGGAGTTTTTTCTGATGCATGTCGTTGCCCCAGAACCGCTGCACAGTTCTGGGCGACATGCATTATTCGTCCTGTTTCTTCCAACGGTCCGCAGCTTGATCGTCGGCTTCCTTGGCCTCGACCCAGCTGCCCTCGGAGCCGTCGGCGCGGTATTCCTTCTTCCAGAAGGGCGCACACGACTTCAGGTAGTCCATCAGGAAATTCGCCGCCTCGAAGGCCGCCTGCCGGTGCGGTGAGGCCGCAACCACCAGCACGATATTCTCGCCCGGCGCTATCTTGCCGTGGCGGTGGATGACGGTGAGCCCCTGCAGGGGCCAGCGCCCGGCGGCCTCGGTGGCGATGCGGCCGATCTCGGCCTCCGCCATGCCGGGATAGTGCTCGAGCTCGAGCGCCGAGAGCGCGCCCTGCTCGTCACGGCAAAGGCCGGAAAAACTGACCACGGCGCCGATATCGGTCCGGCCTTTGGTCAGGCCGGCGATCTCGGCGGCGACGTCGAAGTCCTCGCGCTGGATGCGGATGGCGGGCACGACCGCGCCGGCCATGTCAGCCCCCGGTCATGGGCGGGAACAGGGCGATCTCGCGCGCGCCTTGGATCTTCTCGCGATGGCCGACATGTTCCTGGTTGATGGCGACGCGGATGACGTCCGGGTATTGCAGCGCGTTCTCATACTCCTCGCCGCGCGACTTCAGCCAGCGCAGCAGATCGGCGACCGTCTCGATGCCGGCAGGCAAGTCGACGTCCTCTTCCGGCTTGCCGATCCGCTCGCGCACCCAGGCGAAATAGATGAGTTTCGTCGACATCCGCGCTTCCTACTCGTCCATGATGTGCTTGAGGCCGGCGCGGAAATAGTCGTAGCCGGTGTAGAGCGTGACAAGTGCCGCGACCCACAGCAGCACGAGGCCGATCTGCGTGGTCAGCGGAAAGATCTTGTCGCCGGCCGGGCCGACCAGCAGGAAGGCGATGGCGACCATTTGTATGGTGGTCTTCCATTTGGCGAGCTGGGTCACCGGCACCGACACTTTCAAGGCGGCCAGATATTCGCGCAGCCCCGAAACCAGGATCTCACGGCACAGGATGATGATTGCAGCCCACAGCGACCAGCCGGCGATGCCGCCATGGCGGTCGGTGTCGGCGGCAAGCAGGAGCAGGCAGGTTGCGACCAGCAATTTGTCGGCGATCGGGTCGAGCATCTTGCCGATGTTAGAGGTCTGCTGCCAGGCGCGCGCGAAATAGCCGTCAAAGTAATCGGTGATCGAGGCAAGCAGGAAAATGACCAGCGCCGACCAGCGGGCGAAGTCGGACGACTTCAGGTGGCCTTCAAGAAAAAAGCACAGCACGACCAGCGGCACCGCGATGATGCGGGCATAGGTAAGGATGTTCGGCAGGTTGAACGCGCGCTGTGCCATGTCGTCTCGGGAAATCTCCACCGCCAGACGTACTCAAATCAGAAGCCAATGTAGGGGGTCAACAGCCGAGATTCGATTGACCAGGGAAAAATGGCGCGAAGGTCGGCGTGAAGCACCTCTCTCGACTTGCGCTATTTCTGTTTCGGAGGCGGAGGATTGCGGCTTCGAAGTCGGCCTTTACTTGAAACGTCGGGGATTGGGCGAAGCCCAGGCACTTCGTCATCCACGGGCGGAGCGGGAGCGAAGCGGACGCTCCATGGTATGGCACCCCTCGCCACACCGACGCCTTGGTCAACCTTCCATGCTCGCGACCAGCCCTCAGCTCTCGTGGAAGTGATTGTAGACCAGCTTCGCCACGTGCTCGGAAATGCCGTCGACCTTGACAAGGTCCTCGACCGCGGCGCGGCTGACTGCCTTGGCGGTGCCGAAGGCGTGGAGCAGCGCGCGCTTGCGGCCGGGACCGATGCCGGCGATCTCGTCGAGCGGGCTTTTGACCATCTCCTTCTTGCGGCGGGCGCGGTGGGAGCCGATGGCGAAACGGTGCACCTCGTCGCGCAGGCGTTGGACGAAATAGAGCACCGGATCGCGCACCGGCAGCATGAAAGAGTCCCTGCCCTTGACGAAGAAGCGCTCGCGGCCGGCGTCGCGGTCCGGGCCCTTGGCGATACCGATGGCCACCACCCTGTCCTCGACGCCGAGATCGGCAAGAATCTGGCGCACGGCCGTCATCTGGCCCTGGCCGCCGTCGATCAGGATGACATCCGGCCAGGCCGGGAAGCCGCCATTGCCGGCGACCAGATCCTCCTCGCCGGCTTCGTCCTCGACGGCCGAGCCGGGCTGGACGTCCCCATGCTCCTTGAGCAGCCGCGAAAAGCGCCGCTGCATCACTTCGCGCATCATGCCGAAATCGTCGCCCGGCGTGATCTCGGTGGAGCGGATGTTGAATTTCCGGTACTGGTTCTTCACGAAACCTTCCGGTCCGGCGACGACCATGGCGCCGACCGCGTTGGTACCCATAATGTGCGAGTTGTCGTAGACCTCGATGCGCACCGGCGGCTTTGCCAGGCCGAAGGTCTCGGCGAAGCCGGCGAGCAGCCGCGCCTGCGTCGAGGTCTCGGCCAACCTGCGGCCAAGCGCCTCGCGCGCGTTCTGCAGCGCGTGGTCTGTCAACTCCTTCTTCTCGCCGCGCTGCGGCACAGAGATGGATATCTTGCGGCCGGCATGTGTGGAGAGCGCCTCGGCGAGCAGTTCCTGTTCCTGCGCGGCCTGGGAAAGCAGCAGCGTGCGCGCCGGCAGTTTGTCGTCATAGAATTGCGCCAGGAACGAGCCCAGCACCTCCGCCGGCTCCAGCGCCGGATCGGCCTTGGGGAAATAGGCGCGGTTGCCCCAGTTCTGACCGGTGCGGAAGAAGAATACCTGGATACAGGTCTGGCCGCCCTCCTGGTGGATGGCGAAGACGTCGGCCTCCTCGACCGTCTGCGGGTTGATGCCCTGATGTGCCTGCACATGCGAGAGCGCCGCAAGCCGGTCGCGATAGATGGCGGCGCGCTCGAAATCGAGCTCTTCGGAAGCCTGCTGCATGGCGGCCGAGATTTCGGTCTTTACCTTCTGGCTGCGGCCGGAGAGGAAGTCCTTGGCCTCGGCGACCAGCTCGGCATAGCCCTGATGCGAGATCTCGCCGGTGCAAGGCCCGGCGCAGCGCTTGATCTGATAGAGCAGGCACGGCCTTGTGCGGTTCTCGTAGAAAGAGTTGGTGCAGCTTCGAAGCAGGAAGGCGCGCTGCAGCGAATTGATGGTGCGCCCGACGGCGCCGGCGGAAGCGAAGGGGCCGAAATAGTCGCCTTTTCGCGAGCGCGCGCCGCGATGCTTGTAGATGCCGGGCGAGACATGGTCGCCGGTGAGCAGGATATAGGGGAAGGACTTGTCGTCCCGCATCAGCACGTTGAAACGGGGCCGCAGCCGCTTGATGAGGTTGGCCTCGAGCAGCAGCGCCTCGATCTCGGTGCGGGTCACGACGAATTCCATCGTCGCCGTCTCGCGCACCATGCGGCCGATGCGGGCGGTGTGGAAGCGCCCCTGCGCGTAATTGGTGACGCGCTTCTTCAGGCTGCGCGCCTTGCCGACATAGAGAACGTCGCCGGCGGCGTTCATCATGCGATAGACGCCGGGCTGGTTGGGCAGCCGCTTGACCAGGGTCTGGATCACCTCTGCGCCGACCATCCCATCTGCGTCGCCGGCATGCGGCGTCCAGTCGATGGCCGTGAAGGCGACCTCGGGGCCGGACGGCAAAGGCTCGGCCTCGACGATCTCCTCCGCCGCCTCGTCCTCAACGTCCATCTCGGGGTCGATATCGGGCGGCAGATCGTCGGCGGCGCCGTTTCGTTTGTCTCTTTGGGCTACGGGACTCATTCCACCATGCCTGTCACATCGGGCGTCTGCCACGCAAGATGCTGCCCGCCATCAAGCGCGATCATCTGGCCGGTCACCGAGCGTGCCTGCCACAGATAGCGGATCGTGGCGCCGAATTCGGGCAATTGCGGGCCGCGCTTCAGGATCAGGCCCTCGACCTGTTTGCCGAAATCATCGTCATCCTGGCGCTTGTTCTTCAGTGTCGGGCCGGGGCCTATGGCGTTGACGCGGATGCGCGGTCCGAGCGCCTGTGCAAGCATTTGCGTTTGCGTCCACAGCGCTGATTTCGACAGCGCATAGGAGAAATAGCGCGGCGTCGGCCGCCAGACGCGCTGGTCGATGATGTTGACGATCAGCCCCTCCTCGCCTTGCGGCAGCGCGCGTGCAAAGGTCTGCGCCAAAAGCGCCGGCGCCTTCACATGGATGGCGAAGTGGCGATCCCAGGCCTCCCAGTCGAAATCCTCGACGCGATCGTCGACGAACAAGGAAGCGTTGTTGACCAGCAGCGTGACGGGTCCGAGCGCCGCCTGCGCGCGACCGACAAGATCACCCACGGCATCCATGTCGGTGAGATCGGCGGCGACAACGGCGGCGCGGCCGCCACCGGCCACGATCTTCTTCGCCAGCGCCTCGGCCTCGTCGCCGGAGCGATTGGCGTGGATGGCGACCGCAAAGCCATTGGCGGCCAGATCCTCGACGATCGCCTTGCCGATCCGCCTTGCTCCACCCGTCACCAGCGCGACGGTCGTGGCTTGTCTCATGGTGTCAATCCTCAATCGGCTTCACGATTCCGGGAAGCCGGCACAATGTGACGGGCCAAGCGTTAAATGCCATTTCCACCTGGGGCAGGAATGTGGCGAAGCGGCCCGGACGCGCCTCCGCCCCATCGGATTCGGGGCGCCGTTCCCGGCAATATATGTCGCCGGACCCCTTGAACCAAGCGGTCTGCGGCGCAACATGATTAGCCTGCTGACATTCGCTGTTGCGAAGATGCAACGTCAACTTTCGGCCTTATTCGCGCCGGGGAATGACCCAAGTTCAGGTTCGCTTCAGCCGCATTTCAGCACGACATTCGGAACCGTTGAGCGCCAAGCCCGTTTATCCCCCCGGACGGGCCGGGGCGTTTCATGAACAAAAAAGCCTAAGTGTCTTGTGGCTTAAGGAGAGTATAACAATGAAGACCAATCTCAAATTCGCGCCGCTTGCCGCTGCGCTCGGGCTGTTCGCCTTTGCTGGCACCGCCTTTGCGGCCGACGTCGTTTCCGAAGAGCCGCCGGCTCCCGCCCCGGTTGCCGAGCTTCCGGTCGCTTCCTGGGCTGGCCCCTATGCCGGTATCAGCCTCGGCTACGGCTTCAGCGGCCATGCCGATGCTCGTGACGCCGGCGTCAATGTGAAGACCAAGGGCTTCATCGGCGGCGTGTTCGGCGGCTACAACTGGCAGCAGGATAACTTCGTCTACGGCGCTGAAGCCGATCTCGGCTACAACGGCGTCAAGGGCGACAGCGCTGGCATCAACGCCAAGGGCGGCCTCGAAGGCTCGCTGCGCGCTCGCCTCGGCTATGCCGTGACCCCGGAAATCCTGCTTTATGGCACCGGCGGTCTCGCCGCCAAGAACCAGAAGATCACGGATAGCGTCACCGCCACTGACGAGAGCAAGGCAATGCTCGGCTGGACGGCCGGTGTCGGCACCGACATCAAGATCACGGACAACGTGTTCGGCCGCGTCGAGTACCGCTACACCGACTACGGCGACAAGGACTTCGGCGCCCTCGGCAACGTCAAGTCGAAGGACAACCGCGTCACCTTCGGCGTCGGTATGAAGTTCTAAGTCGTAGAAGCCACGACACGAAAAAGCCGGGCCTTGAGCCCGGCTTTTTTTGTGTTTGTAATCCTGTCCTTCTGCCCTTGCCGGTTTCGAGAACCTTGTACGAGCAGGCAACAAACTGCACGCGAGCCGTATCGCCCTGACTTCAGGGAGTCGGCGTCGACGGCGCCTGCTGGAAATCCTCATGGACTGGAATCGACTGCAGCCGGTCGAGCCATTTTGCTCTTGAGCGCATCATGACTTGCGCATCCGCACGGTACTCGCCCGGGTCGTCCAGCGTGGCGGCGTGGACATGGATCTCGGCAGGCCATCGGTCGGAGCGGAAGTAGAGTCTCGCGCCGCAGGACGGGCAGAAACCGCGAAAAGTATTCGGGCTGCTTTCATAGTGCCTGATGTCGCCACTCCAGCTCAGCTTGTCCGGCCTCATTCCCAGAAAGGCCGTGAAGGGGGCGGATGTCGCCCGCTGACAATCGGTACAGTGACAGACCAGGTTGCGCGTGATCTCGCCTGAATAGGTCCAGGCCACAGCACCGCACATGCAATGCCCATTGAGTGCCATTGCTTCCTCCCCTGGCCGTTCGTTCCTCGAGGCCAGCTCAACAACACTGACCTATCGCGGTCCGCAAGGCCGATGCGACGAGCGGCTTACGCGCGTTTCTTTGCGACCTTGGCGGGTTTCGGCGGCAAAGTTTCGACGAATGCCAGCGCGAGGCCGAGCCAGCCACGGAGATCCGCCTCCGTGGCTGTGCCTTCCGGCGCGACATGGACATACCCTTCCATCGAGCGCCCGCCCATTTCCATCGGGCTTGCATGGGGCCGTGCGACTGCGGCCGCATGCGCGGCCTTGCCTACACGCACCAGCAAGCCGCGCTTCGACGTGCCGATCAGCATGTTGCCGTCGATCATGAAGCAGGTGCCGCCGAACATTTTCTGCTCGGTGAAGGCGCGCCGGTCGAGCGCCGCACGCAGACGCTCGACCATAGGGTCGGGCGCGAGGCTGGTTGAGGGCTTTGCCATGTCACCACTCCGACTTGGGCGGTGTCAGGCAAGCATGGAAACGGACGGGGTTCAAGGCGGTCTTCCCCTTCTCCCCTTGTGGGAGAAGGTGGCCGAGCAAAGCTCGGACGGATGAGGGGTGCTCCAGCTTGACGCATTCATCAGCGATGGAGGGCACCGGGTTCGCCAGAGTCCCACTCCGTCCAACACCCCTCATCCGTCTCGGCGCTGCGCGCCGATCCACCTTCTCCCACAAGGGGAGAAGGAGGCGCCGCCGTCACCCCGGCACGCTGCCCTTCAGCTCCGGAAACTTCTCATCAAACCTCGCGGCCCAGCGCACGAGCCGGCTGCGGCCCTTCTCCCATTGGCCGGGAAAGCGCAGCGCCAGATAGCCGAGGCAGGCGCGCAGCGCCATATGGCCGGCGGTGATCTTCTTCGGCAGCTTCGGCGGGTTGGCGTTGATGAGGTCGAGCGCGGCGGTGACCTTCGCCCACTGGCGATCGAGCCAGGGCTGGTAGACCATCGTTTCCGGACGCGTGCGTCGTTCATAGACCATCGACAGCGCGCAGTCGCAGATGCCGTCGGCAAGCGCCTCGAGAACTTCCGCTTCGAGCCGCTTGTCGGGATTGCGAGGGAACAGCGCATTCTTCGACAGCCGGTTGAGATGTTGCGTGATGGCGCGGCTGTCATGGACCGACCGGCCGTCCTCCAGCACCAGCACCGGGATCTTGCCGAGCGGATTGGCCGAGATCAGCTCGGCCGGCTTGTCCTCCGTCTTGACCGGCACGAGATCGATGGCGATCCCGGCATGGAGGGCCGCCATGCGGACCTTCGAACTATAAGGAGACGTGGGCGCGTAAAGCAGCTTCGGCATGATCGGCTTTCCAGTTTGTCTGCGGCACTGTTGACCGAATGGGTCTCCAGGGCAACGGCCCAGCAAGGCCGATCCAGCTTGGCCAATGCATTTTTGACGCCCGGGCGCGGCAACAAAAAAGCTCCCGGAAGTTTTGCCTGGCAGCAAAATTACCGAGAGCTTTAGGAGGAGCGTGCGCTCCGACTCCGCTCGCCGTGACACCGAATTGGCGAGAGGGGTGCCTGAGTGGCACCCGCCCTCACCTGTTGCGGTTCGCGAGCGAAGCTACGCGATTACTTCTTGGCGGCCGGCTTCTTGGCCGGAGCTGCCTTCTTCACGGCTGCCGGTGCCTTGGCGGCGGCGGCCTTCATCGGAGCCTTGGCGGCGGGCTTGGCCGCGGCCTTCGCTGCCGGCTTCTTGGCGGCGGGCTTGGCCGCCGGCTTTGCCGCTGCCTTGACGGCGGGCTTGGCCGCAGCCTTCGCTGCCGGCTTCTTGGCGGCGGGCTTAGCCGCAGCCTTCGCTGCCGGTTTCGCTGCTGCCTTGGCCGGGGCCTTGGCGGCTGCCTTCGGTGCGGCTGCCTTCTTCACTGCTGCAGGTTTCGCGGCAGCCTTAGCTGCCGGCTTCTTTGCCGGCGCTTTCGCCGCCGGCGCCTTGGTTGTCGTCTTTGCCATGCGATGCCCCTTGCGTTTTGCCAATGGTCGTGAGTGACCCGGCGTGTCTATGCATATCTGACTCGCGACTGTCTAGCCAGCGAAGCAACACAATGATTTTCAGTTATTGAATTTTGGTTACACGAAACGCTTTAAGATGCATCTCATGGAAAAATTGTGAGCGAATCTGTCACTTTCGAAGTGACGGCCTGGCGCACAGATTTTCGCGCGGCTTCTATCGCCCGATCCTCCATCGACCAGCGGCATAACCTTGCATCACAATGTGAGCAGAGTGCTCATAATAGACAAGAGGCCGTTGAACGTCGACTTCATCTTGTCCAGCAGAAACATCTACAGACGAACCGGCCAGATGCCACGACCAAAGCTTGGGCGCTTAAAAGTGAGCTTAAAGCTCATATTCACGCGCCGCATTCAAACGCCCGCCGGGTGGCGTCCGCGCCGCAGGCGGCGCGCCGGCTCGGCCTGGTGCAGATGGACGGCGTAGGTGTCCCAGGGCGGCGAGAGCGCGATGGCGGCCAGCATGCGGCCGATTTCGCCGCGATGGTAGCTGCCGTGCAATACGATATGGATCAGCATCTCCTGCCTCGTCATGCAGCCCCTGTCGCCGTCAGTGAAGGTGAAAGCGACAGGATCGGCAAGCCTTTGCTCCGAAACGGCTTCGAGATAGTCGAGATACCAGCCGTCGATCTCGGCCAAGGCGGCGCGCAACGCGCGTGGCTCGGGCGTGTCCGGCGTATTGTCGCTCGCATAGCCATGGGCGACTCCCTTCAGATGCGCGGCAAAAATCCGCGCCACGACATGGATATGGTTCATCAGGCGGATCGCGGCGTGGCGTTCCCCGGCGTCGCGAGACGGATCCATCCCGGCAAGCTTCTCCACCAGCTCGTCGTTCGCCCGGGCCTGGTAGGCGAGCATGCCCTTCAGCAAGGTCTTGGCACTCATCTTTGCCGCCCCATTTGCGTTGGTGAATTGAATGTGAGTATCCTGTCTATATTCTCGGGAGACGGGCCAGCATGTCTACTCGCGTTGCAAAGCCGGCCGCACGCATGCGCAAGCAGCCGCGCCAGGCGCGTTCGATCGCCACCGTCGAGGCGATCATCGAAGCCGGTGCTCACGTTTTGAGCGAGCTCGGCTGGGCAGGCTTTTCCACCAACAAGGTGGCAGAGGCCGCGGGCGTCAGCATCGGCTCGCTCTATCAATATTTCCCCGACAAGCTCGCCCTGGTCGAAGCGATCCGGCGCCGCCACTTCGATCATGTGCTGTCGGTGATTCGCGAAGCGGCGGCCGACGAGAAGCCGCTCAGGCAATTCGCGCGCGAGCTGGTGCGCGGCATGATCGGCGCGCACTCGGTCCATCCGACGCTGCACCAGGTGCTGCTCGACGAAGCGCCCGGCGACCGCGGCTCACGCGCCGCGCATGCCTCGTTCCAGGCGCGCTATCTCGAACATTATGCGGCGGCCGTCGCGCAGTATCGCAAGCGCCGCAAGGATACCGAGACGATGGCGCGCGTGCTCTCATCGGCTGTCGAAGGCGTGATCCACAACGCGGCACGGCGCAACATGCTCGACGCGCCGGAATTGCAGAAGCAACTGGTCGAGCTGATCGAGGCTTACGTATCGGGCCGCAAGGCAGCCTGAGTGAGCGGCAGCGGAGCTGGCTGTGAGCGGGAGCTGCTTGCATGGCTGCCGGCGGCGACCTCTGAAAACCAGAAGCCAACTTCCGACAGGTCGGCAGGACAGCGCCCCATCTCCCCACAGGGGGGAAATCAGATGGCGCGCCGGCTTTCGCCAATCACCAAGGCTGCAGAATGCAGCTGGACGCCGAAGCCGCTAATCTCCCCTCTTGTGGGGGAGAGGCCGGCAGGCCAGAGGGGGGCGCCGTAGAGCGCCGACCTCACTGTCTACCAGCCCGCAAAATATTATCGCAGCACGCGGCAGCGGCCGTTATACACCAGCCACCGGTCGAAGCCGGAGACGCAGAATTCGACATTGTCGCCGATCGAGGCAAAGCCCTGGCCTTCCTCGATCAGGTAGAAGATCGAACGGTCGCGGCCGTCCGTCAGGTTGACGGTGGCGCGGCAATAGTGGCGGCCGATCGGCCATTCATCGCTCGCCGGCTCATAACGATGCTGGCGGATGTTGCGGAAATCAGTGATCGCGACGTCCGGCAGATGCGGCACGTGATGCACCTGATAAGAGAAGCGGTCGGTGATCTTGTTCAGCACCCAGGCCTCGCCGCAGACGCTGCCGTCATCCTCGGTGTAGATGGATAGGTCGGCGGCATGCGCTGCCTGGCTGAAGCCCAGCGATGTGGCCAACGGGGTGCATAGCGAAATCAGCGCGGCAAGGGCGGAATGGGCGAAGCGAGTCATGACAGCCTCTCAAGGTCGGTTCCGCACACTGTGCGGGAGCACTTGGCGGCGGTCAAGCGGTTGCGAAAACAATGGTTTCCGTAAAACTTCGTTCCAGACTTCACCGGCTAATTGGGTTGCATGGAGATTCAGGTCAGCCGGCCTGACCTGAAACCCCATCCAACCTAAACTGTGCCGGCAAGCAGCAGCCCGCCGATGACGGCAATGTTGATCAGGAATGCGTTGCGCAGGACCTGCCTCGCGGGCTCCTCCACGGCCCAGAAGCGTAGCAGCATGACGTTCGTCGCCAGCGTGAAGGTGGCGAGCGCACCGGCGGCAAAGGGCCGAGTTATGCCAATGGCAAGCAGGAAACCGGCAGCGACCTCGACCGTCGAACCGACGGCCAGCATCAAGGCCGGAGCCGGAAATTTCTGCGCGGCCAGATAGTCGCGCATCGCGCCGAATTTCAGGAAATGCTCGATGCCGGCGAAGACGAACACGCCGCCGATGAGGAGAGCGCCAAGCGCTTGAACGGATTGAACGGGCATGACGGCCTCCTCTCTCGACGACGCGCTTCGCTTTGCTCAATCCAGCGGAATGAAGGCCGGGTTGTAGACGACCTCCCACAGATGATCGTCGGGATCCTGGAAATAGCCGGCATAGCCGCCCCAGAAAGTCTTTTGCGCCGGCTTGACCACGCGTGCGCCGGCCTTGACGGCCTCGGCCATCACGGCATCGACCTCGGCCTCGCTGCCGACATTGTGGCCGATGGTGAGCTCGGTGGGGCTGCGACCGCTCTCCGGCACCGTCGCGTCATGGGCGATGCTGGACCGTTCGAAGATGGCGAACTTCAAGCCGCCGGCGAGTTCGAAGAAAGCGACGGCGCCATGCTCGAATTCCCGGCCGATGATGCCTTCCGTCGGCAGGCCGAGGCCGTCGCGATAGAATTTGAGCGACACTTCCAGATCGTCGACGCCGAGCGTCAATACGGTGATGCGAGCTTTCATTTCTCTCACTCCTTTCTATATTCGTGACCACAGCCGCAAACGGATGCGGTCTGAGAGCGCGTGAAGCGCGGTGAAGTTGCGTCCGTTTTGCCATGGATGACGTGGCCGGCCTTGAAGATTTCGGCCAAAATGACCGTCACACCGATCCGGCAACTCCCGCTGGAGCAGATCGGAGAGAGAATGGAACCGGTCCTGGCGCAGACCACCGGCTTCTTTCGCGAGCGGCCCGTCGCTGGCGGCCTTGCCGCTGCCTTCTGCGCGGTCTGGGTCCACCGCATGGACAACCGCGCCGTTCCGCCCATCGTCATCATGCCGGATGCGACGATCGACCTGCAATGGATCGACGGCCGCTTCCGCGTGGCCGGCCCCGACAAGGAGCCGCAGATCGAGCGGCCTGCCGCGGGCGCGGTGATCGTCGGCTTCCGCTTCCGGCCCGGCGCCGCCGCCGGTTGGCTGGGCGTGCCGGCCAGCGAAATCGTCGGCGGGCGGCTCGATCTCCAGAAATTATGGGGTACGCGTGCCCGCGAACTGTCGGATCGCATCAAGGCTGCGAGCGATCTGCCGGCCATGCTGCGGCAGTTGGAAGAGACGGTCGGCATACGCACCGAAGGCCGCGATGCGCTCGACCCGCAGATGGGCCGGGCCTTCGACGTCATTCACAAAGGTTTGCCGCCGGAAACGCCGCTGGTTCCCTTCCTGCAGCGCCAGCTGCATATGAGCGAACGGACGCTGCGACGCCGCTTCGAGGACGCCTTCGGTTATGGCCCCAAGACGCTCGACCGCATCCTGCGCTTCCATCGGTACCGGCGCTTGCAACGACAGCAAGGCGACGCCTCGACCGCGCTGCTCGCCATCGAGGCCGGCTACGCCGACCAGGCGCATCTGATCCGCGAAAGCCGGCGGCTGACCGGCGTGACGCCTACGGCGCTGGCTTAGGCGATGCGGTCGCCTTACTCGCCCGCCAGCCAATCGAGCGACCAGCGCGACGGTTGCCGGAGGGCGAGCGCTTTATGCAGCACCGGCAGCATCAGCCGCAATTCGCTCTCCAGCGTATAGGGCGGATTGACCACCACCAGCCCGCTGCCGTCGAGGCTGGGCTCGTTCGAGACGGGCCGGATCTCGAAGGCGATGTCGAGCAGCTTCGGAATGCCGGTCTCCGTCAACGCCGTGCGGAAAGCGGTGACCGCCTTGCGGTCCTTGATCGGGTACCAGAGCGCGTAGATGCCGCCCGGCCAGCGCCGATGCGCCTTCTGCAGGCCTTCGACGAGCCTGGAGAACTCGCCCTCCTCCTCGAAGGGCGGATCGATGAGGACGAGGCCGCGCTTTTCCTTCGGCGGCAGTTGCGCGCCAAGCGCCAGCCAGCCGTCGAGCTCGATGACCCTTGTCTGGAAATCGCCGGCGAAGACCGATTTCAGCCGCGCGGCATCCTCGGGATGCAGCTCGATCGCCGTCAGCCGGTCCTGGTTGCGCAGGAGATGGCGCACGATCAGTGGCGAGCCGGGATAATGCTTGAGGCCGCCGTCGGGATTTCGCGCGCGTACCGCTTCCAGATAGGGCTGAAGCAGCGCCGCCGCTTGCGGCTCGAGCGCGGACTCGACCAGCCGGCCGATGCCGGTCTGCCATTCGCCGGTCTTGCCGGCCTCGACCGAGGCAAGATTGTAGCGGCCGATCCCGGCATGGGTGTCGATGACGCGAAAAGCCTTGTCCTTCTGCTTGAGATATTCGACGAGGCGCGCGAGCACGGCATGCTTGACGACATCGGCGAAATTGCCGGCGTGGTAGGCGTGGCGATAGTTCATGCGCGCTTACCTTCAGAGAGCATGAGGCCGAGCGAGAACCGCTTCACACTTTAGCCATCATGCTCGTGGCGAACCGTTGCGGCCCCAGCGCGGCGGTGGCGGTTGCGAATTGGGATTTTGCGGGCCCCCGCCGCGGCGCCCGAAGACCAGCGAAACCGCCAGTCCGGCAAGGCCGACGCCCATCAGCGTATAGCCGGCCGGCCGCGCGCGTTCGTCGATCGAGCCGGTGTCCGCGCGCAGGATGAGATCGACCGCGCGCATGGCGATGCCGTCGGCATCGCCGGGTCCGACGGTGAAGAGGTAAGGACCGGGCACGACCTTATCGATGACGCCGGCCTCGTCGCGAAAGATCTTGTCGGGCAGTTGCGGGCTGGCCTGGCGCGGATTGTCCGTGTGGTTGAAGGAGAGCGCCGAGGCCAGCACCGTACGGCCGCCATGCGCTGCGGTCAGCGTCAGCACCGTGCGCTGCTGGCCCGCGACGCGCTCGGCCCGCGCGGTCAGGTCGACCAGCACCCTTACCGGAGCGTCGCCTGCGGCAAGTTGCACGGTGGCGGGCCGGAAGCGGCCGCCCTCATAGACGCGATACGTGCCGATGGGGTGGCCGGAAAAATTGCTCATCGCCCAGGGATAGAAGATGCCGATGGCGGCACCGGCGATGAGGAGAAGGACACACAGGAAGCGCATTCAGAGCCTTGGTTTCTGAGCGAGATCGCTGCTATTTTTTGGCGGGTTCGTTTCGCGCAGCTTCGCGGACCCGCTCCATCTCGTCCAGAAACATTTCCAGGCCAAGCTCAAAAGTCTTGTCGAAGCCGGCGGCGCCGAAATAGGCGCCGGCCTTCACGACGCTCGGATAGTCGCGCGCAAGCTCCTCGTCGCTGACGGTGGTGACCGCCGAAGGCCCCTTGGCATAGCCGGCCGTCTCGTCGAGGATCGCGCCCATCAGATAGTAGCCGGCGGCGCGGAACAGGCGGGCGCTGAGCTCGGGGCCGAAGCCGCCATCCTCGAACAGGCCGATGATGGCGTTGAGCTTGGCGAGGCAGGGCGGCGAGTTCATTCGGTAGACGACGATGAACGGCGCAAAGGCCGGGTGCTCGGTGGCGACGCGCCGGAATTCCTGCATGCCGATGCGGGCCCGCTCGCGCCAGGGCAGCCTATCGTCGGGGATTACAAGCCCGCTCATCTGGCGGTCAACCAGCGCCTCGTAGAGATGCGCCTGCGAGGGGAAGTGGTGATAGATGCTCATCGCTTCGCAGCCGAGCCTGGCGGCGAGCTTGCGCATCGAAAAGCCGGAAAGCCCTTCCCGCTCGATCACCTCGAAGGCGGCGTCCTCGATCATCTCGCGGGAGAGTTTTCCGCGGGGTCGCTTTTTTCTGCTCGGTGCATCCATGGCGCTTGACAACTTACACTGTAAGGTTCATCTTCCACACACCTTACATCGTAAGGCTAACAAAAACCAGAGGAGAATATCATGTCAGTCATTCGCATCATCTCAACCGCGCATTCCTGCCTTAGCTTCGCCTCGCTGATCGCCGCGGCGGGCGTGTCTGCATTGCTCGCCTCCGCGCCGGCCCGCGCCGATGACTATGACGCGGCGCTGAAGGACATCCAGTCGACCATGGGCGGCGTGCCGAGCTTCATCAAACAGTTCCCCAAGGCCGGTCTGCCCGGCGCCTGGGCCGAGGTCAAGGCCATCGAGCTCAGCGACAAGACGGCGCTGACGCCGAAGGAGAAGTCGCTGATTTCGCTGGCGGTCGCGGCGCAGATCCCCTGCAGCTACTGCATCTGGTCGGACACCCAGAACGCCAAGCACGCCGGCGCCACCGACGAGGAGATCCAGGAGGCCGTCACCATGGCGGCGCTGACGCGCCATTGGAGCACCATCTTCAACGGCATGCAGGTCGATTTCGATCAGTTCAAGAAAGAGATGGGCGGAGAGTAAGGCTTAATCGGCTATGGGCGGGCGCGACGTCCGCCCGCTGCCTCGATCGAGGCTCCAACCAAGCTTGTGGATTCGCCGCCGCCGCTGCGCCAGAGCGTTTCACCGTTTCACGGAAACGGCGAACCGCTCTATCTCTTTGTTTTGACGCAATTCCGGACGGAAAACCGCTCACACTTTTCCTGAAATTGCTCTATAGGAACAGCGCCTTGAAAAAGCCGGCACGGATCCGATATCGGACCGGCGCCGGCCGGGCCGACATTCGAGAGCGCCCCTTTGCAGCCCCTCGAATGGCGCTTCCGCCCCGACCGGGCGGCCCGTTGGAGACCTGTTTGAAGCGAGCGATATCGATAATCGTCACTCTGGCGCTGCTGGCATGGCTTGCCAGCGACCAGCGCTGGAAGATGGTCGGCGATGCCTTCGCCTCCATTACACCAGGCGCCTTCGTGGCAGTCGCGGCGGCGCTGTTCGTCACCTACGTGCTCAGGGCGCTGCGTGTCTGCGACGAATTCCGCGGCGACGTGAACGGCCGCTTCGGCGCCGTGCTTCGCGTCATCCTGATCCACAATGCAATGATCAACATCGTGCCGTTCCGCGGCGGCGAGACGGCGTTCCCGATCCTGTTGCGCCAGGTGTTCGGCGTGCCGATCGTGCGCGCCAGCGCTTCGCTACTGTGGTTCAGACTGCAGGACGCCTTCGTCGTCGGCGTGCTGGCTTGCCTCGTCTGGCCGGGCCTGCATCCGGCGCTGCGGGCCGCCGGCATCGCGGCGCTGATCGCCGCCGCATGGTACCTGCCGCGCTGGGCGCGCGCGCCGCACAACTGGGCGGCGGGCGGCAGGATCGTCTCGAAGCTCGGCAAATTGCGCGACATCTTCACCGAAGCGACGGGACGCTCGCGCTACGGCTGGTGGTGGACGATGGCCAATTGGGCGCTGAAGCTCGGCGTGCAGGGCTGGCTGCTCGCCATGCTGCTTGATACCTCGTTCCAGACCGCCTTTCCCGGCGCGGTCGGGGCCGAGGCGGCCGCCATCCTGCCGGTGCAGGGTGTCGCCGGCTTCGGCACTTATGAAGCGGGCGCGGCCGCCGCACTGCTCTATTCCGGCATTGCCATGAAGGACGGCCTGCAGGCCGCGCTCGCGCTGCATCTCTTCATCCTGTGCTCGGCGGTCGCAACCGGTGCGATCGCCTGGCTGTTTCCCTCGAAATCGACGCTGCCGGAAACCCCGGCGGCGGGGCCGGCAAGGAAATGACCGCCATGAACGTGCTTCCCATTCCGGCTTCCGGATTGCCCGAGGGCGCCGTCATGCCCGAGCACAAGCTCTCCATCGTCGTCCCGATGTACAACGAAGCCGACAATGTCGAGCCGCTGCTGGTCCGCATTCATCAGGCGATGGAAAATTACAGCCAGCCCTGGGAAGTAGTGCTGGTCGACGACGGCAGCACCGACGCCACGCCCGCCGAGATCCGCCGGCTGGCGGCCCAATACGGGCCGCATGTGCATGGCGTGGAACTGGTGCGCAACTACAAGCAGACCGCCGCCATGCAGGCCGGCCTCGACGCCGCGCGCGGCGACGTCATCGCGACGCTCGACGGCGATCTGCAGAATGACCCGTTCGACATTCCACGCATGGTCTACCGCCTGCTGACCGAGGATCTCGACCTCGTCGCCGGCTGGCGCAAGGACCGCAAGGAAGGTTTCTGGATGCGCCGCTTGCCCTCGCGCATCGCCAACAGGCTGATCGCCCGCGTCACCGGCGTGCGGCTCAAGGACTATGGCTGCAGCCTGAAAGTGTTCCGCGGCAGCGTCATCCGCAGCGTGCGGCTCTATGGCGAGATGCATCGCTTCATCCCGGCCTGGCTCGCGACGGTGACGACGCCGCGCCGCATCGCCGAGGAGGTGGTGACGCATCACGCCCGCATCCACGGCCAGTCGAAATACGGCATCTCGCGCACCTTCCGCGTGGTGCTGGACCTCGTCTTCATGTTCTTCTTCCTGCGCTACCGCACGCGGCCCGGCCATTTCTTCGGCGGCATCGGCATCGTATTCGGCGTGCTCGGCTCGCTGATCCTTGCCTATCTCCTCGCTATCAAGGTTTTCTGGGGGCAGGACATCGGCACGCGGCCGATGCTCATCACCGGCTTCTTCCTGGTGATCGCCGGGCTGCAGGCGGTGACGTCGGGCGTGCTCGCCGAGATGCTGTCGCGCGTCTATCTCGAGGCCAATGGCGCGCTCGCCTATGTGGCGCGGCCGCAGGCCGCGCATGGCGAGGGCGAAGGCTGGCATTGGCCGAGCAAGCCGGCGATCGAGAAGGCGAAGCCGCGTAAGAAATGATCTTGCCGCTCCGGCATCGATCGCTGCCCGCGTTGCCAATCACGCCGATTTCGCGCAACGATTTTTCGCGATGGGAACTACGCGAATGAGCGATGCCGGGGGCTGACGGATCCATCCTGATTACCGGGGCGCGGGCGCCGGTTGCGCTGCATCTGGCGCGCCTTCTCCATGGCGCGGGCCATAGGGTGATCCTGGCCGACACGCCGGCACGGCCGATCGCGGCGGCGAGCAAAGCCTGCGCGCGTTATCATCGATTGCCGCCGCCGCGCTTCGAGCCGCGGGCCTATGCCGATGCGATTGAGGAGCTGATCCGGGCCGAGGGCATCGGCCTCGTCGTCCCGACCTGCGAGGAGGTCTTTCACCTTGCGCTTGCCTGGCGCGGCAGGAGCATGCCGGCGCTTCTGTTCGCACCCGATATCGAGCTGCTGGCGGAGGTCCACAACAAGCACAGCTTCATCCGGCTCGCCGAACGGCTCGGGCTGGAGGTGCCGGAAACGACGCTGCTCAGCTCGCGTAGCAATATGGAGGTCGTGCGCGGCCGCTCTCGCGAGCTGGCGTTCAAACCGGTCTGGTCGCGCTTTGCCAGCCATACGCTGCTGCGTCCGCCGCCCGAAGCGCTCGATGCGATCGCGCCCTCGGCCGCCATGCCCTGGGTGGCACAGCATTTTGTCGAGGGCGAGGAGATCAGCGCCTATGCGGTGGCGCGCCAGGGCAGGCTCAAGGCGCTCGCGCTCTACCGCTCGCTCTATCGTGCCGGAAAGGGAGCAGGCATCTTCTTCGAGCGGGTCGAGGACGAGGCCGCGCGCGAGCTGGTCGAGCGGATCGTGGCCGGCGCCACGTGGACCGGGCAGATTTCCTTCGACCTGATGCGCGAGCCGGGCGGCCGTGTGCTGCCGCTCGAATGCAATCCGCGCGCGGTGAGCGGCCTGCATTTCTTCCGCGATCCGGGGCGCTTCGTGGATGCCGTGCTCGGCGACGGTCAGGAAGTCACGCCCGACGTCATCGCCCCGCAAACGGTGCGGCTCGCGATGTGGATTTACGGACTGCCGGCGGTGCTGCGTTCGGGCGGGCTTGGCGAATTCCGAAAGGCGATGCGCGGGGGCCAGGAATTGCTCGATTGGCCGGAAGATTCAACGCCGGTTAAGGCGCAATGGCCGGCGCTGGCGGAGATTGCACGGGTGGCATTGCGCGAGCGGGTCAGCCTGCAGTCGGCTTCGACGCGGGATATCGAATGGAATGGGCCTGCTGGAAGCGCTTCAAGCCCCGAGTGAGCCCGGGCCGACAGGCTTGACCTCAAGTTGCAAACCCAGCGCCCTAGTGACGCCCACCAGAGTGCTGAGGCGCGGGTCGCCCTTCTCGCTCAGTGCTTTGTAAAGCGCCTCGCGCGTAACGCCAGCCTCTCTCGCCACGGCCGTCATGCCTATGGAGCGCGCTACGTCGCCAAGCGCGTGCGTAATGAGCGCGGGATCACCATCCTCGAAGGCAGCTTCGATGTAGGCCAAGCGATCCTCCGGAGTTTTCAGGTGGTCGAGAATGTCGAAGCGGGTGGTTTTGAGAGGCATAGTCATATCTCCTTTGCCATCTGTTTCGCCTTGGCGATGTCGCGCCTTTGGCTGGACTTGTCGCCGCCACAGAGCAGTATGATCACGGCGTTTCCAATCTTCACAAAGTAGAGCCGGTAGCCCGGGCCATGGTCGATCCGAAGCTCGCCGATGCCATCGAAGTATTTGACATCACCGATGTTGCCGATCTCGACCCGACGGATGCGGGCGACGACGCGCTGTCGAGCCGCGGTGTCGCGAAGCGCGTCCAGCCAGTTGGTGAAATCGGCGGTCTGCCGGACCTCGATCATGCGTGAACTATAATTCACGAAAGCATTCAAATCAAGGTATGTGCACTATAATTCACAGTTCGATATAATGCACCCTTGTCTCACTCGCAGCCGCTGGCATCTTCCCATCCATGATCGCGGCGATGTCGCGGCGCAGGAAATCGAGGGGGCCGATCACCGGCAGGGCTTGGGGCGGTAGCCGGGCATTGTCGCTGGCCGATTTCAGCACCCGGCGATCTTGGTGCAGCGCGATGTTGAAAAGCGGCTTGAAGGCCAGTGCCTTCAGCTCGCCGAGCAGGCCTTGGCGCCGGCCGATCAGCCAGCCGACGCCCTCGACAGTGCGCTCGTCGGCCTGGCGCAGATGGAAGGTGGTGGCTAAGACCAGCCCGTCCCTGCCCCAATATTCGAGCTCGGCGATGCCGGGATGGCGGAAGCGGCCGATGGTTTTCGCACGCTCGCCTTCCATGAGCCGGCTGATCAGGCCCTGCTGACGGTCTTCGCCGGTGTAGCAGGCCTCGACCCAGCCCTCGCCTCCGGTCACCTCGACCCGCACCAGATGGCGCTTCGAGGTCAGGCCGCGCAGCAGGCCTTTATGGGTGAAATGGGTATGGGTGGCATCGAGGATGTTTTCCGCCGCATCGATGACCGTCGACTGCGTCGACGAGCGCACCCGCCGCACGACGACATCCTTGCCCTGCATGCAGTGCAGGTAAGGCTCGCTCGTCGGCGAGCCGGAAGAAATGAAGACGACGCCGTCGCGCTCGATCGCTGCAAAGCGGCGGACCCGGTAATGCGGCATGGCGCCGACATGGCCGGGGATCGCGGTGCAGCGTCCCTCGCCGTCATAGCGCCAGCCATGATAGGGGCATTCGATCTCCCCGCCGACGATCCTGCCGGTCGACAGCTCGACCAGCCGGTGCGGACAGCGGTCGAAAAGTGCCGCAATGCCTTGCGCCGAGCGGAACAGCACCACGGGCGCGCCGTCGAACAGGACGCGCTTCGGCCGCCTGCCGATGTCGGTCGACAACGCCACCGCCTGCCAATGGGCTTCCCCGCCGCGCTCGTTCACAGTTCGAACCTCCTGAGCAGGGGAATGCCTACCGATCCCAGCACGGCCTCCATGACGCGGATCGCCATGCGTCGGCGAAGCGCAAGATGCCCGGCATAGACAGCGTTGTATTCGATCGCCGCGACCGCGCCGCGCCGGCGTTTGAAATCGGCGGCGCCCGCGCTCATGTTGAAGAACAGGCCGCGCGAGGTCGCGTGGTCCTGCGCCACCGCCATCATCATGCGATAAAGCCCGTCGGCGACCGGCAGGCTGGTGTCATAGCCAACGATGGGCTGGGTCAGCGAGCCGCCGTTCTCGAACAGGCCGGTGACGGCGACCAGCTCGCCGCGCGGCCGGCGCAATCCCGCCAGGCTGATGATGCCGCGCCGGTGCATTTCGGCGATGTAGCGTCCGGTGTAGTGCGGATTGAGCGGCGTGTATTTGTCGAGGTAGAGCATGGTGTAGAGCTGCTCGGCGCGCGCATAATCGGCCTCGGTGAAATCGCCATTGCCCACTCGCTCGAACGGCGTTGTGCGCAGGCAGGCGCGATCGCGCTTCATGTCGCGGGTCATGGTGGGCGATGCGCTGCGGTCGGCGAAAATGTAGATCTGTCGCGCCGCCAGCATGCGGAACCCCTCGGCCTTCAACGCGGCAATGGTCGCCGGATCGGCGATATCATTCAACGAGCGGATGACGATGGCGCGATCGGGGAAACGGGCGGTCAAGGCCGAACGCAACGACGCGGCTGTCGGCCGGTAGAGCAGCGGCACCGGATTGGTCGAATAGAGCCAGTTGTTGACCTGCGCCTGGCGGTCGAGGCCGCTCGCCCTGACCAGCGGCGCGCAGGCGCCGATCAGTGCGTTGAGCGCGCGCCGCAGCAGCGGGCGACCGGCGAAGTTGCGCGTCTCATCCATCGCGTAGTCGATATAGGCGCTGGTCGGGCAGCAGATATAGCAATTGTGCGCCTCACTCCCGTCGTTCAACGTCAGCGGAAAAATGCCTCCGGCGATTTCGAGCGTCTCGACTTTCGTGTCCAGATTGGCGATGAGGTGGCGCACCGGCATCTCGTTGAAAAGCCTTACAAAAGCCTCGACCTTTGCCGGCTTGTTCTCGACCCGGTCGGCCTGCTGCACAGGCCTTTGCGCCATCGCCGCGCCGCTCATCGCGCGCGCTCCAGGCGGGCTTCGACGCGACGCAGCTTGCGGCCTGTCTCCAGCGGCAGCGGCGCGCGGACGAGCGTGACGGTAGCGACCGCCTGTCGCGCATCCAGCAACGCTTGCACCGCTTCATGCGCGGCCGCCGCCGCATCATCCGCGAACGTTGGCGGAAGGCTGAGCTCGACCTTGTCCGGCCCGGTCTGGACAAGACGAAAATCGTCGATGCGGCGATCGGCCTTGAGCACGGCGTTGCGCAGCACATCCGGCGTGACGAGCACCGGGCCGTCCGGCGAAGCAAGCCGGAAGACATCGTCCATGCGGCCAACGATCTCGTCGACGCAGCGCAGCGGCGAACCACATCGGCAAGGTGCTTCGGACAAGCGCAACAGGTCGTTCATCCTGTAGCGCGCCATGATCTGTGTCCGGCGGCGAAAGGTTGTCACCAGCGGCGTCACCAGCCCCTCGCCCGCCAGCTCGAATTCGAAGAATACGGAGTCTTCGGCAAGATGCAGTCCGCCCTGCCGGCAGGTGACCGCGAACAGGCCTTCGGTCGCCATGTAAATCTGATCGAGCGGCAGCCGGAAGAAATCCTCTATAACCGGACGTCAACCGGATCCAGCGTTTCAGCCGCCGAGAAGACACGCTTCGGACGCAGACGGAAACCCTCGCTTGCGAAATGGCGCAGCATCTTCGGCGGCGCGATAATGACCGTCGGCTCGAAGGCTTCGAGCGCGCCGCGCCAGCTTTCCGGGCCCGAGGCCAGATCGAAGAAGGCGAGCCTTATCAGACGCGATTTGCGGGCGCTGTCGTAAAGCCCGGTGTTCTGCGGCAGGATGACGGCGACGCGCATGCCGCGCCAGAGAAGATCGGGCACCGCCTTGGCCAAGATCGCGCCCAGCCAGCGGTATTTTTCGGCCTCGGAAATCACGAACAGGCCGCGATTGCCCGACGTTCCGGTGCTGGCGCCGACGGTGAGCGGTCCGGCGCGGCCCTCGCCCGCCAGGGCCGCCCAGGCTTGCGCGGCGGTGAGATGGTGGATGTTGAAATCCTCAAAACGCGCCATCAGCAGCGCCTTTTCGGTGACCGGGAGATCGCTGAGGCGCGCCGGCGCCATGCCGTAAAACGGCGCGCGCGGCAGGTCGCGATCGAGGAAGCGCCGCAAGGCGGCCGCCTGCCAGCGCTCGAAATCCGCGCGGCTCTTCCGCGAGACCCAGCGCGTCAAGGCGAAGGAGCCTGCCGCTTCCGCCAGCCCGTTCATGCGGCCTCCGGTGCGAGGTCGTAAGATGTCGAAGCGGGATCATGGCAGAGCATCACCTCGCCGCCGGAAGCGAGGAAGCGACGCAGCATGGCGCTGGTCGGCTCGATCGCCACCGCGTCCTCGGCGATCAGGGTGGCCGGGAACCCCGGCGTGCGGTTATGGGTCAAGGCCTTGAGCAGCCATTGCGCATCGACGGCGTAGAGCAGCGGCCGGGCCGGCCCCGTAAACAGCAGGCCGAACTGGCCGTCGGCATGTCCTGGAAGATCGACCGCGATGACGCTGCCGTCGCCGAAGAGATCGGCGCCGCCTGGCGCGCCTTCGCGCGCCTCGACTCGCCGCTTAGCGGACAACGCCTCCAGCCGCGCCTCGAAATCCGGAGGGAAGAGTTCGGTGAAGACGCCGTGGCGCAGATTCTGCCTCGGGCCTCGCGCCTTGACCCGCGCCCAGGCCGCATCGCTGGCGATGAAGCGGGCGCTGCGGAACAGCGACAGGCCCGAAATGTGGTCAGCATGAAAGTGGGTGACGATGATTGTGCGGATGTCGTCAGGCGACAGACCGAAACGCCGCAGCACCGGCAGGACCTGCTCGTCGGCGTTGAGCTCGGGTTTCAGCAGCGCACCGTAGAGCCGAAGCGTGCGGCTACGCCGCTCACCGCTGAGCGCCTCAGATGTGTAGCCGGTGTCGATGAGCACAGGCCCGGCAGTTGGGTGAAAGGACAGCCCGTAGCGGACTCGCAGCCTGACGCTTTGCCAGTTGCCGCCGCGCAGGATCAGCCGTTCGGCGGCGCTCACCCAGGCGCTGTTGGCGAAGACGATCCTCATGCCTGCGCCCCACCGGAAAAAGTGCGGTCAAGCCCTTGCTCGAACGAGATCTTCGGTGCCCAGCCAAGCATCCGCTTGGCCTTGGACAGATCGAGGCTTTGCGCATAAGCGAAGAGGCCGAGCCCATAGCGGGTGACCGGCGGCTCGGGGCGGCCAGGCAACCGGAGCGCCACTGCTTCCATCAGGCCCGCCGCCAGTATCGCCGGCATGAGCGGCGTCGGCCGCCAGCGCGCCTCGAGACCGGCGCGGGCGCAGGCCTCGTCGGCAATGCGGCGGACCGGCAGCACCTCGCCGCCGGAGATGTTGAAGATTTGGCACTCCGCCTCCCCGGGCGCGGCAAGCGCCGCCATCACCGCGTCGACGACGTCGTCGACATAAGTGAGGTCGATGGCCGCCCGGCCATTGCGAAACAGCGGCAGCGGCCGGCTTTTGGCTGCCTTGATCAGGCGCGGCAGCAGCGCGTGGTCGCCTTTGCCGTAGATGCCGCGGGGCCGCAGCGCCAGCGGATGAATGGCGGGCTGGCCGAGCACGATCTTTTCGGCCTCGCGCTTGGTGCGGGCATAGTGATTGACGGGCTCCGGCAAGGCCACGTCCTCGCTGAGCCCAAGCTGGTCGCGGAAGGCAAAGCAGACGGACGGGGTGGAGATGTGGACGAAGCGGCTGACGCCTTGCCGCTGCGCGAAATCGACAAGGTTGCGCGTTGCCGTGACGTTGGCCGCCTCGAAATCAGCGAGGCGTCCGAAAGGCGAAGAGAGCGCCGCGCAATGGATGATCCGTTCGACCCTGCCAAGCCTCGGATCGAGCGCGGCGTCGAGCGGCTGCGCGAGATCGTGGCGGACGATGCGATGGCCGGCGGCCTCCAGCGCGGCGCAGCACGCTTCATCGCGGCCGAGCCCGAGCGCCAGCGTGCCGGACGCAGCCAGCCGCTCTAGCACATGCGAGCCCAAGAAACCGCTGGCGCCGGTGACGAGCACGGCCATTCCTCAGACCTCCAGCGCCATGCCGCCGAAGGAGACGCCGGCCGACGTGCCGAGGATGAGCAGCTTCATGCCCGGCGCTACGCGGCCCTCGCGGCGCGCGACGTCCAGCGCGAAGGGAATGGACGCCGCGATCTGGTTGCCGAAGCGGGCGGAAATGTCGACGAGCTTTTCCGGCGCAAAGCCGGTCTGGCGCGCCATATGGGCAAGCGCGAACGGGCTCGCCTGGTGCGGCACGACGAGATCGACATCGCCATGCCGCCAGCCGGCGCGCTCAAGCAGAGCGGCGACGAAGCCGTTGAAATGGCGCGCGGTGAGCCTGAACAATTCCTTGCCGTCCATGTGGAACAGGCTGTGCGCGGCGAACGCTTCCTGCTCCTTGCGGAAATCGAAGCGCGTGCCGCCCGAACCGATGCCGCAGGCTTCCCAGCCCGACGGATAAGTGCGCATCAGGCTGGCCGCCACCCTGCCCTCGCCTTGGCCGCCTTTGCGCAGCACGGCGGCCGCGGCGCCGTCGCCGAAGAGCGCGGCGATCTCGGGCGCATCCTGCCACGGCAAGGCGCGCGAGGCGATCTCGGAGGAAAACACCAGCGCCGTCTCGCATTGCCCGGCCTCGATCATGCGGCCCGCGGTCTCGAAGGCGGTGAGGAAGCCCAGGCATGTGCTGTTGACGTCGAAGGCGGCAGCCGAGCCGTCGGCCAGCCCAAGGCGCTGCATGACCAAGGGCGCGGTCGCCGGCAGCGGCTGATAAGGCACGCCGCAGCCGCCGATGATCAGGTCGACGGCGCCGGGATCGAGGCCGGCATCCTCAAGCGCCAGCGTCGCCGCGGCGCAAGCTAGATCGATTTGCGATTCGCCCTCGCAGACATAGCGCTCGACGACGCCGGTCGCGGTTTCGAGCGCGCCCTCGCCGAGGCCAAGCCGCTTCTCCAGCGTCCACGTCGTGACGCGCTCAGCCGGTACCGCCCTGCCGGTTCCGACGATCCTGATCCGCATTCTCCCCCCGCCACATGAGCTTGGCCCTTATCTAGCGCAAAAAGCGATCGATAGCGACGTTTCCACGCTCGTGCGGCACTGCCAGGTCATCGCTTCCGGAGGAAACCCGTCACCGCCTCCATGAACTCCGCTGGACGCTCGACATTGAGCAGGTGGACGCCGGGCAAAAGCAGGAGTTCCGCGCCGGGGATCGCCGCCGCGATCGCCTCGCTGTGGCTTGCCAGCGTCACCTTGTCGTCCTCGCCGCCGATGACCAGCGTCGGCGCGGCGATGAGGGAAATCGGGCGGCGCAGATCGGCGTCGCGGACCGCGGCGAAGCATCCCGCCAAGCCTTGCGGCGACATGGCGAGGATCGCGGCGTGGAATGGCTCGACTGTCTTGTTTTGACCGGCAAGCATGGAGGCAGGGAACCAGTTTCGCATGAACATGTCCGCCGTCGCCGACAGGTCGTCGGCCGCAAGCACGTTGCGTATCTGCTCGTCGAAATAGGATGCCGGCCCGAGATGTGGCGAGGTGTTGGAGAGGATCAGGCGCTCGATGCGCTCCGGCGCATGGATGCCCAGCCACTGGCCCACGAAACCGCCCAGCGACAGGCCGAGGAAATGCACGCGGGCAAGCCCGAGGAAATCGAGCAGTTCCAACACGTCGCGGCCGAGACGGTCGAGCGAATAGGCGCCGGCCGGCGCGTCGGAGCCGCCATGGCCGCGAAAATCATAGCGCAGCACGCGGAAGGATTTGGCAAATTCCGGAACCTGGCCATCCCACATGTGGAACGTCGTGGCGATGGAGTTGGAGAGCATCAGCACCGGACGGTCTTCCGGACCGTCCAGCCTATAGCCGATGCGGGCGCCATCGCCCGCAGTGAAGTGCAGCGTGTCGGTCATTTTGGATCCTCATCCTTTCGGCGCTTTTGGAAGGCTTTCGATGAGGCAAAGTAGGCATCGTAACTATCGAAGAAAATTACTATGATGCGACAATCTTTGTAGGACTTTTCGACTATGGATGGCGTGAAACTTCACGATCTCAGATGTTTCGACGCGGTCGCTCGCCGAGGCAGCTTCCAGGCCGCAGCCCAGGCCTTGCACCGGACGCATCCCTCGGTGTTCGCAGCCGTCGCCCGGCTCGAAGAGCAACTTGGCCTGAGGCTGCTGGATCGCAGCGGCTACCGGGTGAGCTTGACCGACGAGGGCCGCCTGTTCCATGCGCGGGCGCAACTGACGATCCGCGAATTCGAGCATCTTCGGACCTATGCGGGCCAGCTGGCGAGCGGCGAGGAAACCATGCTGCGCCTCGTCATGGGCGACGTCTGCCCTCGGCCCAGAATACTCGGCCTGCTCAGCTGCTTCTTCGCCGAGCGGCCGCGCACGCGCCTGCATCTCGACTATGAAGCGATCGGCGGGCCGGTCGAGCGATTGATGGACGGCGAAGCGGACCTCGTCTTCCACCGCGCCAACCCGTCCGATCCGCATCTCGAGAGAATCAACCTGTGCGAAGTCGCCTTCGTGCCGGTGGTGGCGCCGGGCTTCCTGCCGTTCGACCCGGGGAATGACGTCACGCCAGAAGCGATGCGGCCCTTCACCCAATGTGTGATCCGCGACACGGCGCGGCGTCCTTCACCAGAAAACTTCTTCGTCATCGACGGCGCACACTCCTGCTCGGTGCCCGACCATATGATGAAGAAGGAGTTGATCCTGCACGGGCTTGCCTGGGGCCACCTGCCCGACTGGTTGATCGAGGACGACTTGCGCGACGGACGGCTGCTCTCGATTGCCGGCCGGCATATTCCCGGCCGCACCGAAACCGTCGCCGCGGTGCGGCGACGCGACAAGCCGCACGGACCTGTGGCCGAGGCGCTGTGGCGGCATCTTCAGGATAGTGCCGGACTTGCGAGCTAAGCCTTGCGTTCCCAGCGTCGGTCCTGCGTCTGCTGCCAGTAGGTCACGGCGTGGCCGGCTTCCTTCATCGTCTTCCAGTGGCCGCGGGCGGCTTCGAGCTGTGCCGCGTCATGGCCGTCGAACAGGAAGACGGCGCGCTCGTAGCCGGACAAGTCGGGAGGCGTCGCGCCGTCGACCAGAAAACGGATCTGCGCGGCATTCTGGTTGCCCTCGCCCGTGGTGAGCAGGATCGGCTGCTCGGCCGGATAGGCTTCGCGGTCGGTGGCATGCGCCAGGAAGGAATCGTCGCGAAAAATCCACAGATGCTGGTCGAGCGCGTCGCGGCGATCTTCCGTGCCGGTCTGCACCACCGCGCGCCATCCGCGCTCGACGCTGCGTTCGAGCAGGCCCGGCAGCGCCTCCTCGAGCGTCGATTCGGTCAAATGGTAGAACAGGATGTCGGTCATCCCGGAAACCTAACCCTCATAGTGATCGCGGACCAGGCGGTCGAGCAAGCGCACGCCAAAGCCCGAGCCCCAGGACTGGTTTATCTCGCTCGACGGCGCGCCCATCGCGGTGCCGGCGATGTCGAGATGCGCCCAGGGCGTGTCCTTGACAAAGCGCTGCAGGAACTGCGCGGCGATGATGGCGCCGCCATAGCGGCCGCCGATGTTCTTCATGTCGGCGTTCTTGGAATCGATCAGCTTGTCGTATTCAGGCCCGAGCGGCATGCGCCACAGCCGCTCCTGCGATGCCTGCCCGGCGCCGAAAAGCCGGCCGGCAAGCTCGTCATTGTTGGAGAAAAGGCCGGCATAGTGCTGGCCTAGCGCCACCATGACGGCGCCGGTAAGCGTCGCCAGGTTGATCATGAATTTCGGCTTGAAACGGTCGTTGGCATACCAGAGCGCATCGGCCAGAACGAGGCGGCCTTCCGCATCGGTGTTGAGCACCTCGATCGTCTGGCCCGACATCGAGGTGACGATGTCGCCGGGACGCTGGGCATGGCCGTCGACGGCGTTCTCGACAAGGCCGATGACGCCGACCACATTGGCCTTCGCCTTGCGCGCAGCGAGCGCACGCATAAGGCCGGTGACGGCGGCGGCGCCACCCATGTCGCCCTTCATGTCCTCCATGCCCGAGGCCGGCTTCATCGAATTGCCGCCGGTGTCGAAGGTGACACCCTTGCCGATGAAGGCGAGCGGCGCGTCCTTGGCCTTGCCGCCGTTCCAGCGCATCACCGCCAGGCGCGCGCCGCGCGGCGAGCCTTGCGCGACGCCGAGCAGCGAGCCCATGCCGAGCTTCTTCATCTCCTTTTCGGCAAGGATCTCGACCTCGACGCCGAGCTGTTCCAGCGCCTTGACGCGCTCGGCGAATTCGACGGGCCCAAGCGCATTGGCCGGCTCGTTGACCAGATCGCGCGCAAGCAGCACGCCGTCGACCACCGCTTCCTCGCCGGCGAAAGCCTTTTTCGCGGCAGCGGGATCGGCGCAGTGAACGGTTACCCTGGCGGGCTTGCCCGACTTCGTGTCGGATTGGCCGTCTTCCTTGTCTTTCCTGGTCTTGTATTTGTCGAAGGAATAGCTGCGCAGCAGGATGCCGGCGGCAAGGCTCGCCGCCTGGCGACCGTCGGGCTGATACTCCGGCAGATCGAGGATGACGGCCACCTCGGTCGCTTTGCGCAGCGAAGCGGCAACGGCGCCACCGAGCTTCAGCCAGGCATAGTCGTCGAGGCTCGAGACCTTGCCGGCGCCGACCGCCACCAGCCGGTCGACCGGCGTTCCTTCCGGGGCCAGCACCTCGGCCGAGCTTGCGAATTTGCCGGAGAAATCGGCGACCGGAAAGGCGCGAGCCAATGCACCAGCCGGATCGCAGGCCTTCGCCGCCTCGCCGAGCCCGCCATCATCGGCCGCGAAGACGAAGACGCTGCCCTTTTTGGGCGCGGCGAATTTGGCGAAGGAAATGGATGGTCTCGACGTCATCAGGTCCTGCTTTCGGGGATGGCCGTAGGGTGCCGGCAAAGGTAATTTTCAACGGGCGAGAGGTTTGGCAAGAGTGCGCGACATTTGGTCGTTTTCCGCCATTTGGCAAGACTTTGGCCGAAATCGCGGTCTATATCGGCGCCACCATAGACAAAGGATTCGCCTCGGCACGGCCTTAGCTTGCTGCCGCAACCTGCTGTTAACCATCGATGTTTTGCATTTCTTATTCATTGGCGCGGAGACTCCGCCACGCCGGGGCACGTGGCGTGGGGCGACAAACCGGAGCGAGCCGCCCATGACGCAGTTGTGCGGGCGCCGCCGGATCACTACCTTGTCGGCGGGCATGATGCCGTTCGGCAAAATCGAGAAAAGCCTTCATGAAGGTCGTTGAACGCTACATCATGCGCCGCGCGCTGACGATGTTCCTCGCGGCGCTGGTCTGGACGCTGGCGATCGTGTGGACCACGCAGGTGCTGGCCAAGATCGACCTTGTCACCGACAATGGCCAGTCGGCGCTGACTTTCTTCGAAGTCGCGGCACTCATCATCCCCTCGATCATCCCGATCGTGGTGCCGTTCGCCCTGGTGGTGGCGGTGGCGCAGACGCTGAGCGCCATGAACACCGATTCGGAACTCGCCGTGCTCGGCGCCGCCGGCGCCTCACGCTGGACGATCGCGCGGCCGATCCTGCTGCTCGCGATAGCGGCTTGCGCGTTTTCCTTCATCGTCGACAACGCCATCGATCCCTATGCCAGGCAGAAGAACCGCCAGCTGGTGGCAGCATCGCGCGCCGACCTTCTGTCGCTGATCATCCAGGAAGGCACGTTCCGCAAGATCGACGAAGGCCTGTTCCTGCAGGTTGGCGAGCGGCTTCCCGGCAACCGGCTCGGCGGCATCTTCGTGGCCGATTCACGCGAGGAAGGCGCCAGCCTGACCTACTACGCCAAGACCGGCAGCATCGTCGAAAAGGGCGACGAGAAGGTGCTGATGATGAATGACGGCGTCATCAACCGCAAATCGGTGACCGGCGACCTCTCCGTCATCCGCTTCACCTCCTATGCCTTCGACATGTCGGCGTTCATGTCGGCGGCGAACGACATCACGCTTTTGCCCAAGGACCGCACGACGCAATATCTGCTCAGCCCGGATCCCAACGACAAGATGTTCCAGCGAGAACCGGGCAGCTACCGGGCGGAGCTCAATCAGCGTCTCGCCGAATGGTCCTATTCGCTGGTGTTCGCGCTGATCGCGCTTGCCGTTGCGGGCGACGCGCGCTCGCACCGGGAGGCGCGCATCAATCCGCTGATCACGGCAATCGCGATCGCGCTTTTCGTGCGATGGCTGGGCTTCTTCGCCGCAGGCAAGGCCGACAGGGTCTGGTACTATGTCTACCTGCTCTACGCTATACCGCTCATCGCCTCCGCGGTTTCGATCTGGTTCATCGTATCGTCGCGCACCATGGAATTGCCGGTCAGTTGGGCAGACTGGCTGACGGGCCTCGCCAAGCGAGCCGGCGACAACTGGACAACATTCAAGCTCTGGCTCGTCCGGCGCACTTCCGGCCAGGGAGCCTGACCATGGGCTGGACGCTGGGCCGCTATTTCTTTTTCCGTTACGTCTCGATCACCTTCTGGTTCTTCCTCGGCCTGCTGGCGCTGGTGTTCCTGATCGACTTTACCGAGCTTTCCGGCCGCACGACCGGGCTGCCCGGCTTCACCTACGGCACAGCCTTCGCCATTTCGGCGCTCAGGATGCCGATGATCATGCTGCAGACGGTGCCGTTCGTCGGACTGTTCTCGGCAATGGCAACGCTGGTGTCGCTCAACCGCCGTTACGAGCTGGTGATCGCCCGCTCGGCCGGCGTCTCGGCCTGGCAGTTCCTGTTTCCGTGCTGCGTCGGCGCGCTGATGTTCGGCGTGCTGTCGGTCGCGGTGATCAATCCGATCGCCGCGCATGGCTTTTCCTGGTCCGAGCAGATGGAGAACGACCTCAGGGCCGGCAAGTCGAACGCCGTCACGACCAACGTCACGCCGTGGCTCAGGCAAAAGACCGAATCGGGCGACACCATCATCGGCGCCCGCGCCATCCTCAATCAGGGGCTGGAGATGGCGGACGCGGTGTTTTTCATCCTCGACCCGCAGGGCAACATCGCCGAACGCAAGGATGCAGCCAAGGCCTTCCTGCGCGACGGCTATTGGGACTTGCAGGACGTAAAGGTCTTCAAGGGGGGCAATATCCAGGCGCTGGCGTCCGACAGGGTGCCGACCAATCTCAAGCCGGAATTCGTGCAGGAGCGCCTGGCGCGCCCGGAAACCATCCCCTTCTACGAGCTGCCGCGCAAGATCGAGGTTGCCCGGTCCTTCGGACTCAAGGCGAATGCCTTCGCCATGCAGTTTGATTCGCTGGTTGCCTTGCCGTTCCTTCTCGTCGCCATGACGCTGATTGCTGCAACGGTTTCAATGCGATTTGCGCGAATGGGACAGTCGGCAACGATGATTCTGGGTGGCGTCGTGGCCGGCTTTCTGCTTTATGTCGTTTCGGTACTGGTCAAGGCATTCGGTGTAGCCGGATTCGTGCCTACTGTGGTGGCTGCATGGGTTCCGGTTGTCGTGGCTATGTTCTTTGGGGTGACGTTTCTGCTATACAAGGAAGACGGCTAGTGAGGGAGGCGGTTTTGCGCAGCCATAGGCAGGCCGGTTTGGCACGCCTCTATGGGGCGACTGCCTTGGCGTGTCTGTTCGCTTGCGCGGTGCCGACGGCAGCCGCGCTGGCGCAGCAGATCACTGCCAAGTCCGTCCCTTCCGGCACCCAGATGCTGCTGGCCGCCGACACGCTTGTCTATGACAACGACACGCACACGGTGACGGCCGTCGGCGGCGTGCAGATCGACTATGGCGGCAACAAGCTGGTCGCCCAGCGCGTGGTGTATAACCGCGACACCAAGCGCCTCGTCGCCAGCGGCGCCGTCGAGTTGATCAACAGCGACGGCACCAAGGTCAATTCCGACCATATCGACATCACCGACGACTTCGCCGACGGCTTTCTCAACGCGCTGCGCGTCGAGACGGTGGACAAGGCCTATTTCGCCGCCGAGAGCGCGGAGCGCATGGGCGGCGTGCTCACCACCTTCCACAACGGCGTCTACACCGCCTGCGAGCCTTGCGAAGACAAGCCGGACAAAGCGCCGACCTGGCGCATCAAGGCGCGAAAGATCATCTGGAACGGCGAGAAGAAGACGGTCCGCTTCGAAAACTCGAATTTCGAGTTCTTCGGCTTCCCGCTCGCCTATCTGCCGGCCTTCGAGATCGCCGACCCGACGGTGAAGCGCAAGAGCGGCTTCCTTATCCCCGGCATCGTCTACAACAACCATCTCGGCGTCGGCATCAAAGTCCCTTATTATTTCGCTCTGTCTCCGACCTATGACCTGACCGTCACCGGCAGCGGCTATACCAAGCAGGGTTTCCTCGGCGAGGCCGAGTGGCGCCAGCGCTTCAACAACGGCCAGTACACGCTGAAGATTGCCGGCATCAATCAGCAGGATCCCGGCGCATTTGTCGATTCCGCCGGCCATAATGTGAATTCGGGGCCTGCCAACGACCCGAACAAGTTCCGCGGCATGATGGGCACCAAGGGCCAATTCGCCATCAACGAGCGCTGGGACTTCGGCTGGGACGTGCTGCTGCAGACCGACAAGAATTTCTCGCGCACCTACAACATCGAAGGCTACAACGACCTCGTCCACCAGTCGTCGATCTACCTGACGGGCTTGAGCGACCGCAATTATTTCGACGTTCGCGCGATGCGCTTCGAGGTGCAGGAAGACACGCTCTCCAGCGACCTGACGGCGCGCTCGGCCAAGCAGCCCTGGGTGCTGCCGTCGCTCGACTACGCCTATATTCCCGACACGTCGGTGGCCGGCGGCCAGTTGTCATTCAACGTCAATACACGCGTGATCAGCCGCAACCGGCTGGATGCTGTGCTGGCCAATCCGATCGACAGCACTTCCATCAACAATGTGCGCGGCATCGAAGGCGAGTCGAGCCGGTTGACGGCGGAAGCCGAGTGGAAGCGCACCTTCACCACGGATGGCGGTCTGCAACTGACGCCGCTGCTCGCCTTCCGCGGCGATGCCGGTTACGTCAACGCCAATTCGGCTTCGCTCGCCGCCGTCAACCAGATGGGGACGAATCTCGGCGAGGACGATGACATGCGTTCCTCGCTTGCCCGCTACATGGCCACTCTCGGCCTCGAGGCGCGTTGGCCGCTCCTGTTCTCTATGGCGAACTCCAGCCATGTCCTGGAGCCGACGGCGCAGGTCTTCGTGCGCCCGAACGAGCAATATGTCGGCGGGCTGGCCGTCCCGAACGAAGACGCGCAGAGCTTCGTCTTCGACGCCACCACGCTGTTCGAACGTGACAAATTCTCGGGCTATGACCGCATAGAAGGCGGCACGCGCGCCAATGTCGGCTTCCGGTATTCAGGCGCCTATGACAATGGCTGGGCCACGAACGCAATTTTCGGCCAGTCATACCAGCTCGCGGGCGAAAACTCCTTTGCCGCGCCCGACCTCGTCAATGTCGGGGCCGAGTCCGGCCTGGACAAGCAGACCTCGGATTATGTCGGCCTTGTCGGCTTCAACAGCCCGAGCGGCTTCTCCGGTTCGCTGAGCGGGCGTTTCGACGAGCAGACATTCGAGGTGAGGCGCGCCGAAGTGAAGGCCGCCTATTCCAGCCTGCCGATATCGCTCAGCGCCAAATATGCCTTCATCGAGGCGCAGCCGCTCTACGGCTTCACCACCGACCGCCACGAGCTCACGCTCGGCGCTTCGACCCATCTGGCGCAGAACTGGCGGCTGTTCGGCACCGGCACCTACGACATCGAGACAAATGTGCTAGTCAAGGACGGCGTCGGCTTCGCCTACAACGATAGCTGCTTCACTTACATCATGACGTATTCGCAGACGCGCGACACCGTCACCAAGGAAGTGTCGCAGAACATCGGTTTCAACCTGTCGTTCCGCACGCTCGGCGATTTCGGTTCGTCAACAAGCGCGGTCGATACCATCCAGTGATCAAGCGGCGGGCGCGCGGTCTCCGAGCCGTGCGCCGGCTGGGGCGCTGATGGGCTTTGGTCTTGATTTGGAGCGTGTTCCTTCGAAAATGGGCGCGTTTCCCAGGGCCATGCGCCGGCGACATCGTTTCGCCGCATAAGATGGGCATGGGGTCGACTGCATCCGGCAGGCGTTCGGAGGACGCGCGGCGCCGCGATGGCGGGAAACTCGAGATGGGGAAAAATTAGGAAGGTAAGATGAGGAAATACCTGTTTTCAGCGGGATTCGCGCTTCTGGTGGCGGCCTCCATTTCGGTCACGGCTGTCGTACGGCCTGCTTTCGCCGCTGAGATCAAGTATGTCGTCAACAACATGCCGATCACCACCGGCGACATCGCGCACCGCGCCGCCTTCTTCAAGCTGCAGCACAAGAAGGGCGATGCCGCGCAGGAGATGATCGACCAGACGCTGCGCCTGGCCGAGGCCAAGCGGCTCGGCATCCACATCACCGACCAGCAGGTCGACGCCGCCTACCAGCGCTTTGCCTCGGGCAACAAGATGCCACTGGCGAAACTCGACGCGATCATGGCGCAGTCGGGCGTCACCAAGGAACATTTCAAGGAATTCATCCGTGCCCAGATGGCCTGGAACCAGGCGCTCAGCTCGCGCTACCGCTCCGGCGAAGGCGGCTCGGTGACCGAGCAGGACGCCGTGCGGCGCATGCTGGACAAGGGCGGCGCCAAGCCGACCGCGACGGAATACATGCTGCAGCAGGTGATCTTCGTGGTTCCGGCATCGGAGCGCGCCGGCACGCTCGCCAAGCGCAAGCGCGAGGCCGACGCCATGCGCGCCCGCTTCAGCGGCTGCAACACTACGCGGGAATTCGCCAAGGGCCTGATCGACGTCACCGTGCGCGACCTCGGCCGCGTGCTGGCGCCGCAATTGCCGTCCGACTGGGCCGAGCAGATCAAGGCGACCAAGGTCGGCGCCGCGACGCCGACGCGCGAGACCGAGCGTGGCGTCGAGTTCATCGGCATCTGCTCCTCGCGCGAGGTTTCCGACGACAAGGCCGCGCAGATGGTGTTCCAGGCCGAAGGCAGCAACGACAAGGACGCCGACGAGCTCAGCAAGAAATATGTCGCCGAGCTGCGCCAGAAGGCCAAGATCGTCGAACGCTAGAGCCGGATGATTTCAGGTCGAGTCGACCTGAAATCTGAATCCGCCTCTAAATCAAAGAGATAGAGCATGATGTCGTCCGAAAGCCGCTGCACACTTTTCGGCATCATGCTCTGAGCGACAAGCGTGCGATGCCGCAGCCAGCCGACCGCATGAGCACGCAGAAGACCCACGCGCCGCTGGCGCTCAGTGTCGGCGATCCCTCGGGCATCGGGCCCGAGATCGCCATCGCCGCCTGGCAAGCTGGCGACAGCGCCGGTGTGCCGCCCTTCTATCTGCTTGCCGACCCCGCTTTGATCGAAGCCCGCGCCCGCCTGGTCGGCGCGAATGTGACGATCGCCGAGACCTTGCCCGGACAGGCGGCGCACCACTTTGCCCGGGCTCTGCCTGTCGTTCCGCTCGATGCGCGTCATTTCGACAGCCCGGGACAGCCGAACCCGGCCAACGCCGCCGGCACCATCGAGGCCATCGACCGCGCCGTCGCCGACTGTCTCGCCGGCCACGCCGCGGCGATAGTCACCTGCCCGATCTCCAAGAAGCCGCTTTATGATGCCGGATTTGGCTTTCCCGGCCACACTGAATATCTGGCACACCTGGCTTCGCGCCACACCGGCAGGGATGTGACGCCGGTGATGTTGCTGGCGGGACCCGATCTGCGCACCGTTCCGGTGACCATCCACATCGCTTTGGCCGAAGTGCCGAAGCTGCTCACGACGGAGCTGATCGTCACGACCGCGCGCATCACCGCCGCCGATCTCGAGGCCCGCTTCGGCATTGCGCGGCCGAAGCTTGCGATCGCCGGACTCAACCCGCATGCCGGCGAAGGCGGCGCCATGGGCCTGGAGGATGCTGCGATCGTGACCCCGGCCGTCGAGATGCTCAAAGCGGAAGGGATCGACGCGATCGGACCGCTGCCGGCCGACACGATGTTTCATCCGCGCGCGCGCGCTTCCTATGACGCGGCGCTCTGCATGTATCACGACCAGGCGCTGATCCCGGCCAAGACTTTAGCCTTCGACGAGGCGGTGAACGTGACGCTGGGCCTGCCCTTTGTCCGAACCTCGCCCGATCACGGCACCGCTTTCGACATTGCCGGCAAGGGTATCGCGCGCGCCGACAGCCTGATCGCCGCGCTAAGGCTGGCGCGCCGGCTGGCCGACAGCGGACGGCAGGCCACCGCCGCGTGAGGATCCATTGAGCGGGCGCACCACAATCGACGGGTTGCCGCCGTTGCGCGAGGTGATCGAGCGGCATGGCCTGCAGGCCAAGAAGGCACTCGGGCAGAATTTTCTGCTCGACCTCAACCTGACCGGCAAGATCGCGCGCGCCGCCGGCGATCTCGGCGAGGCGACGGTGATCGAGGTCGGCCCAGGCCCGGGCGGATTGACGCGGGCGCTTCTCTTCAACGGCGCGCGGCGCGTGATCGCCATCGAGCGCGACGAGCGCTGCCTCGAAGCGCTGGCCGAGGTCTCCAGCCACTATCCCGGTCGCCTGGAGGTCATTCCCGGCGATGCGTTGAAGACGGATTTTGCCGCGCTTGCCGGCGCGGCGAACGGCGGGCCGGTGAAGATCGTTGCCAACCTGCCCTACAATATCGGCACCGAGCTTCTGATCCGCTGGCTGACGGTGGCCGATTGGCCGCCCTTCTACCAATCGATGACGCTGATGTTCCAGCGCGAGGTGGCGGAGCGCATCACAGCGGTCCCGGACAGCGACGCCTATGGCCGGCTCGGCATCCTGGCCGGCTGGCGCACCGAGGCGAAGATCGCCTTCGACGTGCCGCCGCAGGCATTCACGCCGCCGCCGAAGGTCACCTCATCGGTGGTGCATCTGGTGCCGCGCTTATCTCCCCTGCCCGTGGACGCCAGAAAGCTGGGCCGCGTCACCGAGGCCGCCTTCGGCCAGCGCCGCAAGATGCTCAGGCAAAGCGTGAAGAGCCTTGGCGGCGAGGCGTTGCTGACGCGGGCCGGCATTGACCCGACGCGGCGGGCGGAGACGCTCAGCGTCGAGGAATTCGTAAGGTTGACGAACGCGGTTTGACCGCCAGCGTCACTGGAATCCAGAACCCGGCGCCATAGATAGTCAGGCGAAACCAGCCGGAGCCTGCAATGCCTGCCTATGTCATTTCCGATGTCACTATCCGCGACAGGGAGGCGTTCGAAACCTACCGAACTCGCGCCGCGGCCTCCATCGCCGCGCATGGCGGACGCTATCTCGTTCGTGGCGGCGAGGTGGAGACACTGGAGGGGAGTTGGAAACCCGGGCCGCTCATCGTCGTCGAGTTTCCCGACATCGAGACCGCGCGGCGCTGGTATCGCTCCGGCGATTACGCGGCCGCACTTGAGGTTCGCGACGCTGCGCTTAGCCGCAACCTCATTCTGATCGACGGGATCAGTTCGTGACGCGGCGAATTGCCCGAAAACGGCCGCGCACGATCAAGCTGAGGCGCTTTTGCCGAGAAACGGGCGGCAACGGGTCGCAAATAGAGGTCTGGTTCACTTTTGCTTTTTGTACCGCCGCAGGCCGGCGCTGCCCCTCATCCGACCCTTCGGCCACCTTCCCCCCGTAAGCGGCGAGAAGGAAAGATCACCCCGTCTTCTCGTCCAGCAATCCCGAAATGAAGTCGAACAGCCCAGGCCGCCTGTCTCGGCGAAGCCGCTCCGCCGTGACGATGGCGCGGACCTCGGCGAAGGCGCGGTCGAGATCGTCGTTGACGATGACGAAATCGTATTCCTTCCAATGCTCGATCTCGAGGCGGGCGTTCTTCAGCCTGGTCTCGATGACCGATTCCTGGTCCTCGGCGCGGCGCTTCAGGCGCGCCTTCAATTCCTTCATCGACGGCGGCAGGATGAAGATCGAGACGATGTCGGCGCGCATCTTCTCCTTGAGCTGCTGGGCGCCCTGCCAGTCGATATCGAACAGCATGTCGCGGCCTTCGGCCAGCGCGATTTCGGCCGGCTCGCGCGGCGTGGCATAGCAATTGCCGTGCACTTCGGCCCATTCCAGCAGCGCATCGGAATCGCGCAGCCGCTCGAACTCGCGCATGGTGCGGAAGTGATAGTGGACGCCTTCGATCTCCGAGCCGCGGCGCGGCCTTGTCGTGACGGAGACCGAAAGCTCGAGACTTCCATCGCTTTCGAGAAGATTGCGCGCGATGGTCGACTTGCCGGCGCCCGACGGCGACGACAGCACCAGCATCAATCCGCGGCGGCGGATGCGGGACCCCAGATCCCTGGCGGCCGTCGGCTCCTTGGCAACCATCCCGTCACTCCAGATTCTGGACCTGCTCGCGAAACTGGTCGACCACCGCCTTGAGCTCCAGCCCGATCGCGGTAACCGCGGCAGCGTTCGACTTGGAGCATAAGGTATTCGATTCGCGATTGAATTCCTGTGCCAGAAAATCGAGCTTGCGGCCAACGGCGGCGCCGCTTTTGAGCAGCGCGCGCGCCGAAGCGACATGCGTCTTCAGCCTGTCGATCTCCTCGCGGATGTCGGCCTTGCTGGCGAGGAAGGCCGCTTCTTGATGCAGCCGGATGGCGTCGAGATTGGCCGAAGCATCCGTCAAGAGGCGCACCTGCTCGGCGATACGCTCGCGGATTGCCGCGGGCTCGCGCGACGGGTCGGCCTCGGCCTTCAGCGTCAGCGTCTCGATGATGTCGACATGGCCGGCAAGAAGCGCGCCCAGCGCCGCGCCCTCGCTGCGGCGCGCCTGCTCCAGCCCGGCGAGCGCCATCTCGAGCGCAGACAGAATCGCGGCGTCGAGAGCGGCCCGCTCCTCCTCCGTCTCCACGGCTTCGGGAATGTCGAGCACACCGCGCAGGGAGAGCAGGCCGTCGGCCGTGGCGGGCTCGGTGCCGAACTGCTCCTGCAAACGCCTGGCCAGCCCTGCCAGGTCCTTGAGGAACGCCTCGTTGACCACCGGCTGGATTTGCCTTGCGGCGGCGCGGCCGACGGTCAACGTCGCCTGGAAATTGCCGCGCGCGAAACGCTTCTGAACGGTCTGCCGGACGGCCGTCTCCAGCCGGTCGAAACCCTGCGGCAATCTCAGCCTCACCTCGGCGCTCTTGCCGTTCACCGATTTCACCTCCCAGGCTATCGAGGTGCCCTCGCTTTCAGCGGCGCACCGCGCAAAACCGGTCATGCTTTGCAGGCTCATTGCCCTGTCGTCCCCCTGTCGCAGCCAAGGCATGCGTTGCCCAGCGCTGCGCGCCCAAAAATCGCCGGACGATCGGCCGGCGTCCCCTCAAAACATGAATATGGCCTCGCGTCAAAGGACGCGTTCTTCTGCGTAGTGCATGTCGTTTCCCAAAACCGCTGGCGCACTTTTGGGCGACATGCAGTGAGTTCCGATGCATGTCGTCTTCCCAAAACCGCTGCGCACTTTTGGGCGACATGCAATGAGTTTCGATGCATGTCGTCTTCCCAAAACCGCTGCGCACTTTTGGGCGACATGCATTGCGCCTATTGCGCGTCGTCGCCGCCGGCGTCGCCATTCTCGCCATTGGCCCCGGCGTCGCTGCTGTCGGCGTTGCCATCGGGGGCTGCCGGCGCCGTCGTCTGGCCCGAGGCCTTGGCGGCGGCATCAGCCTGCTTCTTCTGCAGCGCCCGGTAACGGGCGACGTTCTGGTTGTGCTCTTCCAGCGTCGCTGCAAAGACATGGCCGCCATTGCCGTCAGCGACGAAATAGAGGTCGTCGGTCTTGGACGGATTGGCGACCGCTTCAAGCGCCGCTCGGCCCGGATTGGCGATCGGCGTCGGCGGCAGGCCCTTGATCATGTAGGTGTTGTAGGGCGTCTGCTTGTCGAGGTCGGACTGGTAGATCGGCCGGTCCGCCGGCTTTCCCTTGCCGCCGAACAGGCCGTAGATGATGGTCGGGTCGGATTGCAGCCGCATGCCCTTGGCCAGGCGGTTGAGGAACACCGCGGCGACGCGGGAGCGCTCGTCGCTCCTGCCCGTTTCCTTCTCGACGATCGAGGCGAGCGTGACGAAGTCGTCGATGTTGGCGATCGGCAGGTCGGCCGCGCGATGCGACCAGACATCCTCGACCAGCTTCTTCTGGTCGGCAACCAGCTTGTCGACCATTTGCTGCCTGGTGGCGCCGCGGGTGAAGCGCAGCGTGTCGGTGGCGATGGTACCTTCCGGCGGCAAGGTCGGCGGCATGTCGCCGGTGAGCGCCTCCTGATCGGCGACGCGCTGCAGCGCCTGCTCGACCGTCAGCCCTTCAGGAATGGTAAGCGAGTACATCACCGACTTGCCGCTCTTGAAGAGCTCCATGATGTCGCGCATCGAGGCGCGCGGCTTGATGGCATATTCGCCGGCCTTGAGCGCCGACTCATTGCCCGTGGCGCGCACGCCGAGCCGGAAGATGCGGGCATCGCTGATCAGGCTGCGGCGTTCCAGCTGGTCGGCGATCTCCTGCACGCCGGTGTTCGGCTTGATCATGAAGGTGTCGCCATTGGTGGACGGGCCGGGCTCGACGAAAGCCTGCATGCCGAAATAGAGCGCGGCACCCGAGGCGATGACCGCAAGGATAACCATGGAGAGGAAGAAGTTCAGGAACACGACGAACTGGCTGCGCGAAGCGCGCGAGCGCTTCGACGGCGGCGGCGTGCCGGCTTCCGGGCGCAACGCCTCGGCCGCAGTCTTCGGCATGATCGGCACCTTTGTGCCCTGCCGTGCGAAATCCCCGTCGCCGCCCGGATTTGTGCTCCCAGGATTTGTGCTCATGGCGCCCTACCGTCTGATCTTGCAACGAATCCCCTAGCTACAAACTAGGGGAGAATTTGGCAAAAATGACGGCAGGTGGCGGGACTGCCGGCTGGTTGTCTTTTTCTGAGCAATCCCGGGGCGGAAAGCGCTGAGCACTCTTTCCGGGATTGCTCCCGTTGGCCTTTCAGCCATTGTAGCGCTGGAACACGAGCGAGGCGTTGGTGCCGCCGAAGCCGAAGGAATTCGACAGCGCGACATCGATCTGACGCTGGCGCGGCTTGTTCGGCACGAGATCGATCGCCGTCTCGCGTTCCGGATTGTCGAGATTGATGGTTGCCGGCGCGACGTTGTCGCGGATGGCGAGGATCGAGAAAATCGCTTCCGCGGCACCCGCGGCGCCCAGCAGATGGCCGATCGACGACTTGGTCGACGACATCGAGATCTTCGAGGCGGCATTGCCGACCAGCCGCTCGACGGCGCCGAGCTCGATCGTATCGGCCATGGTCGAGGTGCCGTGCGCGTTGATGTAGTCGACGTCGGCCGGCGAGAGTTTCGCCCGGTTCAGCGCCGCCATCATGCAGCGGAAGGCGCCATCGCCATCTTCGGCCGGCGCGGTGATATGGTGGGCATCGCCGGTCAGGCCATAGCCGGTGACCTCGGCATAAATCTTGGCACCGCGGGCCTTGGCGTGCTCCAGCTCTTCCAGGACGACGACGCCCGCGCCCTCGCCCATGACGAAGCCGTCGCGGTCGCGATCATAAGGACGCGACGCTGTTTCGGGGCTGTCATTGCGCTCGGTGGACAGCGCCCGGCAGGCCGCGAAGCCGGCAATCGACAGCCGGGTCACCGGCGCCTCGGCGCCGCCGGCCAGCATCACATCGGCATCGCCCCACATGATCAGCCGGGCGGCGTCGCCAATGGCGTGCGCGCCGGTCGAGCATGCAGTGACCACCGCATGGTTCGGGCCCTTCAGGCCGTGGCGGATGGAAACCTGGCCAGAAACCAGATTGATGATCTGTCCGGGGATGAAGAAGGGGCTGATGCGGCGCGGGCCGCGTTCCTTCAGGATCATCGCGTTCTCGGCGATGCCGTCGATGCCGCCGATGCCGGAGCCGATCAGAACGCCGGTGGCGCACTGGTCCTCATGTGTCTCAGGCTTCCAGCCGGAATCGGCCAGCGCCTCGTCGGCGGCCGCGATGCCGTAGAGGATGAACTCGCCGATCTTGCGCAGTTCCTTCGGCTCGAGCACAGCCTCCGGATTGAAGGTGCCGTTCGAGCCGTCGCCGCGCGGAATGATGTGGGCGATCTTGCAGGCAAGATCGTCCACCTCGAATTCGGTGACGCGCCGGCAGGCGCTGCGGCCGGAGAGCAATTCCCGCCAGCTATGCTCGACGCCCATGCCGAACGGCGAAAGCAGGCCAAGGCCCGTGACGACGACACGCCTCATCGCAGGTCCTCCCCGGTTATGCCTGCGAAAGAACTCAGGCCGAGGCCTTGTCGATATACTTGACGGCGTCGCCGACGGTGAGGATGGTCTCGGCCGCATCGTCCGGAATCTCGACGCCGAACTCTTCTTCGAACGCCATGACGAGTTCAACCGTGTCGAGGCTGTCCGCGCCCAGATCGTCGATGAAGCTCGCCTGCTCCGTCACCTTGTCGGCATCGACGCCGAGATGCTCGATGACGATCTTCTTGACGCGCTCTGCGGTGTCACTCATTTGGGGCAATCCTCGTCTTAGGTTGTCTATCTTCGTTAGCGGGCGGAATGCCGCTAATCAAGCTGAAAGATGGTCTTGCGGGCAACGCAACGCCACAGGACCGGTTTTTGCCCGAACCGCCGGGTTGCGGGCCGCATTACACGAAAAATGACGGGCGTCCAAGCCGAAATGGCTGTTTTCACAGGCGCCCGCCCCGCCTCAGATCATTGCCATGCCGCCGTTGACGTGAATGGTCTGGCCGGTGACATAGGCCGCCTCGTTGGAGGCGAGATAAGCGACGGCGGACGCCACTTCAACGCTGGTGCCCATGCGCCGGGTCGGGATCGCGGCCATGATCGTCTCTTTCTGCTTGTCGTTGAGCTTGTCGGTCATGGCCGATTCGATGAAGCCCGGGGCGACGCAGTTGACGGTGATGTTGCGGGTGGCGATCTCCTGCGCCAGCGACTTGGAAAAGCCGATCATGCCTGCCTTGGAGGCGCAGTAGTTGGTCTGGCCGGGATTGCCGGTGACGCCGACCACCGAGGTGATGTTGATGATGCGGCCATGGCGGCGGCGCATCATCGGATGGGTCAGTTCGCGGGTCAGCCGGAACACAGCGGTGAGGTTGACCTCGATCACCGAATCCCAGTCGGCGTCCGACATGCGCACGAACAGGCCGTCCTTGGTGATGCCGGCATTGTTGACCAGGATGTCGACGCCCTCGAGATCGGCCTCCGCTTTCTGGCCGAGCGCCTTGACCGCGTCGCGGTTCGTCAGGTCCGCCGGAAACAGTTTTACGCGGTCGCCCAATTCGCCCGCCAAGGCTTCCAGCTTCTCCACACGGGTGCCGTGCAGGCCGACGATCGCGCCCTGGCTGTGCAGCACCCTGGCGATCGCCTCGCCGATGCCTCCCGATGCGCCGGTGACGAGCGCCTTCCGGCCGGTCAGTTCGAACATATCTTCAACCTCATTTTTCCAGACGGCTGCAAGCAGTCGCGTTCCGTATACGTCATATCGTCCAAGTCACGCTAGACAAGCGTCGGACATTGGCGAAGGCCTCCTTCCCGTCGTCATCCACGGGCGGAGCGGGAGCGAAGCGGACGCGTAGACCCGAGGATCCATGCCGTGACATTGGCCGAAGGATGCAACGGAGCAGAATTCTGCACCGCGGCGGCACTTCCAAGTCACGGCATGGATTCTAGGGTCTGCGCTGCGTCGCTTCGCTCCTTGCTCCGCCCTAGAATGACGAAAACGGGGCCTCACCCCAAAGCCGCCAGCGCGGCCTCGACTTCCGCCGCCGTGCCCACGGCGCCGGTGGCGATGTCGCGGTTGATGCGGCGCGCCAGGCCCGACAGCACCTTGCCTGCGCCGACTTCATAGAGGCTCGCGACGCCGTTGGCGCCAAACCATTCCACCGTCTCTCGCCAACGTACGCGGGCGACCACCTGCTCGACCAGGCGGCGGACGATCTCATCGGGGTCGCTGGTCGGGGTTACGGTGACGTTCGAGACGATCGGAACCACCGGCGCGGATTTCGCGACACCGGCCAGCGCCTCGCGCATTATGTCGGCGGCAGGCGTCATCAGCGCCGAATGAAAGGGGGCGGAAACCTGCAGCATCAGCGCCCGCTTGGCGCCTTTTTCGGTGCACAGCTTCGCCGCCAGCTCGACCGCCGGCCTGGCGCCGGAGATCACCAGCTGGCCGCCGCCATTGTCGTTGGCGACCTGGCAGACGGAGCCGTTGCCGACCTCGCGAGCTGCCTCGGCGCAAGCGGCCTCGACGTCGGCCTGTTCCAGCCCGATGATCGCGGCCATGGCGCCCTCGCGGGCCGGCACCGCCGCCTGCATGGCGTTGCCGCGGGTCCGAAGCAGCCGCGCCGCGTCGCCGACCGAAACGAAGCCGGCCGCAGCAAGCGCGGAATATTCACCGAGCGAATGGCCGGCGACATAAGCCACCTTGTCCTTCAGCGAGAAGCCGCGCGCTTCGAGCGCGCGCATCGCCGCCAGCGACACCGCCATCAGCGCCGGCTGGGCATTGGCGGTCAGCGTCAGCGTCTCTTCCGGCCCTTCCCAGATGAGTTTCGACAGTTTTTCGCCGAGCGCTGCGTCCACTTCCTCGAAGACGCGACGCGCTTCGGGGAATGCATCGGCGAGGTCCTTGCCCATGCCGACGGCCTGGCTGCCCTGTCCCGGAAAGGTGAATGCGACGGCCATTTTGAGGTCTCTCCAGAGGCTGGTTTTGTCTGCCTCTGGCGCAAGGCGGACAGCCAAGTCAAGCCCGCAGGCGTCTCTTCGGCCTGCATTTCGGTCGGAAATCCTGCTGACTGCCTGTTCCAAAAGGCCTTTTACTTGATCACACCTGATGAAAACCGCTCACGTTTAGTTTGCTGGCTCTTCTTATTTCCGCCACAGGCGCTAGCTTTGCGTGACATTTCGATGACAGTGGCGTGACGCGAGTGGAAGACGCGTGACAAGGGCCGGGGAAGCAAAGTGGCAAGGATCAGGAAAGGCGCGGCCAAACCCGCGCCGCAATTTTTGGAAGACGATCCGTCCACCGGCTATCTGCCGGGACGAGCCTGGCCGACCGTACGCTACGGCCTGTCGACGCTTCTTGCCTCAGCCCTGCTCGTCTTCGCGATCGAGCTGATCGTACGCGGCGATTTCTTCGGCACAGTCGATTTCTTCATGCAGCCCTTCAAGCCCGGCTGGACCACCATCATCGTCTTCGCCCTGGTGCTGCTCGGGCTGGACGCCATACTCGGCCGAAGCCACCAGAGCCTGATGATCGTGGCGCCGCTGACGCTGGCGCTGGCCTTTGTCGGCCACCAGAAATCGCGTTACCTCGGCGACCCGCTCTATCCCACGGATTTCCTGTTCGCCCGCCAGATCATGGCGCTGATGCCGCTCCTGGTGCGCGAGCGCCCGTGGACGGCCGTCATGCTGGCGGTCGGCATCGTCGGCGGTCTGACGCTGCTCGTCTACGGCTGGCGGACCTGGCGCCGGCGAGTGCCCATCCTCAGCCGCAAGGGCCGCCTGGCGCGGCTGGTGCTTGCCGTGCCGCTGCTCGCCTTCTTCGTCTCGATCATGGACTACGCCACCTTCTCGTGGACGCGCGACCGGCTGCAGATCATCCCGATCATGTGGGACCAGAAGGAGAACTACGCCTCCAACGGCTTTGCGCTGGCCTTCGCGATGAACGTGCCGATGGCGCATGTCGCGGCGCCGCCCGGCTATTCCGAGAAGACGATGGCCGCGATCCAGCGCCCCGACGCCGCCGCTTCCATGCCGGACGAGAAGCCGGATATCGTGGTGGTGATGAGCGAATCCTTCTGGGATCCGACGCACCTGCCCGGCGTCACCATCAAGCCCGACCCTATCCCGACGGTCAGGGCGTTGCGCTCCGGCTCGATGTTCTCGCCCGAGTTCGGCGGCATGACCGCCAATATTGAGTTCGAGGCGCTGACCGGCTTTTCCAACGCCTTCCTGCCGGCCGGCTCGATCCCCTATCAGCAATATGTGCGCACCCCGACCCCGTCGCTGGCGACCTTCCTGAAGAGCCAGGGTTACCGGGCGCGCGCCATCCATCCCGGCACCAACTGGTTCTGGAACCGCGGCGCCGTCTATGCCGATTTCGGCTTCAACGACTTCCGCTCCGAAGAGACGCTGCCGCCGATGGAAAAGCGCGGGCCGCTGGCTTCCGACGCGGCGATGACCGACGAGATCATCCGCGAGGCCGACACCAGCGACGATCCGGTGTTCCTGTTCGCCGTCAGCCTGCAGAACCACGGTCCTTATGAGCCCTACCGCTACTACAACCCGACGCATTCGATCGACGCGCCGATCAGTTCCTGGGCGCGGGAATCGCTGCTTTCCTATGCCGAGGGGTCGGCTGACGCCGACCGCGGCCTGCAGCGCCTGATCGACTGGGCGAAGGCCCGCCAGCGGCCGACCATCATCGCCTTCTTCGGCGATCATCTGCCGCCGCTCGGACCCGTCTATGTCGAGACCGGCTTCCTCAAGGACAATGTCGCGCCGCGCAAGGAGCCGGCGATCGCCGCGCTCGAACACCACGATACGCCTTTGGTTATCTGGTCGAACCGCTCCGGTCCGGTCGAGAACATCGGCTCGGTGAGCCCGGCCTTCCTGCCCTATCATATCCTGACCACGGCAGGCATCAGCCACCCCTATTACACCGGCTTCCTCGGCGCGCTGCGCGAACACTACCGGGTGATCGACCGCAACCTGCTCCTGTCGCCCGTGGGCGAAGCAACGCCGGATTGGGCGAGGCAGAAGCAGATCGATCCGAAGATCAACGATTTCCGGCTCATCCAATACGACATGATGTTCGGCAAGCGGCTCTCGGCGCCCGACTTCTTCCCCGAGACGGTGAACAGGCTGGTTGCGCATACAAGCTGAGCTGAGCGGCGGTCACAGCCGATCGCGGCTATCCCGGTCCGTGGCGGGAAACGATCTTTCGATGCCGGGTCTTGGAAAGGTTTTGTCGCTGCGATTTAGAGCAATTCCAGGAAAAGTGTGAGCGGTTTCCGTCCGGAATTGCGTAAAAAACAAAGAGATAGGTCGTTTCGCCGTTTCCGTGACACGGTGAAACGCACTAGACGTCAAAAGCCTGGAACGGGCTGGACCTTTCCACTCAGCCGAGCGCCAAGCGTCAAAGCGGCCGGAAAATTCTTGATCACGGCGCGCATGGCCGACGCGCCACCTGGCCCAAGCGCTATTTTGGCAATCAAGGCCGCGGCACGCAGACGGGTCGAGAATTGCCGACGCCATTCGCGTTCGTAGCGATGCCCGGCGGCGTCGCGGTCCTCGCGACGTTTGCCCGATACGATCAGTTCTCGCGCAAGCAGCCAGCCCGATTGCAGCGCCATCGAAATCCCTTCGGCGATGACAGGATGCGACTCGCCCGCGATGTTGCCGACACGGAAGATGCCCTGATCGTAGCCGGCCCGGATGCCCGGATGAATCGGTCCCGCAGCCAGCCATGGGCCATCCAATTCGGCACCTGCCAGCGCAGTTCGCACGCCTCGGCACGAGGCCAGGACGTGGCGCGACACCGCATCCGCCGCCGCAATATTCCCAAAGCGCCGGCGCAGCCCGGATAGAACATCGCGGCGGATACAGCAGGAGATTGAAACCCGACCATTGTCCGCAGTTACCATCCCGCCATATCCGCCTGGGAATACCAGCAGCGGCATCAGATCGGGCGCCAGCGCGGCGCCGGTAAAATGCGCCTTGAAGCCGAAAAGGTCGGAGGGTTGGCTGGTTCTTTCAAGTTGGCTCGGAAGTTTCCCAGTTTCCCATGATCCGTGCGCGGCAATGATGACGGGTGTGCTGAGCAGCTTCTGTTGCTGGTCGGATTCCACAGTCAGAAATTGCAAGTCATCGCGCCGGCAGATGGCGACTGCCTTGCAAGGCTGGAGGATCTCGACACCCGCACGTTCGGCAGCCTGCAGCAGGATGGTGTCCAGACGATCGCGGCCGAGCGCGCGGCCGAGACCCGTCTTGGCGCTCGGCATTCGCGCCTGCGCCGAGACATCGCCCGAAAAGAACCCGACGCGCCTTATCTCGGGGCCGGCTTCCGCGCGCCAGCTCTCGCCGACGCCCAGCTGATCGAGCAAGGCAAGGCTGGTGCCCGACATGAATTCGCCGCAGACCTTGCGGCGAGGAAATGCCACCTTCTCCACCATTGCCACCGACCAACCATGTTGGGCGAGTGCAATGGCGGTGGAACTTCCGGCAGGACCGGCACCGATGACAATTGCGTCGTGCATCATTTCGTATCGAGCGTGCTCGCGCCAACAAAACCTTGCGTAAACAGGCCTCTGCGGCCCTCCATCACGGGCGTTCCACCTGACAGTTGCCACAATTGTGAAAGTTCCGTGCCACGAAAACCGGCGCGCACACTTTGCGCTGCATCATTCAGCGTTACCGCACAGGCGCCGATCAATCGCAGAAACCCTGTCGCCACAAGCGGCACCTTGGCTCTCAACGGCTCCGTGGCGACGAGCATCGGGGCCATCGTCATCATCCGAGAAAACAGCTCCTGCAGGCGCATGTCGTCGAAGTGGTGGAGGATAAGGTTGGCGCAAACAAGGTCGAAGGGCCTGTCCTGGGTCCAATCGAACAGATCCGCAGTCACGGGCTGCGCCCGCCAGCCCAATTCAGCGAAAGAGCTGCGCAAGTCCTCGCCTATCAAGCCGATCCTGTCGACCATGACGATCTCGACGTCGGGCCAATGGCGCGCCATCAGCCGCGCCACCGCCAGCATGAACTTTCCGTCGCCGGCGCCTATTTCGAGGATGCGCAGCGGCGGCTTTTGCACGTTTTGCCGCATCAGCGATGCCATGATCCTGGCCTGGAACATCAATGCATTGATGCGAACGAGATCGCGACGGGATGCAATCGCACGGGGATCGTCAGCCGGGAGGCCGTCGAGGAGTTCTGGCTCCAGATGCCGGATGTCTATGTCGGTCATGCGATGGATCGGAAATCTAGGTTTCAGCCGGCAATCCGGCAAATAGAATTCGCTCGTATCTTCATGGCCGCGCGCTGCTGGGCCGCGGAACCCGCATTTGAACCCAACCCGGATAGCGAAGTCGGTCCCCTTCATGCGAGATCGGAGGCTGATATCACAGTTTGCTAATGAGAAATATCGGCACCGCGCAATAAAATGCTCTATGCAGGCGTTTACCTTAGGAATGCTTCTCTAATTCGCAGACCTTATGAGCCCGATTGCGCTCATGCTCGGAGCTATTTTGTCCCCTCAAGCGTATCTGAACGGCATTGCCACGTGTGTCCCCGAACATGACGTGCATCGGTTCTTCCTCGGCTATGGAGCCTCGCTGCTTGAAAACGACGCGCAGCGCCTTGCGCTCTTCGAGCGAATGGTCGCTCTGGCCGGGATCGAACATCGTTATTCCTGCTTTGCGCCTGCCGACGATCCGCGCGGCGGGGCAATCGACCGCGACGGCACCTCGGTCAGAGGCTCGTTCGCCAGCACCGCAATGCGTATGCGGATGTACGAAGCCGCCGCACCGGAGCTCGCGCAAAGGGCCGTCGACAGACTTCTGGCCAACGACGACCGCTCGCTGATCACGCATTTGATCGTGACGAGCTGCACCGGCTTTTCGGCGCCCGGCATCGACCTCGAGCTGGTGCAGCGATGCGGCCTGTCGACGTCGGTCGAGCGCACCATCATCGGCTTCATGGGATGCTATGCCGCCATCAACGCCTTGAAGCTGTCGCGCCACATCGTGCGATCGGATCCGAAGGCCCGCGTGCTGATTGTCAACATCGAATTGTGCACGCTGCATTTCAAGGAAGCCACGGAGCTCGAGAAGCTGATCTCGTTCTGTCTATGGGGCGACGGTTGCGCGGCCTCGCTGGTGACAGCCGAGCCGCACGGCATCCTGCTCGAAAGCTTCCACGCGATCGTGGCGGCGGAGCGCAAGGAGCTGATGAGCTGGAATATCCGCGATGACGGCTTTGACATGGTGCTGTCCGGGCAGGTTCCCGGTGCCGTCCGTGAGACGCTGCGCAACGAGCATCCGGCCATCCTCGGCGGCAGGCCCGCCAAGGAGATCGATTTGTGGGCGGTGCATCCCGGCGGCCGCTCGGTGCTCGACGCGGTCGAGCGTGCGCTCGAACTGAAGCCGACCGCGCTCGCCGCATCGCGCGAAGTGCTCCGGCAATACGGCAACATGTCGTCGGCCACCGTAATGTTCGCGATGGCCGAAATGCTGAAGGAGCCGTCGGGCTTGCTCGGCTGCGGCATGGCGTTCGGGCCGGGATTGACCACCGAGACCATGATGTTCCGGACTGCCTGATGAAGTCGAATGCCATGCGGCACCGCGTCCGTGCTTTCGCAGCCCGTTGGCTGGTGCCCTACCTGCCGTATCCGCACTTCATGTGTGTGGCACCTCTTGACGCCGTGTTGCGGGTCCTATGGCGTGCGGAAGGCCGGCTGCCTCCCGTTTATTGGCCGCGCCTGATGCTCCTGTTCCTGATTTCGGGCATCAACACGATCGCCTCCCTGCCGGAGCGCGTGATCCTTGGGGCATGGCTGCGGCTGCGACCTCCCCGGATGGAACCGGATAACGCGCCTGTGTTCGTTCTTGGCTACTTCCGCTCCGGGACGACTTTTTTGCAGAACCTGCTGTCGGCGGACCCGGACCTGAGATCGCCGGGCTGGCCGCAGGTCCTGGCGCCTCAGACATTCGTTCTTGGCTGGGCCCTGCTGCGCTATCTTTTCGTGCCCTTGCTGCCGTTGACGCGCCTCGACGCGGTCGTGCCGGTTGGCGCCAGGCTGCCGGCGGAGGACGACTTCGCATTGAACAATCTGGGTGGAATGTCGATCCTGGCGGGACGCGCCGTGCTTCCCCGCCGGCAAGCCTTCTTCAATCGGTATCAGGATCTCGACTCGCTTTCGGCGCAAGAGCTGAACCGCTGGCGCTCACATCAGCTCGCTTTCGTGCAGAAGCTCACGCTCGTTGCCGGAGGGCGGCGACTTCTGCTCAAGTCGCCGAGCCACACGGCGCGCGTCCGCCACCTTTTGGAGCTGTTCCCTGGCGCCAAGTTTGTCCACATCTCGCGTCCGCCGGAAGCGGTGTTCCGGTCCAACCTTGTTCTGACGCGCGAGTTGCAGCGTGCGTTCGCCCTGCAGCCGCCGCTGCCCGAGCACGAGCAGGAAGAGATCATCGCCAGCGAATATCTCGCGACGGAAATGCACTATCTGGCTGATAGAACCCGGATTCCAGCCGCCGACCTCGCCGAGGTGAGGCTACAGGATCTGATTGCCGATCCGACGGGCGAGATGAAGCGGATCTACCGCGAACTGGGCCTGCCATTCTCCCAAGGCTGCGAGGAGCGCATGCTGCAAGTCGCCGCGACGTTCGGCAAACAGCCGCGCAACCGCCATCCCGACCTGACGGAAGGGCAGAAAGCGCGCGTAGCCCGCCTCGAACCGCTCGCTTCCAATTTCGGGCATGTGCCTGCGCTGCCTCCCGGACGGTCAATATTGACAGCCAACCGCGCATTGGATGACATGGCATCATGACGGCAGGCCTATTGTCATACGCAAGCTGGGCAGGTTTGGCCCGGCTGTTGCTCCCTCTGTTGCTCAGCATCTGCGCCCCGCCGATCTCGGCGGTTGCCGACGAACAGGGCGATGCAATCAAGCTGGTTGAGACCGTGCGCCAGGCGGCGCTCGTGCTCGGGCGCGGCGGGCCCGCCGAGTCGCAGCTCCGCTCGATCTCAGCGGCCTTCGACGGAAAGGGAATTGCCCAAGCCGTGCTCGGGACGCGCTGGCGCAGCGCGAGCGCGGACGACCGCGCCGCGGTGGTCGATGCGCTTCTTTATGCCATCGCACACGGGCTGGCCGACAAGCTGGAACGGACGCAGGACAAGACTTTCACCGTGCTCGGCACAAAGACCCTGGCCAACGGCGACATACTGGTGCGCAGCGAATTCCGCCGGCAGCTCCGCGGCCCAACGTCCGTGGACTGGCGTGTCCGCCGCTGCCGCGGGCAACTCTGTATCGGCGATGTCTTTGTCGACGGCGGGTCGGTGACCTTGCGGCAGCGGGACCGCATCGGCCAGATCCTCGCCGGCAATGGCGGCTCGATCCCTGCGCTTGTCGTCGATCTCAGGAAAGGCCGGGTATGACTCCTCGCCGGCGCCCATGTCCTCCCTCGTCGAATTGAGCAATGTCGGCCGCGATTTTGACGGCGGCCGCATCGTCGCCGTCGACGACGTGTCGCTCGCAATCGGGAATGACGAGACCGTCGCGATTGTCGGCCGCAGCGGCAGCGGCAAATCGACGATCCTGAACCTGGTCTGCGGGCTCGACCGGCCGACCCGCGGCGAAGTTCGGTTCGAAGGGCGGGCCGTCAATGGAAGCGCTGCGTGGGCAGCGGTCCGGGCCAGCAGGATCGGCATTGTCTTCCAGAATTTCTGCCTGCTCCCCTCTTTGTCGGCGCGCGAGAACATCGAGGTGGCCCTGCTGGGAAACCTCGGCGGAGCGCAGCAGCGTCGCGCTCGCGCGCTGGAACTTCTGGCGCATTTCGGTCTTGCCGATCGCGCTGCGCTGCGGCCCGCCGAGCTTTCCGGCGGCGAACGCCAGCGCCTTGCAATTGCGCGGGCGCTGGCCAACCGTCCGAAGCTTCTTCTTGCCGACGAGCCGACAGGAAGCCTCGACGTGCAGACAAGCCAATCCGTCATGGACATCATCGGCAATGCGCATCGCGAGTTCGGGACCGCAGTGATCGTGGTGACCCATGACGAGGACGTGGCCGCGTTGTGCGGACGCCGGGTCGAGATCTCGGATGGCCGCATCCGCTCGGACAGCCGGATGGCGGCAATCTCAGCGCCCGCACCGGCATCGCGGATCGGCTAGCCCATGACGGAGCTGACCCTGCCCTTGCGCGGTCTCATCGCACGTCCGCTGCGCACTTTGCTCACGGTGCTCGGCATCGCCTTGGCGGTCGCCGGCTTCGTGGCGCTTACCGGCCTGACCGCCGGCGTCCAGCGCTCATTTGCGTCGGGAATCGATGAGAACGGCGCGGATCTGGTGGTTAGCCAGCGCAGCACCTTCAATTTGGTGAGCAGCACCGTGCCCAGAGCGCTCGGCCCGGCGCTTTCGGCGGTGCCGAATGTCGAGGCGGTGTCGGGCGTTCTCCTCAACATCACCACCGCCGACGAGGACGCCAATATCGTCATGGCCGGCTGGCCAAGCGGCAGCTTCCTGTGGAAAGACGTGCCGCTCGTGGCGGGGCGGCTCCCTGTGCCGGGGGACCAGTGGCCGGTTATCCTTGGCCAATCGATCGCCGGCGCATTGGACAAGCGGGTCGGCGATACCGTCGAGCTGCAGTTCCAGCCCTATCGGATCGTCGGCATCGCGTCGTTCTCGTCCATGCTGAACCAGAACAGCGCCATCGTTCCGCTCGAGGGGCTGCAGCAGCTCCTGTCGCGGGAGGACGCCTTTACCTTGTTCGAGGTAAGACTGAAGCGCCCGCTCGACGCCGACGGCATCGCCGCTGCCCGAACCCGGCTCGTTGCAGCCGCGCCGGGATTCGTGGTCGTCGACACCGAGCAGTTCGCCAACAGCATCCGCATCTTCGATCTGCTTCGGGCGATCGCCCGCACGATTTCGCTGGTCGTCATGGCGATGGCCTCGGTTGCGGTCGCCAACACGCTGCTGATGGCCGTGAACGAACGGACGTTCGAGATTGGTGTTCTGGCGGCGCTTGGCTGGGCGCCGCGGCGGATTCTTCGGCTCATCCTCATCGAAGGCGTCTTCATGAGCGCAGCCGGCGGCGTTATCGGTATCGTTCTCGGCGCCCTGACCATGGAAGCGGCGGCGAAGACAAGGGTCGCGGCGGGGCTGATCGTGCCCTATCTGTCAGGCTGGTCGATCGCCCAGGCGCTGATCTTCGTCTTCATCGCCGGTCCGCTCGGCGCACTCTACCCGGCTTGGCGCGCCACGCGCCTTCTCCCCGCTGAAGCGCTCCGCAGGATCTGACTTGCCGTGTCGGCCGGGCAGCGCTCCGGTGCCAGCAAAAGCATCGATCTGTCGTGTAAACGAAACGACCGGTTCGCAGGTCCGCGGCATCGGCGACGCAGGCCGGGCCTTGCCTTCCTGGCGAATTGCTATATAGACCCGCGCAATCTGCCGGTCCTTGCTGGGGGCTGAACGGAGGGCCGTGGCCTTTTCGAAGGTCGCGACACGAAGCCGGAAGGGCTTCCAGCCTCCCGTGTCTCCGCTCTCGACCGTCTCGTGATGCTCCTTTCTTCCCCGCTCTTTCGCGATCGGGTCAGACAAGTTGCAGAGGCTTAGCCGCGAGGGCCGGTGAGAGAAACGAAGAAAGGCACTTAAACATAATGGCTCTTTACGAACATGTGTTTCTTGCCCGGCAGGACCTGTCGCAGCAGCAGGTTGATGCGCTTGTCGAACAGTACAAGGGCGTCATCACGGCGAATGGCGGCTCGGTCGGCCGGATCGAGAACTGGGGACTGAAGTCCCTCACCTACCGGGTCAAGAAGAACCGGAAGGCTTACTACACGCTGATGGACATCACCTGCCCGCCGGCCGCGCTCAACGAAATGGAGCGCCAGATGGGCCTGTCGGAAGACGTCCTTCGCTTCCTCACCATCAAGGTGGAAGCGCATGAGGAAGGCGCCTCGGCGATGATGCAGAAGCGCGAAGAGCGCTCCGAGCGCGGCGGCTTCGGCGACCGCGACCGTGGCCCGCGTTCGTTCGGCGACCGCGACCGCGGTGACCGCGGTCCGCGTTCGTTCGGCGACCGTGACGGCGGCGACCGTGGCCCGCGCCGTCCGCGCGAAGGCGTTGAAGGAGGTGCAGAATAATGGTCGACATCAACCAGATCCCGACCCGGCGCCCCTTCCACCGCCGCCGCAAGACCTGCCCGTTCTCCGGCGCCAACGCGCCCAAGATCGACTACAAGGACGTGCGTCTCCTGCAGCGCTACATTTCCGAACGCGGCAAGATCGTGCCCTCGCGCATCACCGCCGTCAGCCAGAAGAAGCAGCGCGAGCTCGCCAAGGCGATCAAGCGCGCCCGCTTCCTCGGCCTGCTGCCCTACGTGGTTCGCTGAGGCCTGAAACTTCGATGCGGGCGCTTGGCGCCCGCATCCCCACCCACGGCGACGGGCGCCGCGGTTCAAATCAAATCCCGAGTTGGGGCCGGATCGCCTCTAACTGCCAGGACAGGCAGGACAGCGACAAGAGCGGCGAGCGCCGCAAAGAGCTTCCTGACCTGTTCCAGATCATTGCGCCAGCCTTCCGGCCGGCGCCAACCGAAGGAACGAAACCATGGAAGTCATTCTCCTCGAGCGCATTTCCCGCCTCGGCCAGATGGGCGAGACCGTCAAGGTCAAGGACGGGTTCGCCCGCAATTTCCTGCTGCCGCAGGGCAAGGCGCTGCGCGCCAACGAAGCCAACAAGAAGAAGTTCGAGGGCCAGCGCGCCCAGCTCGAAGCCCGCAACCTGGAGCGTAAGTCGGAGGCCGCGCAGGTCGCCGAGAAGCTCGACGGCAAGAGCTTCATCGTGGTGCGCTCGGCCGGCGAGACCGGTCAGCTCTACGGCTCGGTGTCGACCCGCGACATCGCCGATCTGCTGATCGCCGAAGGCTTCACCGTCAACCGCAACCAGGTCGAGCTCAACCAGCCAATCAAGACCATCGGCCTCTCCAACGTGGCGATCGCGCTGCATCCGGAAGTCGAGGTCACCGTGACGCTCAACGTCGCCCGTTCGGCCGACGAGGCGGAGCGCCAGGCCAAGGGCGAGACGCTGACCACCGCCGAAGCCATCTATGGCGAGGACATCAACGACAACGCCCGGCCGGAGAATTTCTTCGACCCGAACGCCGAATTCGAAGGCGGCGAAGAGAACGCCTGATCTCTGGACCTGATTTGGCACATCCTCCGAAGCGTCGCTTCGGCTCGCAGACGTCCAGGATTTCTGGACCAACGCCCGGGTCTTTGACCCGGGCTTTTTTGTGCCAAAAGGAACTTTTCGACACCCCATATCTTGTGCACATTACAGCGTGGCGCGTCGATTGGACGCGGGCGAGGCGCCGTGGCATTTTCGATCTGGCATTCCAGTCCGATTACCGGGTGATCCGACTGAGGGGACATTTGGTCATGAATATCCTGTTGAAACACGTTCTCGAACGCCTGGTGCGCGCCGGCGACCTCAAGGTGACCGGACCGAAGGGCGCGACGCACAAGTTCGGCGACGGCAGCGGCGAGCCGGTGCATATCCACATCAAGACCACGCATGCCGAGCGCGCCATCACCTTCGATCCGATGCTGGCGGTGCCCGAAGCCTATATGGACGGTGAGCTCGACGTGATCGAGGGCGGCGTTCTCGGCCTGATGCGCATCGCGTTCCAGAACATGGGATCGAGCGGCATCGACGTGACCTGGTCGAAGGCGATCGAGGGGCTGCGCCACGCCTTCCGCCGGCTGCAGCAGATCAACACCGCCGCGCGCTCGCGCCGCAACGTCGAACGCCACTACGATCTCTCGGGCGAGCTCTACAAGCTCTTCCTCGACGAGGACATGCAGTATTCCTGCGCCTATTTCGAACAGCCCGACATGACGCTCGACGAGGCGCAGCTTGCCAAGAAGCGCCACATCGCCGCCAAGCTGAGGCTCAAGGCCGGCCAGACGGTGCTCGACATCGGCTCCGGCTGGGGCGGGCTGGGCCTCTATCTCGCCAAGGTCTTCGACGTCGACGTGCAGGGCGTCACCCTCTCCACCGAACAGCATGGCGTCGCCACCGACCGCGCGCATGCGCAGGGCCTGCAGGACCGCGTGCATTTCGAACTCAAGGATTATCGCCACATCAACGAACGTTTCGACCGCATCGTCTCGGTCGGCATGTTCGAGCATGTCGGCGTCAATCACTACCGCACCTTCTTCGACAAGGCCGCGACGCTGCTCAAGCCCGACGGCGTGATGCTGCTCCATACCATCGGCCGTTCCGGCGTGCCGTGGGCGACCAGCGCCTTCGTCCGCAAATACATTTTCCCGGGCGGCTACATCCCTGCGATGTCGGAGGTGATGCCGGCGATCGAGAAGTCGGGCCTCGTCGTCACCGATATCGAAATCCTGCGGCTGCATTACGCCGACACGCTCAAGCATTGGGGCGAGCGCTTCGCCGCCAACCGCGACAAGGCGAAAGCGATCTATGACGAGCGCTTCTGCCGCATGTGGGAGTTCTATCTCGCCGCTTCCGAGGCCGCCTTCCGCTGGCAGGACCTGGTGATCTTCCAGTTCCAGATCGCCAAGAAGAACGACACGCTGCCGATGACGCGCGACTACATGGCCAAATGCGAGAAGGCGCTGGAGCTGCGCGATATCGGCCACCAGGAGCCGGCGGCGCCGGCGCCCTCCAAGCCGACCCGCCGCAAGAAGGTGGGGTAGCCGCGCAATGCCGCTTGCCATTGCGGCCTGACGCCACGAAAAAGGTCTCGTTCGCGAGACCTTTTTTCATGACCTACCTCATCTACACCGCAGCCGCTCTTGCCGAGATCGCCGGCTGCTTTTCGTTCTGGGCGTGGTGGCGGCTGGAGAAGTCGGCGCTCTGGCTTCTCCCCGGCCTCGTCTCGCTGGCGCTGTTTGCCTTGCTGCTGTCGCTGGTCGGCACGGATGCGGCGGGCCGCGCCTACGCCGCCTATGGCGGCATCTACATCGCCGCCTCGCTCGGCTGGCTGTGGCTGGTCGAAGGCGTGCGTCCCGACCGCTGGGATCTGGCCGGCGCTGCGCTCTGCATCGTCGGCGCCTCGGTCATCCTGCTCGCTCCAAGGGGAGCCTGAGATGGAACTGCCCGCCCCGCTCCGGCAAGGCGTCGACAGCCTCTTGGAGAAGGTACCATTGCCGGCGCTGAGGCAGGCGGCGCGGACGCTCTCGGAGCGCTACCGCGCCGAGCTGCGCGACGGCCGCCTGCATATGGGCGAAGACATGGCCGTCAAGGCCTATCTGGCGACGCGGCTGCCCGCCACTTATGCCGCCGTGCGCGCCAGCCTCGATGCCTTGATCGAGGTTCGCCCCGACTTCCGGCCGGCGAGCCTGCTCGATGTCGGCGCCGGACCTGGCACCATGCTTTGGGCCACGACCGACGCCTGGCCTGAGCTGGAACGGGCGGTGCTGGTCGAGGCAAGCGCTGCCGTGCGCAGGGTCGGCCAGGCGCTCGCGGAGGGCGCGATCGCGGCCCGCGCCGACTGGATCGCCGGCGACGCGACCATCGATCTCGACGGCATCATGCCCGCCGACCTCGTCAGCGCCGCCTATGTGCTGGACGAGATCGTGCCTTTATCCCTGCCGAGGCTCATCGACCGCCTCTGGCGGCTCACGGCCGACACGCTGCTTATCGTCGAGCCCGGCACGCCCGCCGGCTGGCAGCGCATCCTTGCCTCGCGCCGCCAACTGATTGCGGTCGGCGCGCATGTTTCGGCACCCTGCCCGCACGCGGCGCCATGCCCGCTTGCTCCGCCCGACTGGTGCCATTTCGCGCGCCGCGTCGCCCGTTCGCGCCTGCATCGCCTGGTCAAGGAGGCCGAGGTGCCATGGGAGGACGAGAAGTTCATCTACCTCGCCGCCTCCCGGCAGCCCGCGCCGGCGCATTCGGCGCGGGTGATCGCGCCGGCAAAGGGGGGCTCCGGCAAGGTGGTGCTGAAACTCTGCCAGCCGGACGGCAGCGCCGGCGAGCGCCTGTTCAGCAAGCGCGACGGCGATGTCTTCAAGGCGGCGCGACGGGCTGACTGGGGCGACACGCTGGACTGAGGGAGCATAGGCCGATGAAATCGGGAGAAGACGTATCGTCGATGCCCGTCGCTACTTTGGAGATCAGCCGACGCGCGCGAACTTCGTCATCCACGGGCGGAGCGACGCGAAGCGGCGCGCAGACCCGAGGATCCATTCCGTGACGTTGCGCGAAGAATGAAGGCGGCGCAGAACGGAGCTCGTTCTGGCTCGCCGCGACGCCCACAGGTCACGGAATGGATCCTCGGGTCTGCGCGCGTCGCTTCGCTCCTTGCTCCGCCCGTGGATGACCGACTTCGCCAACGTTTCGGCTAATCTCAAAGGTGAACGCCCAAAAGAAGCAACTCGCTACTTTGGCGATCAGCCGAGGACGTCCGCGATTCTCTGCGCGAGCGGATGCGGCTGGTCGGTTGTGAGCGAGCGTCGGACGATAATTGGTCGCCCAAAATGTTCTTGCTTCGTTCCATAATTGCAACTAAGAATCGCCGCTTGCCGAGTCAACTGGAATCAGGCCCCCGGAATACTGTCCTGTGGATGGTTTGCCGATCCTGTGAACATTGGGGCGTCAAGCTGGTTGGACCGAGGGTGTTGCAGAAAGGTCAGCATCGAATCTTCCCGTTCTGATATCGAGGACAGCGGGATCGAAACCGGGGATATCATGGCAGAGGCGGCACTGAAATTCGGCGCGGCGGAAACGCCGCTCTATCGCGAGGCACCGAACAACATCGAGGCCGAGCAGGCGCTGCTCGGCGCCATCCTCGTCAACAACGACGCCTTCTATCGTGTCTCCGATTTCTTGAAGCCGGCGCATTTCTACGAGCCGCTGCACCGCCGCATCTTCGAGATCGCGGCCGAGCTCATCCGCATGGGCAAGATTGCGACGCCGATCACGCTCAAGACCTTCCTGCCGGCCGACGAGAAGGTCGGCGACATGACGGTGGCGCAATATGTCGTGCGCCTCGCCGTCGAGGCCGTCACCGTCGTCAACGCCACCGACTATGGCCGCGCCATCTACGACCTTGCGACGCGCCGCGCGCTGATCACCGTCGGCGAGGACATGGTCAACATCGCCTATGACGCGCCGGTCGACATGTCGCCCTCCGACCAAATCGAGGATGCCGAACGGCGGCTGTTCGAGCTTGCCGAAACGGGCCGCTATGACGGCGGCTTCGAGAGCTTCAACGATGCGGTCAAGACCGCCGTCGACATGGCCAACGCCGCCTATATGCGTGACGGCCACCTGTCGGGCATCGCCACCGGCTTGCGCGACCTCGATCGCCGCATGGGCGGCCTGCAGCCCTCCGACTTGATCGTGCTCGCGGGGCGCCCGGGCATGGGCAAGACCTCCTTGGCCACCAACATCGCCTTCAACATCGCCGAGGCTTACGTTCCGGCGCAGCAGGCCGATGGCAGCTTCAAGGCCGCCAACGGCGGCGTCGTCGGCTTCTTCTCGCTCGAAATGTCGTCGGAGCAGCTCGCCACCCGCATCATCTCCGAGCAGACCGAGATCTCGTCCTCGAAGATCCGCCGCGGCGAGATCACCGAGATGGATTTCGAAAAACTCGTCGCCTGCTCGCAGACGATGCAGAAGATCCCGCTGTTCATCGACCAGACCGGCGGTATCTCGATCGCGCAGCTTTCCGCCCGCGCGCGGCGTCTGAAGCGCCAGCGCGGCCTCGATCTCATCGTCATCGACTATATCCAGCTGATGCAGGGCTCCTCCGCGCGCGCCTCGCAGAACCGCGTGCAGGAAATCACCGAGATCACCACGGGCCTGAAGGCTTTGGCCAAGGAGCTCGGCGTGCCGATCATCGCGCTATCGCAGCTGTCGCGTCAGGTCGAAAGCCGCGACGACAAGCGCCCGCAGCTCTCGGACCTGCGCGAATCCGGCTCGATCGAGCAGGACGCCGACGTGGTGCTGTTCGTCTATCGCGAGGAATATTACCTCAAGAACCGCGAGCCGAAGCTCGGCACCGAGGAATACATCAAGTGGGAAAACGAGATGAATGAAGCGCGCGGCAAGGCCGAGTGCATCATCGCCAAGCAGCGCCACGGGCCGACCGGCACCGTCAGCCTGGCCTTCCACGGCGAATTCACGCGGTTCTCGGACCTGGCGGAAGAGCATCATCTGCCGGAGAGGTTCGAGTGAGTTGAGACAGGTCTCACTCCGTCACCCCCCTCTCTGTCCTGCCGGACATCTCCCCCTCAAGGGGGGAGATTGGATGTCGCATCGGCTTTCGCCAATCGCCGACGTTGCAAGTTGGGCGCCGTCGGCGAAACTGCCGATCTCCCCCCTAGAGGGGGAGATGTCCGGCAGGACAGAGGGGGGCGCTGTCCTGCCGGCCTATCCAATGTTGGGCCGTCGCTGATGGCCAAATCGCGCGTTCAGTTCATCTGCCAGAATTGCGGCTCGGTGCATCAGCGCTGGGCCGGCAAATGCGATGCCTGCGGCGAGTGGAACACGCTGGTCGAGGAAGGCACGTCCGGCGGCATCGGCTCGGGGCCGGCGAACACGCGCAACGCCCGCAAGGGCCGCGCCGTGGTGCTGACCAGTCTCGCCGGCGACATCGAGGACGCGCCGCGCATCGTGTCGGGCATCGGCGAGCTCGACCGCGCCACCGGCGGCGGCTTCGTGCGCGGCTCGGCCCTTCTGGTCGGCGGCGATCCCGGCATCGGCAAGTCGACGCTCTTGACGCAGGCAGCCGCCGCGCTCGCCTCGAAAGGCCACCGCATCGTCTATGTCTCGGGCGAGGAAGCGGTGGCGCAGATCCGGCTGCGGGCACAACGCCTCGGCGTCGCCTCGACGCCGGTCGAGCTTGCGGCCGAAACCAATGTCGAGGACATCCTGGCGACCATCGCCGATGGCAAGCGGCCGGACCTCGTCATCCTCGATTCCATCCAGACGCTGTGGACGGACCTTGCCGATTCGGCACCGGGCACCGTCACCCAGGTGCGCGCCGCCGCCCAGGCGATGATCCGCTACGCGAAATCCACAGGCGCGGCGATCGTGCTCGTCGGCCATGTCACCAAGGAAGGCCAGATCGCCGGCCCTCGCGTCGTCGAGCACATGGTCGACGGCGTGCTCTACTTCGAGGGCGAAGGCAATCATCACTTCCGCATCCTGCGCACGGTGAAGAACCGCTTTGGGCCGACCGACGAGATCGGCGTGTTCGAAATGTCGGACAAGGGGCTGCGCGAGGTTTCCAATCCATCCGAGCTTTTCCTCGGCGAGCGCCACGCAAAGTCCGCCGGCGCCGCGGTTTTCGCGGGCATGGAAGGCACAAGGCCGGTGCTGGTCGAGATCCAGGCGCTTGTCGCACCCTCCTCGCTCGGCACGCCGCGCCGCGCCGTCGTCGGCTGGGACGGCGCGCGGCTGTCGATGGTGCTCGCCGTGCTGGAGGCGCATTGCGGCGTCCGCTTCGGCCAGCACGACGTCTATCTCAACGTCGCCGGCGGCTATCGGATCTCGGAGCCGGCGGCCGATCTCGCGGTCGCCGCGGCGCTGGTTTCGTCACTCACCGGTCTTGCCCTTCCCGCCGATTGCGTCTATTTCGGCGAAATCAGCCTATCGGGCGCCGTGAGGCCGGTTGCGCATGCGCAGCAGCGCCTCAAGGAAGCCGAAAAGCTGGGTTTTGGAAGCGCGGTGCTGCCGCTCGGCAGCGAGGAACTTGCCGGGGGAATCGGGGCCGGCGCTTTCCAGCCCACCGAGCTTGCCGACCTTGTGGCGCGCATAGCCGGCTCACGGCGCGGTCGTGCCGACGACGGGGAGTGATGCGGCTCGTCGGGCCGCAAGACAGGAAGTGGGGCGAGAACCATGCCGATTACGCTGCTTGACGGAATCCTCGTCGGCTTCACCCTGGTCTCAGCAATGCTCGCCATGGTGCGCGGCTTCTCGCGCGAAGTGCTGTCGGTGGTTTCCTGGGCAGCGGCCGCGGCTGCGGCGTTCTTCTTCTACAAGCCGGTGCTTCCCTATGTTCAGCCCTATGTCGACAACGACAAGATCGCGATGGCGGCCTCTGCCGGCATCGTCTTCCTCATCGCGCTGATCGTCGTCTCCGTCATCACCATGAAGCTCGCCGACTGGATCATCGATTCCCGCATCGGCGCGCTCGACCGCACGCTCGGCTTTCTCTATGGCGCGGCGCGCGGCATCCTGGTGGTCGCGGTGGCGCTGCTGTTCTTCAACTGGCTGGCCGGCGCCAAGGCGCCTGCCTGGATCGCCAACGCCAAGTCGCGGCCGTTGCTGGAGACGATCGGCGCCAAGCTCGAAAGCGTGCTGCCGGAAAACACCGAGGAACTGGTCAACAAATACACCCATAAGGGCACGCCGCAGGCCGGCGCGCCGGCCACGACCGACCAGCCCGCGGCCGAGCCTCCAGCAGGCGACGACAACGCGCCGGCGCCAGACGACAGCGAGGGCGAGGCGCCTGCCGACAACGAGCCGGCGCCTGCCACGCCAGCGCCCGCCCCGGCTCCAGCGCCGGCAAACTGATTGCTGGCCGGCCTGGTGCCGGTTGTGAATGCAAGAAAGCGTGCGTTGCGTTCGGCGATAGATCGCCTTATATGGCGGCTTTAGCGGAGCTTGAGCACCAGATGGCAGACTCAACGGCAGATGAAGGCAAGGTCCTTTCCGCCGAGGCCGACGATCATTTTCATGACGAATGCGGCGTGTTCGGCATCTTCGGCCGGCAGGACGCGGCGGCCATCGTCACACTCGGCCTTCATGCCCTGCAGCATCGCGGCCAGGAAGCGGCCGGCATCGTCTCCTATGACGGCACCCAGTTCCATGTCGAACGCCATGTCGGCCTGATCGGCGACACCTTCACCAAACAGCGCGTCATCGACAGCCTGCAAGGCAACCGCGCCATCGGCCACACGCGCTACGCCACCACCGGCGGCGCCGGGCTGCGCAACATCCAGCCCTTCTTCGCCGAGCTCGCGGAAGGCGGTCTTGCCGTGGCTCACAACGGCAACCTCACCAACGCGCTCACCGTGCAGCGCGCGCTGCAGAAGCAGGGCTCGATCTTCTCCTCGACCTCCGACACAGAGACGCTGCTGCATCTGGTCGCGACCAGCAAGGAGCGCGATTTGAATTCGCGTTTCATCGATGCGATCCGCCAGGTCGAAGGCGCCTTCTCGCTGGTGGCGATGACCGCCAAGAAGATGATCGGCTGCCGCGATCCGCTCGGCATCCGCCCTCTGGTGCTTGGCGACCTCGACGGCGCCTGGATCCTCGCTTCCGAAACCTGTGCGCTCGACATTATCGGCGCCCGCTTCGTGCGCGACATCAAGCCCGGCGAGATGGTGGTGGTCACCGCGAAGGGCATCGAAAGCATCTTCCCGTTCGAGCCGCAGAAGACGCGCTTCTGCATCTTCGAATATGTGTATTTCGCGCGGCCGGATTCCTCGGTCGAAGGCCGCAACGTCTATGATGTGAGGAAGCGCATTGGGGCGGAACTCGCGCAGGAAAGCCCGGTCGAGGCCGACATCGTCGTGCCGGTGCCGGATTCCGGCACGCCGGCCGCGATCGGCTTCTCGCAGGCCGCCGGCATTCCCTTCGAGCTCGGCATCATCCGCAATCACTATGTCGGCCGCACCTTCATCCAACCAGGCGATTCCATCCGCCACATGGGCGTGAAGCTCAAGCACAACGCCAACCGCCGCATGATCGAGGGCAAGCGCGTGGTGCTGGTCGACGATTCGATCGTGCGCGGCACCACCAGCCAGAAGATCGTGCAGATGGTGCGCGACGCCGGCGCCAGGGAAGTGCATATGCGCATCGCCTCGCCGCCGACAAGTGCCTCCTGCTTCTATGGCGTCGACACGCCGGAGAAGTCGAAGCTCTTGGCATCGCGCATGTCGGTCGAGGAGATGGCGGAGTTCATCCGCGTCGATTCGCTCGGCTTCCTGTCGATCGACGGGCTCTACCGCGCCGTCGGCGAGGCACGCCGCGACAACGACCAGCCGCAATTCTGCGACGCCTGCTTCACGGGACAGTATCCCACCCGTCTGCTCGACTTCGAAGGCCACGACAATGTGCGCACGCTGTCGCTGCTGGCGAGCGGCGGGGCGTAGGGCGCCCGGACTATCAATTGCCTTCGCCGAGCTGTTTCGCGCCTTATGGAATCTCTCACATGACCCTCGACGTTTCAGGCCGCGTGGCGGTCGTAACCGGCGCCTCGCGCGGCATCGGCTATTTCATCGCCAGGGAGCTGGCGGCAGCCGGCGCGCATGTGATCGCGGTGGCGCGCACGGTCGGCGGGCTGGAAGAGCTGGACGACCAGATCAAGGCCGACGGCCGCGGCCAGGCGACGCTGGTGCCGCTCGATCTTGCCGACATGGCCGGCATCGACCGGCTGGGCGGCGCGATCCATGAGCGCTGGGGCAAGCTCGATGTCCTGGTCGCCAATGCCGGCGTGCTCGGCGTCATCTCGCCGATCGGCCATGTCGAGGCCAAGACTTTCGAGAAGGTGATGACCATCAATGTGACGGCGACCTGGCGGCTGATCCGCTCGGTCGATCCGCTGCTCAGGCTCTCCGACGCCGGCCGCGCCATCATCCTGTCGTCCAATGCGGCGCATTCGGCGCGCGCCTTCTGGGCGCCCTATGCGGCCTCGAAAGCGGCGGTCGAAACGATGATGCGTTCCTGGGCCCATGAAGCCGAGAGCCTGCCGCTGAGGGTGAACGCCGCCGATCCCGGCGCAACCCGCACCGCAATGCGCGCGCAGGCCATGCCCGGCGAAGACCCGGAGACGCTGCCGCATCCGTCCGAGATCGCCAGGCGCATCGTGCCGCTGGCAAGCCCGGAACTGAAGGAGACTGGCCTGATCTTCCAGGCCAAGCACAACCGCTTCGTCGCCTACCGGCAGCCGGAATAAAGCCTGGGTGCCTGAGGCGTCGCGACCCCTCTATTCACGGGTCTGTGAACGGAGCGGCGAAAGCGTGTGCCGCCTCGCTGCTTTCGCTGCTCCATGGGAGTTGCTAGGATCGGCCCGACTCCGAAATTTCAAAGCGAGGAATTCCCATGGCTGCTACTCCCAGCGTAGCGTTGGTCTGGTATCTGGTGATCGCCGGCCCGCAGGGCGGCATGGTGGTGCTGCCCAGCACCTTCGACACCCGCGAACAATGCACCAACGCCATCACCGAATATCAGAAGCAGCCGACGCCGCAGGGATGGGCCGTGCAATGCGTGCCGAGCGCCTCGCCATTTACCGATGAAGGGGATGCGGAAACGCCCTCGGCGCAGTAGCGCGAGGCGTCGTTTCAGCGCCGCGCGCTCACGCTCAACGCCGGCTTGTTGTTGATCGTCTGGAACACCACGCAGTAGCGCTCGGTGAGCTTGATGAGCGAATCGATGCGCTCTTGCGGCTCGTCGGTGTCGAGATCGAATTTCAGTCTTATCTCGCGGAAGCCGACCGGCGCGTCGCGGGCGATGCCCAGCGTGCCGCGAAAATCGAGATCGCCCTCGGCCTCGACGGTAGCGTTGCCGAGCTTGAACTCCAAGGCGGTCGCCACCGCTTTCAGCGTCACGCCGGCGCAGGCGACCAGCGCTTCCAGCAGCATGTCTCCCGAGCACAGCTCGAGGCCCGAGCCGCCGGTGGCCGGATGAAGCCCGGCGACAGCAAGCGCCCTACCGGTCTCCACCTTGCAGGCGATCGACTGGTCGTCGAGCGTGCCGCGGGCCTTCAGCGTGATCAGCGCCCTTGCGGCATCCTCGCGATAGGCGTCCTTCAACGGGGCCTGCATGGCCTTGAGGGCGGTGGAGTCCATTTTGTTGTCCTTCCGATACGTCTTTGATGCCTTTATAGCACTGTCAGAGCTAGGAAAGCTTGCCGCCGACTATCATCCCTCCCAGCTTGAAAAGTTGGCGAAGACTAAACATGACGGCTGATCTCCCCCCTTGCGGGGGAGATGTCCGGCAGGACAGAGGGGGGTGCTGTCCCGCCATCATGTCAGCTGTTCACAGCGCGCGAACTCGGACAGAAGTTCCTGTAGCAAGACGAGTCAATCAGGGGTCGAGTTCCGTCACACCCCCCTCTGCCCTGCCGGGCATCTCCCCCGCAAGGGGGGAGATTGGCAGCTTCTGCGCCGCGCCCCTTTGACTTCCCTCGCCCCGGCCATACTTTTGCGGATGCCATCCAAGCGGAGCCCACATGCGATCCAAGCTCGTCCCCCTCGTCCTGCTGGCGCTCGCCGCCTTCGCTCAGCCCACCTTCGCCGAAGCACCCGAGCGTCCAGCCCCGACCGGCGGCGTGCTGTCGCTGCTGCCGCCTCCGCAGGTGACAGAGCATTCCATCACGCTCGGCGGGCGCAAGCTGGATTACCAGGCCAAGGCCGGCACGCTGTCGCTCCTATCCGGCAAAGGCGAGGTGACGGCCGAGATCTTCTATGTCGCCTACTCGCAGCAATCGCCCGCCCCGGCGAAGGAGCGGCCGATCACCTTTGTCTTCAACGGCGGGCCCGGTGCTGCGTCGGCTTACCTGCATCTCGGCGCGATCGGGCCGCGCATCGTCGAGACGGCCGCCGACGGCGAGTTCCTGCGGCCGCCGCAGAAGCTCATCGACAACCCCGACAGCTGGCTCAACATGAGCGACCTCGTCTTCGTCGATCCCATCGGCACCGGCTACAGCCGCGAAGCGCCGGGCCACGAGCCGAAAGAATTCTGGAGCGTCGATGCCGACGCCAGCTCGGTCGGCGCCTTCATTCGCCTCTATCTGGCGCAGAACGGCCGCACCGGATCGCCGCTGTTCCTCGCCGGCGAAAGCTATGGCGGCTTTCGCGCGGCGCTGCTTGCCCGCACGCTGCAGGAGGATGTCGGCCTGAGTCCCAGCGGCATCGTGCTGATCTCGCCGGCGCTGGAGTTCATGCTGGTGCGGCCCGACCAGTTCGATCAGTTGCATTGGGCGCTGGAACTGCCTTCGCTGGCGGCAACGCGGCTGAAGGGCGACGGCCTCAGCGGTGACGCGTTGCGCGACAGGCTGGCCGAGGTTGAGCATTACGCGCTCGGCGATTACCTGACGGCGCTGAACAGCGGGCTGGAGCAAGGCGGAAAGCTCGCCAGCAAGCGCGTATCGGAGATCACCGGTCTGCCGCTCGACCTCGTCCAGCGCAATTTCGCCCGCATCCCCATCGGGCTTTTCGCCAAGGAATTCCAGCGCGCCACCCGCAAGGTGCTCAGCCCCTACGACGCCACCATCGGCACCGCCGACATCGCGCCGCAAAGCGCGCGTGAGGCCGGCCCCGACCCGGTGCTCGACCGCAGCGTTCCGGTGCTGACCTCCGCCTTCGTCGCTTACGCCCGCGACGAGTTGAACTACCGCACCGACGTCAGCTACCGGCTGCTCAATGGCGAGGTCAGCCGCAGTTGGGATTACGGCACATCAGGCCAGGGCTATGCCGGCGTGATGAACGACCTGCAGCGGGCGCGTTCGCTCAACCCGGCGCTCGGTGTCGTCATCGTCAACGGCTATACCGACCTCGTCACGCCCTATCTCGCCTCGCGCTATCTGGTGAACCAGCTTCCTTCGCTGTCAGACGCCAAGCCGATCCGCCTCGACGTCGTCGAGGGCGGCCATATGATGTATCTGCGGCCGGACGGGCGGCGCGCGCTGAAGGATGCGGCATTGGAGCTCTACCAGGCGACGCAGTAGTCCCCGACCAGCCCATCCGGCAAAAGACCTGCGCCAACGCAAGCGCCGCGCTGGAGCAGCGCCGTGCAAGCTTTCCCCCGTATAGCTGGAACAACGGTTCCGACTGGGGCGGGAACTGCCTCACGCAAACACGCTGAACCCTTATGGCCGATGTCGTCATCCTGGAAAGCCGCGAAAGGGTGCTGGCCGGCATCCTGTTCACGGCTGCCGCCTATTTCCTGTTTTCGGCGCAGGATGCCTCGATCAAGCTTCTGGTCGTCGGCATGACGGTCTGGCAGATCATGTTCGTCCGCTCGATCACCGTGCTCCTCGCCTGCGGCGCGATCGGCGGCAGGCGGCTGTTCGCCGACACTATCGATTCGCCGATCGTCAGGCCGATGCTGGTGCGCAGCGCCTTCACGCTCGCCGCCTGGCTTTGCTACTACAACGCCGCGCGCTCGCTGCAGCTTGCCGAGCTCACCACCATCTATTACGCCGCGCCGATCATCGTCACCGTGCTGTCCGTGCTGATCCTGGGCGAGACGGTGCCGCTGCTGCGCTGGCTGGCGGTGTTCATCGGCTTCGTCGGCGTCTTCATCGCCTGCGATCCGACCCGGCTCGGCTTCTCCGTGCCGGTGCTCCTGGTGCTGGCAGCGGCCGTCCTTTGGGGGATCGCCGTGGTGCTGCTGCGCAAGACGGCGCTGCAGGAGCGCACGACGATCCAGCTCGTGCTCAACAATTTCTATTTCCTGCTCTTCTCGGCCGTGCCGGCGCTGCTTTGGTGGCGCATGCCCGATTGGCGGCAGCTTCTTTTGCTTGTCAGCGTCGGGGCACTCGGCGGGGTGGCGCAATATGCGCTGTTCGAAGGCATGAAGCGCGCGCCGGTGTCGATTATTGCGCCGTTCGAATACACCTCGCTGGTCTGGGCCTTCGCGCTGGGCTACGCCATCTGGGGCGACGTGCCGCGCACGGAAGTGTTCATGGGCGCGGCGCTGATCATCGGCGCCGGCCTGCTCATCGTCGGCAACGAGCATTTCCGCAGACGGGAGCAGGCCTCATGACGGAAGGCTGTCAGGAGCAACTGGGTAGGCTGGCGCCATGACGGACACGCTCGACATGCCGGAAAAGCTTGCGCCTGCCGCCGCCGACGTGGCCGCCGAGCGCACGCTCGGCATCATCTTGGTGTCGGCATCGGCGATCGCCTTCGCGCTCACCGGCGTGCTGACCAAGTCGATCCATGCCGATCCGCTGACGATCACCTGCTGGCGCGGTTTTTTCGGCTCGATCCTGATCAGCTTCTACGTGCTGTGGCGCCGGCGCCGCTCGGACGGGCGCGAAAGCTTGAAACTCGGCTGGCGGGGCTGGCTGCTTGCGGTCGAGGGCGCCGCCGCCAGCATCGCCTTCATCTCGGCTTTCAAATTCACCTATGTCGCCAATGTCGCGGTCATCTACGCGACCTCGCCCTTCATCGCCGCACTGCTCGCCTTCGTTCTGGTGCGGGAAAAATTCCGGCTGCAGACGATGCTGGCTGCGGCCGTATCGCTTTGCGGCGTCGCCATCATGGTGGGCGCCGGCCTCGGCAACGGGCACCTGTTCGGCGACGCCCTGGCGCTGCTGATGACCGCCGGCAGCGCGCTCTACATGATCATGGTGCGCGCTTTTCGCGACTCGCCGGTCGTCTGGGCGGGCGCTGTCTCGGCCTTCCTGCTTTTCGTGCTCGGCTGGTTCGTCACCGATCCGCTGGCCGTGTCCGCCCGCGACGTGGCGCTGCTTGCCACCTTCGGCTGCTCTTTCGCGCTCGCCTCGATCCTGTGGACGGAAGGCTCGCGGCTGATTCCGTCGGCGGAAGCCGGCCTGCTCGGTTCCGCAGAGGTGCCGTTCGCCATCCTGTTTGCCCTGCTGTTCCTCGGCGAAGTCCCACCGATGGCCAGCATCATCGGCGGCGCCATCGTGCTTTGCGCGGTCTTTGCGCATGCCGGCCGCGACTGGCTGAAGGCGAAATCGGCGGATTCGTAAAAATATTTCGCCAGTCACGGAACCATCATTTGCGTGGAGCATTATTGGATCGACGGGTCACCCCCCAAGTCCCCCCAAACCCCTCGACCCGTCCGACTAGAAGCCGACCCTCAAAAAGGTCGGCTTTTTCTTTGGACGACCGGCCTCAGGACGGAAGGGCCAGGCCGCCGGCAAGCAGCTCCGCCAAGTCCCGCGCCGGGCGGGCGGCTTCGCGGCCGAGCCGGATGACGAAATCGGCCATCGGCAGCGGCGGGAGGTCGAAATCGGCAGATACCTCGACGATGCCCGAATGGGCGAAGCGCCGGGTGCGCGGCGTCAGCGCGATGCCGGCATTGACCGCACTGCGCAGGCCGGCAAGGCTGGCGCTGCCGGCGGCGATACGGTAGCGGCGGCCGGCGGCGTCGAGCGCATTGAGCGCGGCCTCGCGGAAGCCGCAATAGGGATCGAGCAGCGCCAGCGGCACCGCTTCCTGCCGCACCGCCAGGCCTTTTTCCGAGCAAAGCCAAAGCATCGGCTCGCTGATCAACGCCACTTCATCCGGCGAGGGGGCATGGCGCATGGTGATCGCGAGGTCGAGCTGGCCTGCCTGCAACGCCGACCCGAGCTCCAGCGAGCGGCCAACGCGCAGCTCGACCCTGACGCGCGGGTGGCTGGCGGCGAAGGCCCGGAGGAGGTCCGGCAGGCCCTGATCGGCGAAATCCTGCGTCGTGCCGATGGCGATGCGGCCGCCGGCGCGCGCGCCTTTCAGCGCCAGCCAGGCTTCGGTGTGGACGGTAAGGATGCGTCGCGCATGGCCGACAAGATCTTCGCCGGCCGGCGTCAGCCCGCGTCCCCTGCCCTGCGGGATGAGCAGCGGCTCGCCGACGATCTCCTCCAGCCGCTGCATCTGCGCGGTCACCGCTGACGGTGTGCGGCCGACGGTGGATGCGGCCTTGGCGAGCGAGCCGCCGTCGACAAAGGCAAGGAAGGTTTTCAGAAGATCCGGATCGAGCGTTTCCATACTTCAATGATATCGAACTATTTATCAAAAACAATTCGATTTTATTGATGCTATGCCGATGGCATGGTCCTCCCATCGACGGCGCGAGGCGCCCAACTCGGAGGATAGAAAAATGCCGATCATCAATGTGAGCGTCACCGGCAAGCCGGACGCCAAGCTGTCCGCGGCAATCGCCAGGGAGGCCACCGATATCACCGCGAAACTGTTGCACAAGGATCCGACGATCACCGCGGTCGCCGTCAACTACATCGATCCGCAGCACTGGTTCGCCGGCGGCAAGTCGCTGACCGAGCACGGCACCAACACGTTCTGGCTCGACATCAAAGTCGTCGACGGCACCAACACAAAGCTCGAGCTGGAAGCCTATCTCAAGGCGATCTTCGGGGCCTTCGGCCGGCTGCTGGGCGGAGTGCATGAGGAAAGCTACGCCTTCGTGCACGAAGTGCCGGCGGCGGCCTATGGCTATGGCGGCAAAAGCCAGGAGTTCCGCTTCATCAGCGGGAGGTTGAAGGCGGCGTAGCGCCGTCTTCCCCTTCTCCCCTTGTGGGAGAAGGTGGCCGAGCGAAGCTCGGTCGGATGAAGGGTGTTGGACGGAGCGCGGCGTCGCAAGCTAAGCGCCTCAAGAGCTGGATTTTCCAGCGCCTCATTTCTTCCAACACCCCTCATCCGTCTCGGCGCTGCGCGCCGATCCACCTTCTCCCACAAGGGGAGAAGGGAAAGCTCTCCGACCCCGCATTGACCTTGCCCGCACTTCCGCTACCCTCTGCCACCGAAGCGGTCGCTCAAGAGCCGCGCCCTGGAGGAGACTGGGAGAGAGCGGCATGATCCTGACCCTGGCGCTGCTGGCGGGCCTTGTCCTTGCCTGGCTGCTGATTGCGGTGATCGAGCGGTTTCGGCTCGACCTGCGCTTCACCCAGGCGCTGCTCTATGTGCCGTTCAAGCTCGCCTACCGCATCGCCGACAATCGCATGCGCATCGCCCGCAGCGCCAAGACGCCGGTCATCTATGTCGTCTGGCACCAGTCGCGCATCGAGCCGGCGCTGATGCTGTCGCTGCTTCCCGACGACACGCTGCATATCCTGGACGAGGCTTCGGCGCGCTCGCCCTGGCTGGAGCCGTGGCGCGAGCTTGCGCGTACCATCGCCTTCAACGCCGAGCATATCTTCGTCAGCCGCCGGCTGGTGCGCGTGCTGAAGGGCAAGGGGCGGCTCGCCGTCTACCTGCCGGACAATGTCGAGCCGGACGTCAAATCGTTCCGGCTGTTTCGCGCCATCACCCGCATCGCCATGCAGGCCGATGCACGCATCGTGCCGATCTTCGTTGCCGGCACGCGTGACCTGCCGGTGTCGCTGACGCCGAAGGAAAAAGCGCCGCGCCACTGGTTCCCGCGGCTTTCGATGAGCGTGCTGGAGCCGATGACCATCGCCGAGCTGGTGGCGCGCAACCCCGACATGGCATCCAACACCAACGCGCTGTTCGACCGGTTCGCCGAGGCACGGCTTTACGGCACCAATCTCGATCGCGGGCTCTTCCTCGCCATGCGCGACGCCGCCGACCGCATCGGACCTTCGCGCCCGATCATCGAGGATGTGATTTCCGGTTCGCTCAGCTACCGCAAGCTGTTCATCGGCGCTCGCGTGCTCGGCCGCCATTTCGAGGCGGTGACCGCGCCCGGCGAAGCAGTCGGCGTGCTGCTGCCCAATGCCAATGGTGTGGTGCTTACCTTCGTCGGCCTGGTCTCAGCTGCCCGCGTGGCGGCGATGATCAACTACACCGCCGGCCCGGCGAGCGTGACCGCGGCGGTCCGCACTGCCGTCATCAGGACGGTGGTTTCCTCCCGCGCCTTCATCGAAAAGGCGGGCATCGACGACATCGTCGCCGCGGTCGAGGCGGGTGGCGCCAAGATGCTGTGGCTGGAGGATGTGCGCGCCAATGTGACGACCCTGGACAAGGTTGCCGCCGCGCTTCTGTGGCGTTTGCCACTGCAGCGGCAGCAAGCCTCGAAGCCCGCTGTCATCCTGTTCACCTCCGGCTCGGAAGGCACGCCGAAGGCGGTGGTGCTGTCGAACCGCAACCTGCTTGCCAATGTCATGCAGGCCGAGGCGCGCGTCTCCGTCTCGCCGGCCGACATCCTGCTCAACGTGCTGCCGGTGTTCCATTCCTTCGGGTTGACCGGTGGCACCATCCTGCCGCTGGTGCTGGGCGTTAAGCTGTTCCTCTACCCCTCGCCGCTGCACTACAAGATCATCCCAGAGATCGCCCGCAAGGTGAAGCCGACCGTGATGTTCGGCACCGACACCTTTCTCGCCAACTATGCGCGCACCGCGAAGGACGGCGACTTCTCCAGCCTGCGCTTTGTCGTGGCCGGCGCCGAAGCGGTGAAGCCGGAAACGCGGCGCACCTACCGCGACCGTTTCCAGGCCTCGATCGTGGAAGGCTTCGGGCTGACCGAGGCCGCGCCCGTGGTGGCGGTGAACACCGCCATCCACAGCCGCGACGGCACAGTCGGGCGGCCGCTGCCGGCGATCCGCATGAAGCTGGAGCCGGTCGAAGGCATCGCCGAGGGCGGCCGGCTGTGGCTCGACGGGCCGAACATGATGATGGGCTACATGACCGCCGATCGTCCCGGCGAATTGCAGCGGCTGGAAGGCTGGCACGACACCGGCGATATCGTCTCGGTCGACCGCGAGGGCTTCATCACCATATGCGGGCGGGCCAAGCGCTTCGCCAAGATCGCCGGCGAGATGGTGTCGCTGGGCGCCGTCGAGATGCTGGTGCAGTCGCTATGGCCGGAAGAACGCCACGCAGCGGTGGCAGTGCCCGACAAGAGGCGCGGCGAGCGCATCGTGCTGGTCACCACCGCTGACGAAGCCAATGCCGAGGAGCTGCGCCAGTTCGGCAAGAAGGCCGGCGCGGCCGAGCTGATGGTGCCCAACGACATCATCAAGGTGGAAGAGATCCCGGTGCTGGGCTCGGGCAAGACGGATTACATCTCGGCGCGCAAGCTGGCGATCGACCGGCTGGGGCTGAGTGCGGCGGCCTAGGGCGCAGCGCTACCCGATATCCGACGGCGGCACCTTCTCGCCTTCGCGCATGGCCCGCTTGGAATAGGCGCGCACCGACAACGGCAGGAAAAGCAGGTACCCAGCGACGGAAGCCGTCAGCGTGTACCAGGGATAGGTCATCAGCAAGAGAATGTAGAGCACGACGCCGAGGATGACCGGCAGCACCCTGTCGCCCGGCACCTTGACGCTCTTGCCCGAATAGACCGGCAGGCGGCTGACCAGAAGGAAAGCGACCAGCACGGTAAAGCCAGTGGCGACGAAGGCGGCCGGCCGGCCGGGCTCCAGACCGAGCCGCAGGAAATAAAGATAGAGCGGCAGCATGACCAGCACAGCACCCGCCGGGGCCGGCACGCCGACGAAATATTCGGTCTGCCAGGCCGGTTGCTCGGCGTCATCGGCCAGAACGTTGAAGCGGGCCAGCCGCATGCCGCAGGCGATGGTGAAGAGAAGTGCGGCGATCCAGCCTGGCGAGCCGGCGCGGTCGAGCAGGAAGGCATAGAGCACCAGGGCCGGCGCCACGCCGAAATTGACGATATCGGCCAGCGAATCCATCTGGGCGCCGAATTTCGAGGTCGCCTTCAGCATGCGCGCCAGTCGCCCGTCGATGCCGTCGAGGAAGGCGGCAAGCAACACCATGACCACAGCGATCTCGAAGCGGTTCTCGAAGGCGAAGCGGATGCCGGATAGGCCGGCGCAGATGGCAAGCACGGTGACCAGGTTGGGCAGCACCATGCGCATCGGGATCTCCCGGATGCGCGGACCGCCGCTGGCATGGGCCTCGAATTTCTTGAACGGCGCGCCCAACGCTCAGGAAACCCTGACCAAGGGCGTGACCGCGGTGCCACCGAATTCGGCAAGCACGGTCTCGCCGCCAACCGCCGTCTGGCCGACCGCGACGCGCGGCACGGCGCCCGACGGGAGGAAGACGTCGACGCGCGAGCCGAAGCGGATCAGGCCGAAACGCTCGCCGATCGCGATCGTACCGCCAGCCTCGGCCCAGCAGACGATGCGGCGCGCCACAAGGCCAGCGATCTGGACGGCGGCAATCGTGCCGTTGGGGCTGTCGATGACCAGGCCGTTGCGCTCGTTCTCCGCGCTTGCCTTGTCGAGCTCGGCATTGAGGAATTTGCCGGGCTTGTGCTCGATGCGCGTGATCCGGCCGCGCACCGGAGCGCGGTTGATGTGGCACGAAAACACATTCATGAACACCGAGATCCGGGTCATCTCGCCGGAGCCCAGCCCAAGCTCGCTCGGCGGCACGGCGGGGCCGACCGCCGAGACCACGCCATCGGCCGGGCTCACCACCAGCCGGTCGTCGACCGGGGTGACGCGCTCGGGGTCGCGGTAGAAATAGATGCACCATGCGGTCAGGATCAGTCCGATCCAGAACAGGATCGAGGAGAAATAGCCGAGAAACAGCGTGGCCGCGGCGAAGGCGGCGATGAAGGGGTAGCCTTCGCGATGGATCGGAACGAACGTATTCTTGACGGAGTCGAGAAGCGTCATAGGGCTTGGGGGCGGTCCCTGTTTCAGGTTGCGCCTCAATAGCGGAAAGCCCCCCTCCCCGCAACGCAACAATGGGGGAGGCAGCAACGCCGGCGTGCAAGCCTAATTTTTGCTCCGGGTGTCGGAACTCGGCTCCGTCGCGCGTCCTTGGCGAGTGGACACCCAAGGAGCCCGCCAATGCCTTCGCCGAAACCGTCTGCAATGAGTGCCAAGGTCGTCACCGAAGGCCTAGCCTTCGGCGAGTCGCCGCGCTGGCATGACGGCCGGCTCTGGCTTTGCAACTGGGGCACCGGCGAGATCGTCGCGGTGAACGACAATGGCCGGTGCGAGGTGATGCTTATCGTGCCGGCCGTCCTGCCCTATTCGATCGATTGGCTGGCGGATGGACGATTGCTTGTTGTTTCCGGCCGGGAAGGCCTTCTGCTGCGGCAGGAAGCGGACGGAACGCTCGTCACCCATGCCGATCTCAGGCGACTATCCAAGAGCCCCTGGAACGAAATCGTCGTCGATGGGCGCGGCAACATCTACGTCAATGGCGGTGGGCCGGCTCCGGCGCCGGGCGAGCATTTCGCGCCGGGCACCATCGTGCTGATCACGCCGGACGGCACGATGCGGCAGGTCGCCGAGGATATCGCCTTTGCCAACGGCATGGCGGTGACGCCGGACAACAAGACACTGATCGTCGCCGAATCCCACGCCAACCGATTGACCGCCTTCGACATCGCCGAAGATGGGAGCCTTTCCAAGCGGCGCGTCTGGGCCGATCTCGGGAACGACTGTCCCGACGGCAACTGCATCGATGCCGAGGGCTGCGTCTGGTATGCCGACGTGCCCAACCGGCACTGCGTGCGCGTGCAAGAGGGAGGCGAGAAAATCGACAGGGTCGAGGTCGATCGCGGCTGCTTTGCCTGCATGCTGGGCGGCTCCGACGGCAGGACGTTGTTCATCGCCGCCGCCGAATGGCGTGGATTCGAAAACATGGTGAGCGACGCCCGCACCGGCCAGGTGCTGAGCGCCGCTGTTTCGGTGCCCGGAGCCGGGTGGCCTTCCTATAATTCGGGCACGCGCCGATAGTTGGCTATGTCGGCCTTGACGCCGAGGCGCGCGATGGTTTCCTGCGCGCTGAAGGCGATGCGCTCGTGCGCTGCCTTGACGATCGGCACCACCTTGTCGACCGCGGCCTGGCTTTCCCATTCGACCATGGTGACAAGGTTGAACTCGCCGGGGCCGGAAAATTGCTCGAGCAGGAAGTCCTGCACGAAACCCTCCTGCTGGCGCAGCAGTTCATGCGTCATCCTGGCCTTGCTGAGGATTTCGTCGCGCGCTTGCGCCGGCACGACGAATTTGTCGACGCGGAAGACGCTGCCGGTGCGTTGATTGTTGGTGCTCATTTCGATCTGTCTCCACTCTTGTACGAGTTGCTTCGCAGGGGCTCAGAGACGGTTTGCAAGCTCAAGATAGGTTGAGGTCAAGGGGATTTTGCGCCTTTCCCTTCTCCCCTTGTGGGAGAAGGTGGATCGGCGCGAAGCGCCGAGACGGATGAGGGGTGCTGGAAGGAATGAGGCGAGAAAAGAATAGATGCTTCAAGCGCTTAGTCTTGTCGTGCGGCGATCCTTCCAACACCCCTCATCCGACCTCGCTTCGCGAGGCCACCTTCTCCCACAAGGGGAGAAGGGGAACAGGCGCTAGCTCACCTCCGACGTCCTTCTCCTCACAATCACCCCAAGCTCGTCGCCCTCGCGCGCAATGCGCAGGCGCTCTTCGGCTTCGGTTGCCTCGCGCTGGCGGTCCCACATCGAGGCGTAGAGGCCGTGCTTGGCAAGCAGCGCCGCATGGGTGCCGCGCTCGGCGATCTGGCCGTCCTTCAGCACGATGATCTCGTCGGCCGAAATCACCGTAGACAGCCGGTGGGCAATCACGATCGTGGTGCGGCCCTTGCTGACCAGGTCGAGCGCTGCCTGGATCTCCTGCTCGGTCTGGGTGTCCAGCGCCGAGGTCGCCTCGTCCAGCATCAGGATCGGCGGCGCCTTGAGGATGGTGCGGGCGATCGCCACGCGCTGCTTCTCGCCGCCCGACAATTTCAGCCCGCGCTCACCGACCATCGACTTGTAGCCCTCGGGCAGCTTCTGGATGAACGGGCCGATCTGGGCGAGCTCGGCCGCTTTGCGCACCTCCTCCTCGCCGGCGCCGACACGACCGTAGCGTATGTTGTAGGCGATGGTGTCGTTGAACAGCACGGTGTCCTGCGGCACCATGCCGAGCACCGCCCGCAGGCTCTCCTGCGTGACGTCGCGGATGTCCTGGCCGTCGATCAGCACCTGGCCGCCCTGAACGTCGTAGAAACGGAACAGCAGCCGGGAGATGGTCGACTTGCCGGCGCCGGACGGGCCGACGATGGCCACGGTCTTGCCGGCCGGCACCTCGAAGGAGACGCCTTTCAGGATCTTGCGGCTGGGATCATAGGAGAAATGCACGTCGCGGAATTCGACCTTGCCGGGCCCGACCTTCAAAGGCCTGGCATCCGGCTTGTCGACGATCTCCCGGGGCACGTCGAGCAGGTCGAACATATGCTCGATATCGGTCAACCCCTGCCTTATTTCGCGGTAGATGAAGCCGATGAAGTTGAGCGGCACCGAAAGCTGGATCAGCATGGCGTTGATGAAGACGAAGTCGCCCACCGTCTGCCTGCCGGCCTGCACCTCCAGCGCCGACATGCACATGACGACGACCGTGCCGAGACCGAAGATGAGGCCCTGGCCGAAATTCAGCCAGCCGAGCGATGTCCAGGTTTTCGTCGCGGCGAGCTCGTAGCGTGCCATCGAGCGGTCGAAGCGCTCGGCCTCCATGTGCTCATTGGTGAAATATTTGACCGTCTCGAAGTTGAGCAGCGAGTCGATCGCCTTGGTGTTGGCGTCGGTGTCGCTGTCGTTCATGTCGCGGCGGATCGAGATGCGCCAGTCGCTCGCCTTGACGGTGAACCAGACATAGAGGCTGACGGTGACGGCGACCACGGCGACGTATTTCCAGCCATAGGTGAAGGCAAATATGCCGGCCGTCAGCGCGAATTCGAGGATGGTCGGCGCCGTGTTCAGCATGATGAAGCGCACGATGGTCTCGATGCCCTTGGTGCCGCGCTCGATGATGCGCGACAGGCCGCCGGTGCGGCGCTCGAGATGGAAGCGCAGCGACAGCTGATGCATGTGGACGAAGGTGCGGAAGGCGAGCTGGCGCACCGCATACTGGCCGACACGGGCGAACAGCGCGTCGCGCAGCTGGTTGAAGCCGAGCTGGATCAGGCGCAGCACGTTATAGGCGATGACCAGCGCCACCGGCGCCAGCAGGAAGGATGGCAGCGGCGGCGGTGTCTTCGAGCCATGGGCCAGCGCATCGGTCGCCCATTTGAAGAAATAGGGGCCGGCGACCAATGTGACCTTGGCGACGACCAGAAGCAGCGTCGCCCAGGTGACGCGGGCTCTGAGATCGGCGCGGTCGGCCGGCCACATATAGGGCCACAGATTGCGCAAAGTGGTGAGGGTGCCGGCTTCGGCGGATACGGTCTTTTCGGCCACTAGTCTTGCCTTATGGGTGAGAGGCTGGGGCAGCAGGAGTTGACGAGCTGGGTGAGCGAAGCGGAGACGCCCGCAAGCGCGGCGTGGTCGACCGCGTAGCGCGAGCGCTGGCGGTCGGTCTCGAAGCGGACGAGTCCGGCCTCGACCAGTATCTTCAGATGCTGCGAAACGGTCGACTGTGCGAGATCGAGGTGATCGACCACCTCACGGCAGGAGCAGCAGCGGCTGGCCGAGAGATGTTTCAGGATCTCGATGCGCGCCGGATGCGACAGCGCCGCCAGCCGCGCGGCAATGGCACGGCTTTCGGTGCAGCGGGTCTCGGGGGATTCGGACATCGTTCATCGGCGATAGACGATGAACGGTGAGAGGGCAAGCTAGGCGCATGGGTAGATTTGTTGAACGAGATCGCAGCCCTCTCGTTCGTCATTCTAGGGCGTAGCGACGCGAAGCGTCGCGTAGACCCTAGAATCCATGCCGGGACGTGCGCGCGAGATGCCGCGATCGAGAATGGAACTCCGTAGGATGCCTGAAAAAGACAGGTCTGCACCGTGGCATCGCCTTTATGTCACGGCATGGATTCTAGGGTCTGCGCGCGTCGCTTTGCTCCTTGCTCCGCCCTAGAATGACGAAGTGCCTCACTCCGTCTTCGCCGGCGCGGCTGTCATCTGCTCGCCCATGGCCTTCATGTCGGCGGCCTCGCCTTCCTTCGAAGTCGAGGGCACCTTGAACACCTGGCCTGGCCAGATGCGATCGGGATCGCGGATCTGGTCCTTGTTGGCCAGATAGATCGTCGAGAAGCGCGTGCCATGGCCGTAGACGCGGCGCGAGATGCGCCAGAGCGTGTCGTTGCGGCGGATGATGACGGAGCTGTCGGCATGTTCGAGCTTTGGCGCGACCGTTTCGGGCACGTCGGTCGAGGGCGTCGCCTCGGCAACCTTGGCAGCGCCCCCGGCGGCCGGGGCCGGCTTGGCCGCTTCGGCCGTTGCTGTGTCGGTCGTGGTTTCGGCGGTCTTGGTCTCGGCCGGCTTGGCCTCGGCTGGCTTTGTCTTGCTTGGGGCGACGGCGGCGACCGACGCGCCGGCCTCGCGCTCGAACGGGACGGCAGCGCGGGCGACGACCTTGACGCCGTCATTGTCCAGGCCGTCGACATGGATAGTGTAGCTGCCGACCGGAATGTCGCGCGTCGCTTCGATCAGGAAATGCCCGTCGGCCGAAGTCTTGGCGTCGCCGAGCAGGATGGCGTCGGCATAGGCGCGCACCTTGCGGCCGGGATCGGCCGTGCCGGCGACGAAGATCTTGCTGCCGTCGATTTCGACTGCTTCGACCGCGATCTTGGGTTCCGCCGCGGCGGCCGCAGCCGGCGCGGTCGCCTGGTCTGTGGCGGCCGGCGCGGTCGCGGCCGGCGCCGAGGCCGTGCCCGATGCCGCCGGCTCGGTCGTTGCCGGAGCTTGGGTCGCAGGCGCCGCTGCCTGATCGGTCGCCGCCGGCGCCGCCGGCTTGCTCTCAGTCTCAGGAACGGTGATCAGTTGCGAGGCCTTGCCCGGCTCCTCGACCATGGCCAGCACCTGGCCGGTCGGGCTCTGCGGCACCGACACGACGGCGGTCTGGGCCGAGGCAACGGCAATGCCGCCAACCGTCTGGCGCAGCGTGATCGTATAGTCGCCGGGCTTCAGCGGATCGTCGAGCACGATGGCGAAGGCGCCGTCGGGTCCGGACTCGGTCGAGCCGAGCACCGTGCCGCCATTCAAGATCTCGACCTTGGCGTTGGGCGCGGCGCTGCCGGCGACGACGATCGAGCCATTGCCCTCGACCCGCACGACATCGAAGGTCGGCAATGTCGGGCCGGCGGCGGGCGCCTGGGCGGCCGGCGCCATGGCGTTGTTGGCCGGCGCCATCTTATTGGCGGGCGCCATGGTGTTGGCTGGCGCCATCGTGTTCGCCGGAGCCATTGTGTTTGCCGGAGCCTGGGGCACGCGCGCCTCTGTGCCGGTGCTCGAGGATTCAGCCGGTTTCGCATCGGTCTGCGGCAGCGTCGCGACCTGCGCCGGCTTCTGGTCGTTGATGTAAGGATCGAGCGCGCCCGAGCCGTAGGCGACCGCCGCGACGGCGACAACGCCACCCGCCGCGAACAAAAACGCCTTAGAAGGATTGATCGCCATAATTCCGTATTGCCCCCTTAGCCACCTAACGCCCGGTCTAGCGTGTTTTCCCGAGTCCGACAAGAAAAAGCCCGTCCGCGGGCTTGACCCGGCCGACCGTCCCCATCACCAATCATCGCCATGAACACGATTCGATCCGTCTGCGTCTATTGCGGCTCGTCTCCGGGCCGCGACGAGGCCTATATCAAGGCCGGCCACACACTTGGCCGCTCGCTTGCCAAATCCGGGTTGCGCCTCATCTATGGCGGCGGCACCAAGGGCATCATGGGCGCTGTCGCCGACGGCGCGCTCAAGGCCGGCGGTAAGGTCACCGGCATCATCCCGCGCTTCCTGATCAACAAGGAGGCGACCGAAACCGCGCTCGACAAGCTCGACGAACTCTTGATCACCGACAACATGCACGAGCGCAAGCATAGCATGTTCGAGAAATCCGACGCCTTTGTGGCGCTGCCGGGCGGCATCGGCACGGTGGAGGAGATCGTCGAGATCATGACCTGGGCGCAGCTCGGCCACCACCGCAAGCCGATCGTCTTCGCCAACGTCAAAGGTTTCTGGGACCCGATGCTGACGCTGATCGAGCATATGTCCGAGGAAGGCTTCATCCACACCGCGCATAAGGTGAAGCCACTGGTGGTTGACGACCCGGAAGCGATCGTCGCCGCCATCATGGTGGCGGGCTCGTCGGTCGATGCGCCGACTGAAGGGGTGCAGTCGGTGATCGACAAGATGTAGGCAATAGGGAAAGACGACCCCTACTGCCTACTGCCTACTGCCTACTGACTACTGCCCTCCTCAAATCCGCAATCGCCGCCCTCCGATCATTGCGCCGCCAGGCAAGGTGGATCTCAACGCTGCGCTTGAACCAGAACAGGTCCCGGAAGACGATGCCGGGAGGCGCGGTCGAGCGCAGGCTTTCCTGTACCGTCGCCAGGCCCAGCCCGGCGCTGACAAGGCCAAGCGAAGTCAAGGGATCGGCCGTCTCATAGGCGATATCGGGCATGAAGCCGGATTCGGCGCAGGCCGCCAGGAATTGCGCGCGGTTGGTGTCGCCGGGCTGGCGCACGACTGTGATCCAAACGCGGCCGTTGAGATGGCCGGGCGCGATGTCGGCGACAGCGGCGAGCGGATCGCCTTCCGGTATTGCAAGCACCAGCGGTTCGCGCCGCACCAATATGCTCTCGATATCCGGATCGCCTTGCGGCGCCGGCGCATAGACGAAACCGAGGTCGAGGACGCGCTGCCTCAGATCTTCGAATTGCGCAGCCGTCCGCCGGCTGCGCAACTGCAGATGAAAATCCGGCCGCGCGCGGCGGAAATCCCGCAGCATGTCCGCGACCAATCCGGAATGCACCGCGCCCTCCACATAGCCGATGGCCAAGCTGCCTGTGGCGCCGCTGGCAAGGTTGCGGCCGAGCTCTTCCAGCCGCGCAGCATTGGCAAGCAGCGCTCGGGCTTCGGCAAGAAAGGCCCTGCCTTCGGCATTGAGGTGGACACGCTGCCTCGCCCGCTCGAACAAGGCGACACCGAGCTGTTCCTCGAGTTGGATGATCTGCCGGCTCAAGGGCGATTGCGAGATGTGCAACTGCTCGGCGGCACGGCCGACATTGCCGGCCTCAGCCACGGCCACGAAATATCTGATCTGGCGCAGGTCGAGCATCTTCACCTCCAAGATCAGTCCTGAGAAGTCTCAACTATTTCCTAATCAGTCTTGGACAGTCTAATCATGTGGCGCGATACCTTCCAGCATCAACCGGCCACAAAGGAGATCGCCATGCAGTTCTTTGCCCTGCTCACCCGCAACACCCAGAAGTTTGGCGATTCCGATTTCGCGCCGCTGCTGCCGCCCGAATCCGAACAGCGCAAGACGCTCTACGTCCAAGGCGCCGTGCGCCAGATCTGGAACCGCGGCGACGTTCCCGGCAGCGGCATGATGTTCGAGGCGGCAGACGAAAAGGAGGTGCGCGGCCACCTTGCCACGCTGCCGCTGATCGAGGCAGGCATGATGGACATCGCGGCCATCGTGCCGCTCAACCCTTATCCGGGTTTCGGACCGAAGCGGTAAAGCCGCTGCGGCGGCCCACCTGGCAGCCTAACCGCGACCGAAAAGACGACTGAAAAGCCCCGGGCGCGCGCCGCTGTAGCGCTCGGGCAGGGGGCGGGTAAGCAGGAACTGTTCGTGGCCTTCGATGGTCTCGGTACCGCGATAGCTGCATTGCAGCGACCTTGCCAGCGGAACGATTTCCTTCAGCACGGAGCCGAAACCCTCGCCGTCGATCGGCACGTCCTTCGCCATCCTTAGCTCACGCGAGACTATCTCCAGACTCAAGAAGCGGTAGCCGCGCTTTTCAAGTTCGGCGCGCAGCTTCGCCAGAGAAGGCTCGGCGCCCCAGAACTCGAAGCGTGTCGGCCGGATGCGGGCATCCGCGGCGATTTCCAGCCGGAGGTCGCCTATCGCCTCGGCGGGAAGGATGAGCGGCGCCAGCGCGGCAAGCGACTGCTGTTCCAGCGTGAGCGGAAAGGCCAGCGCCTCGGCGGCCTTGCCAGCTATCTGTTCGAAACCGGCGATGTCTTCGGTGGTAAAATAGAAATCGCGGCCGCCCGCGCCATGCTGTTCGGCGATATAACAGGCTGGGCAGTTTGCGGCAGCCAGATCCTGGCAAAGCTTTTCGAGGAAAGCGTAGCTTCGCTGCGATCCCTTGGGCGTCAGCAGAGCGTCTCGCGCCGTCAACTCGTCTGCGCGCGGCGCGAGCTTCAGGCGCAGGATCGGCAGCGATGCGGCGGCTCGCAGCAGCGCCATGTTCACCCGCGTATGGATGAAGAGTTCGCCGCCATCGGGGCGGTAACGTACCAGGGCGCGATGCGGTTCGGCCTCGCGGATGACCTCTTCCGTCTCATCGTTCGAGACCTGTTCGCCGGTGACCGGAAATTGAAGCAAAGTCATGCGATCGCCCCAATCGCGTTGATCGAGCCATCCTGCCAGTTTGTTGCGACCTAGCCTAGATGCCTCACGGCCAGGCGTCCTGCATAGCGTTCACCGACAGCCACGCCATCGCGGGCAGCGCGACGAGCAGCGCCAGCCGCACACCCGCGGATCGCGCTTGGTCGGGCTCTTTGCGCTGGAGCCGGCGCCAGATCTGAAATGCAGCGGCGAGAATGAGCAGCGCATAAAAGCCGGCGAGCACCCACAGGGCTGTCTGGCCGGATATCGCTATGCCGTTTTTCTCGAGCACCTTGCCGGTCAGCATGACCGGCCCGGCGACGAAGAAGGCAATGGCGATGCCGAACAGGAAGCCGATCATGGCGCCCAGGAACGATGTGGCCGACAGTGCCACGAGCACCGCCATCAGGACGAGCAGAGTGATGAACGCGCGCTGGCTCATGGCCACACCCCCGATCGAATGCCCCGGAATCTATCAGTCCGGCCTTAATTGCGCGTAACAGTTGGAATCCTTGCCAGCGCAGTCGGACGGGCCTCCCTTGCCGGCAACGGAACCGTCGCTATTGTCGGCGGCTATCCGAAACAGAGGCGAAAACTTCCATGAAACTTGGCTTTGTCGGCACGGGCGCGTTGAGCTCGGCCATTGTCGCGGGGCTGAAATCGCTGCCGGGGGAGACGACGCCGGTGGTGGTCTCGCCGCGCAACGAGGCGATCGCCGCCGAGCTTGCCGCGCGTTGTCCGGACGTGCGCATCGCTACCGACAACCAGGCCGTGCTCGACGATTGCGACACCGTGATGCTGGCGGTGCGGCCGCAGATCGCGCGCGAGGTGCTGAAGGAACTGCGGTTCCGGCCGGACCATCACGTCGTCAGCCTGATCGCCACCGTGTCGCGCGAGGAGATCGCCGCGCTTGTCGCGCCAGCGGCACAGGTGACGAAAGCCCTGCCTATGCCGATGATCGCCCGGCTGCAGGGCGCGACGATCATCTGCCCGCCGGACCCGATCGCGGCGGCGTTCTTCGGCAGGCTTGGCGGCGTGATCGAGGTCGAGGACCAAAGCGAGTTCGATGCGCTGAGCGTCGTCACCGCGACCTATGCCAGCTATTTCAAATATCTCGACACGATCCACGCCTGGGTGCGCAGCCAGGGTGTTTCGGGCGACAGGGCACGCGACTACATCACCAGCATCTTCAAGGCGCTGGCCAATGCGCCGGATACGGCGCCGGACGAAGATTTCATGCATCTTGCGCAGGACTATGCGACGCGCGGCGGCATCAACGAGCAGGTGCTGCGCGAGCTGACCGAGCGGGGAACATTCGATGCCTTCGCGGAAAGCCTGGAGCGGGTGCATCGGCGCATTGCGGGGAAGTAGCCGGAGGACCCAAGCGGCGATTGCCGATCACTCAGCCGGCAGCATCCGCGGCGACGGCCTCGGCGCGCTGAGCCGGTCGCCAAGCCCGACCGCTCGAACAACGACAACTCTGCCGCGGCTTGTCATCGCGCATGCGCTTCTCCACGATTGCGGCACACGGCTCCCAAGAACCGCTAGGATCATGAGATGAGTGACACTATCCCCGCCATCGACATCGCGCCGCTGTTCGGCCCGACTTCGCCCGCACGCGACGAGGCCGACCGCCAGATCTTCACTGCTGCCTCCGGCATCGGCTTCATGACTGCGCGCGGCTTTCCGGGCGCGGAGCTTCTGACGCGCGAGCGGCGCGGCGAGCTCCTGAAGATCTTCGATTTGCCCGATGCGGAAAAGCGGAAGCTGCTGCGCTGGAATTTCGACCCGTCGAAATCGAACTATTATCGCGGCTGGTTCCCGCTGCAGCCGACCGCGGTGTCCTACAAGGAAGGCATCGACATGGGGCCAGACATCGCCCATGCCGACGCCGGGTTCGCGCCCGACGATCCGCTGCTCGAGCGCACGCCGCTTCCCGCCGAGGCCGATGTTCCAGGGTGGAAGGCGGCCGCCGCGCATTACTACCGCTCGATGGAGAAGGTCGGCGCGGCGCTGATGGGCTCGATCGCGCGCAGCCTCGGGCTTGAGGACGGTATTTTCGACGGCCATTTCCGGGGCGGCATCTCGACGCTCAGGCTGATCCGCTATCCGCTGCGCAGCGAGGACGGCGCGGTCGACCTGTCGAAGCCTGAATATTGGGTCATGCACAAAGGCGAGCGGCGGCTGGTCATCGGCCGTGAGCATGCCGATTCCGGCTTCGTGACACTTTTAGCGCAGGACGGCGTCGAAGGCCTGCAGGCCAGGAGCCATGCCGGCGAATGGATCGACGTGGCGCCCGCCGACGGCTCGCTGGCGGTGAATTTCGGCCAGCTGCTGGAACGCTGGACGGGCGGCGTGGTGCAGGCGACGCGCCACCGGGTGATCGCGCCGAAGACGGCGCGTTACTCCATTCCCTTCTTCTATGAGCCGCGCGTCGACGCCGAGATCGCGCCGCTGCCGATCAGAGGCGCCAGCGACTTCGCGCCGTTCCTCTATGGCGATTACCTGTGGGAGTCGGCGACCAACTTCGTCGAGATGGCCGGCGTCAAGACTTTGCGCAAGCCAAGGCGGCCGGCCGCCGCCTGAATGCCAATGCCTGCCGAGAGCGCGGCAGAAGCTCGATGATGAAATGGCGCGGGGTGGCACTGGCGCGCAACCAGCCCAGCACCGAAGGGTCGAGGAAATTCCAGCCCTTCAGCGGGCGGATGCGCGACCCGCGCCGGGGGCGGGTGAGCAGCAGGCCCTTGGCCGACAGGATCTTCACCGCCTCGCGCGCGGCCCTTCGGCTGGCGCCGAAGCGGGCGCAGATCTCTTCCTCGCCAAGCAGCGTCGCGCCGGGCGAAAACAGCCCGCCGAGTATCTCGCGGCCAAGACTGTTGGCTATGTCATCGTCACCGATGAGGTCTGGTTGCCTGCCATTTGTCCCGGCCCGTTCGAGTCTGCCGCCGAGTGTTACACGTGCGGGATCGACCGCACCGACTAATTGCCAGGGCGGCACAGCCCGCTTGTTAGTCCGATTTATCAGATGAATCGGTTGAATGGAGCCGGGCTTTGCTGCTAGCTGTGCGAGGAAGAATCCCGGCACCCTGCTCAGCAACACTTTGCCGCTCGCCGAGGCCCGCAAGATCAAACTGGCCAGCGACAAATCGCAATCGATGAAGGTGCAAATTGCGTTCGACTGATTATCTCGGCCGTCTCTTCGGCCTTGAAGGCCGGCATGCCTTCGTCACCGGCGCCAGCCGCGGGCTGGGGCTCGCTTTCGCTGAGGCATTGGCTGCCGCGGGCGCACGCGTCACCATCGGCGGCCGCAAGGCCGACGAGTTGAAGGCCGCCGGCAACCGTTTGCGCGCCGAGGGCTACACGGTAGCGGAGTCATTGATCGACGTGACCGACACGCAGTCGGTCGACGCGGCGATCGCGGCGAGCGAAGCCGGCACCGCGCCGATCGACATCCTGGTCAACAATGCCGGCATCCAGCGCCGCGCGCCGCTCGAGACCTTTTCCGACGCCGACTGGGACGCGCTGATGGCGACCAATCTCGACGGTGTCTTCAAGGTGAGCCGCGCCGCGGTGAAGGGCATGGTCCAACGCCGCAAGGGCGTGATCATCAACGTGTCGTCGGTGCAGAGCGCGCTCGCCCGGCCCTCGATCGCGCCTTACGCGGCGAGCAAGGGCGCCATCACCATGCTGACCAAGTCGATGGCCGGCGAATGGGGCCAGCATGGCGTGCGCGTCAACGCGATCGCACCCGGCTATTTCAAGACCGAGCTCAACGCAGCATTGGTCGCCGACGAGAAATTCTCGACCTGGCTCGCCGGCCGCACCCCGATGCGGCGCTGGGGCGATGTCGAAGAGTTGGCGGGCGCGGCGGTGTTCCTGGCGTCGGATGCGGCAAGCTTCGTGACGGGACAGACGCTGCTGGTGGATGGCGGGATCACGAGCGTGTTGTGAGGCCGCCTCACCTCACGCGGACCCGCGTCTCAAACCGGCAAGCTCGTCTCCCCCACCGACGGATGCTGCTCGACGGGCGGATCGATCTTGGTGTCCTTCGCGAACCCAGTCAGCATCCTGTCCATCGACAGCCCGCCCGCGCCGCTGAGCGCCAGGATGAACATGCCGCCGGCAATGGCGAGGTCCTTCTCGAAATGCAGCAATTCGTTCTGGCTGGCGAAGTTGGTGTGGAAGAGGCCGGCCGTCATCAGGCAGAACAGGCCGAGCCCGATCGCGCCCAGCCGCGCCAGGATGCCGAGCGCCACCGACAGGCCGGCGCCAAGCTGCAACGCGACGGTGGCGAGAAGCAGCGGCGTGCCGACGCCGAGCGCGGCCATCGCCTTCTGGGCAGCCTCGAAATGGGTCGCCAGCTGCAGGCCCTCATGCACGAAGATCAGCGACAGCAGCAGCCGGCCGGCAAGCAGGACGACGTCGCTGGCGTGAAGTTTTTCGGCAAGTCTGATCGGTGTCATAGTCGGCTCCAGTCTTTGGAAACAGGCAGTTTGGAAAATGGGCGGTCGCCCGCGTCCATGCAGGTGCGCTTGAGATTGAAAGATCGGAGCCGGCGCGAGGGAGAGGAACGCCGGCTCCGGTTTTCGGGCGCTACCGCCGTGGCGCCCAAAAGGTGGCGAGCTCTTGCGAGCCGCCTATTTCGTCACCTTGGTGGCGATCGCCTGCTTGAGATCGGCAAGCTCCTCGCAGCCGGCCGGACAGAGCTTTTGCAGCGAGGCGAGCTGCTCGTTGGCCTTGGCTATGTCGCCGGTCTCGACATAGAGCTCGCCCAGATATTCATGCGCCGCCTTGTGGTCGGGCTGAAGCTCCAGCGCCTTGGTGTAGTAGGTGAGCGAGGTCTGGTAGTCCCCGGTCTTGCGCAGCGTGAAGCCGAGCAGGTTGTAGACGTCGGCCTGCTGCGTGTCCTGCGCGAGGTCGCGCAGCTCGGCCAGCGCGCTTTGATAGTCCTTGGCCTCGATCTTGGCTTTCACCGCCGTCAGGTCCGGCGCGTCGGCGCCTTCGATGTCGTCCACGGCATAAGCCGGAACGGCGATGGCGATCGGGGCCGCGGTCAAGACCGCAATGGCACCGAGCACCGCGAAAAGTGCGTGTTTCATTGTAGCTGTCGCTTTCTGTTCAGGATCCGATTCAAATCAGATCTGGGTTGGGGTGAAGGCGTAGGCATTGCCGTCCTTGACGAAGCTGCCTGTGCCGGGGAACGGGAAGTGCGAGCCGCAGATGCGGATATTGTCGGCGATCACCTGGTCGATGATCTTATGGCGCGTGGCGATCGCCATCGGCCCGTCCTGGTCGTAGGCGCCCTGCCATTCGGGATGCGGGGCGAGCAGCGCCGGCACGTACATGGTGTCGGCCGAGACGAGGAATTGCTCGGAGCCGCCATCGACATGGTAGACGGAATGGCCGGGCGTGTGGCCGGGCGCCGCCATGAGGCGGATGCCGGGCACCACTTCAGTGCCGTCGTCGACCAGCTTCCAGTTCTTCCATTTCGGGAAGTTCTCGGCGATGCGCTTGCCCGCGGGCTTGCGGCCCTCGGGCAGCTTGGCCAGCCGGCTCGGATCGATCCACCAATTATACTCGGTGGCGTTGACGATCAGCTCGGCATTCGGGAACACCGGATCGTTGGTGCCCTTTTCCATCAGGCCCCAGACATGGTCCGGATGGAAATGCGAGATCATGATGGTGTCGATCGCCTTGTAGTCGATGCCGGCCGCCTTCATGTTGGCCGGCAGATGCGTGGCGTTGGCCTGCCATTGGCCGACGCCGGAGCCGGCGTCCATCATGATGGTGCGGCCGTTCATCTTGAGCACCACGACGGTGAGCGGGATCGGCATGAACTCGGTGGTCAGTCCCGCCTTGGCGAGTGCCGCCTTGGTGTCGTCGACCGACACGTCCTTGATGAAGGCCGGGTCGTGCGGCTTGCGCCAGATGCCGTCATAGATCGCGGTGACTTCGAGCGAGCCGACCTTGTATTTGTAGAAGCCGACCAGCGGCTCGACCGGGGTTTCGGCGTAAGCCGCGGGCGCGAATTCCAGCTTGCCGGCAATGCCGAAGGCGGCAGCGGCGGCGGCGGATCCCAGCACCATGCGACGCGTCATGTTGAACATCGGAAATCTCCTCTAATGGCTTTGGGTTGTTTCAGGTTTCAGGCGGTAGTCCATTGGTTTGCCGCATGTCGTTGTCCCAAAACCGCTGCGCACTTTTGGGCGACATGCAGGGAATGGCGGAGGGCCCGGTGCTGCCCTCCGCCGAGACTGCGGAAACCGGCGCCGACCGGGCCGACTGAAGACCGACCGGCGCTAAGGGGATCACGATTTGTGGTTTCCGACCCGGCGAGGCGTGCCTTCCCCGCCGCGATCAGAACCGTTCGCCCCGAGCTCCGGAGCGAGGACCTTTCGATCCCGCCGGCTCAGTGACCCCAAATGCCCTGGCCGGGCTCTTCCGCAGCAGCCGGCTTCATGGCGGGGCGGGCAATTTCGGGCCTCGCGATGGAGCCGGTAGTGGTGGTGTCGACGACGGCAGCCTGCTGGCCGCCATTCGTCCAGGAGAAGTGGTCGCTGCCGGCAAAAGCGCTGCCGGTGGCAACCAGGATGGCGACTGCGGCAAAGGCGGTTCTGTTCATGTGCGTATTCCTTCCGGGTTGGTTGATGCGTGCCTTGGGAGGATGGCCTCGCTACAGCCAAGACCCGGAAGGCCCGGGCTTTATTCCCCGGAGGCGGAAAGAATTTTTTGGAGGCAACGGAAGATCGCGATTTTTGCGCGATGAACGGCCCAGTTAGCCGGCGTTAATCATGGCTTGAATTTGTTGGCTCAAGGCAAGCCTCCAGGCCGCGAATGGCGCAACTTGAGGCGGGCATGGAAGTTCTAATTTAAGCACTTTCCTTTAACTCCGATCGATGGCGCATCGTCCTCCGATCGACGGAGCGTCGCCCAGGAAAGCTATTCGGGTTGAATTGACCGCGACAAATTTCAACATCGGTCGTATCAGGCAGGCCGTTTTCTCATCCGCCAACGTGCCGGCGGCGATTGCCTTCGTCGTGCTCATGATCTGCGCAATCTTCGTCGACCAGCAGAACAAAACGGTTTCCGATCAACTCACGCGCGCCGACGTCCTCTACAAGGTCAACATCATCCGCGCCAAGCTGGAAGGAAACATCAACGGCAATCTCCAGCTGGTTCAGGGCCTCGTCTCGGCCATCGTCACCGAGCCCTATATGGGGCAGCAGAGATTTGCCTCCCTCGCTGCCAATCTCTTCAAGCAGAAATCGCAGTTGCGCAACATTGGCGGCGCGCCCGATCTCGTCATTTCGCTGATGTATCCCATGGAGGGCAACGAGAAGGCGATCGGGCTCGACTACCGCAAGAACGAGGCGCAACGCTTGGCGGCGCTTAGGGCGCGCGACCAGCGCATATCGGTGCTAGCCGGTCCCGTCGACCTCAGGCAGGGCGGGCGCGCCTTCATCGGCCGGATCCCTGTCTTCGTGCCGACAGCGGGGGGCGGCGATCGCTTCTGGGGCCTTGTCTCGGCGGCTATCGACATCGATCGGCTCTACGCCGCAAGCGGCCTCACCGACCCCGGTCTCGACATAGATGTGGCGCTTACCGGAAAGGATGCGCTTGGCGGTCGCGGCCAGCGCTTCTTCGGTGGCGCCGACATCGTCAAGAACAATCCGGTGACGGCAGAAGTGCAGCTGCCGTTCGGTTCCTGGCAGATATCGGCTATCCCCAAGGGCGGTTGGCCGACCGTGCCGAAGAACGAGCGGGTCTTGCAGGCGCTCATGGCGCTCGCCGCTGTGCTGGTGGTGCTGCCCATCCTGGTGGCCGGACGGCTGTTCGGCGAAAGGCAGAAAAACTATGCCGAATTGAGGCGCCTGTCCGGGAGGCTGGAACTGGCTCTGGAGGCTTCGGGCATCGGCGTGTGGGAGCAAGACCTCATCACCGACGAGCTGCTGTGGGACGATCGCGTCAATGAGATCTACAGCAAGCCCGCCGACGGGAAACCGCGCGGCTATGATGACTGGGCACTGGCGATCCACCCCGAGGATATCGCGCGGGCACAGCGCGAGTTCGACCTTGCCGTGGCTGCAAAAGGTCCCTACTCGTCGCAGTATCGACTGCTTCGCCCAGACGGCACCGTCCGCCATGTGCGCGCGCGTGCAAGCTACTTCCAGGACAGCGACGGCACGCCGAAGATGGTCGGGGCCGAATGGGACGTGACCAGCGACGTTCTGCTCAACGAGAATCTGGTGCGTGAACGGCAATTGTCGGAATCGAAGAATGCCGAACTCAAGACCGCCAAGGCGCGCATCGAGCATGTTGCGCTGCACGATTCATTAACAGGCCTGCCCAATCGCCGTTACCTCGACGAGATGCTGGCCAATTCGCCCGAGGATCGCACTGCGCTGCTGCATCTCGACCTCGATCGCTTCAAGCACATCAATGACACGCTCGGCCATGCGGCGGGCGATGCCATGCTCATGCATGCCTCGAAGGTCATCAAAGCCAACGTCCGCGCAGGCGACTTCGTGGCGCGCATCGGCGGGGACGAGTTCGTTGTGGTGTGCCAAGGGCGCGATGACAATGAGCTCGCCGCGCTCGCGGACCGTATCATCGAAGAGATGCGCCAGCCGGTCGACTATAAAGGCCACCAATGCCGGTTCGGAGTCAGCATCGGGATTGCCGCGCTTAGCGGCGTCGATGCAAAGCAGCTGCTGGTCAACGCCGATCTCGCGCTCTATCGAGCCAAGAGCCGCGGTCGCAATCGTTATGAGTTCTTCAACGAAGAGCTGCAGAGCGAGATCGTCAGGACCAAGCAGACCGCGGACGAGATCCTGGGCGGGCTGGAGCGCAACGAATTCATCGCCTACTACCAACCCCAGTTCGATGCCAAGACCCTCGAGATCGTCGGCGTCGAGGCGCTGGCTCGCTGGCGCCATCCACGACGCGGCATCCTCGCCCCCGACATCTTCCTCAAAGTGGCCGAGGAATTGAATGTGGTCTCGCTGATCGACCGCATGATCCTCGAACAAACGCTGCAGAATTTCCAGCGCTGGTCGCGCGACGGTCTCAACATCCCGCGCTTTTCCGTCAACGTCTCGGCAAGAAGGCTGGAGGACAAAGACCTCATCAACGGCCTGCGCAAGCTGCCGATCAAGGAAGAAACCGTCTCATTCGAGCTCGTGGAATCGATTTTCCTGGACGAAAATGACGAGCTTGTCGCTTGGAACATCGAGCACATCAAAGAACTCGGGATCGACATCGAGATCGACGATTTCGGCACGGGCCATGCATCCGTCGTCAGCCTGCTCAAACTGCAACCGAGCCGTCTCAAGATCGACCGGCAGCTCGTCACGCCGATAACCGGCTCGGCGGCGCAGCGGCGGCTGGTATCGTCAATCATCGAGATCGGCAAATCGCTCGGCATCGGCGTCGTGGCGGAAGGCGTCGAGACGATGGAACATGCGCGCATCCTGAAGGACCTCGGCTGCGACATCCTGCAAGGCTACGCATTCGGGCGCCCGCTAGACGCAAAATCCTTCAGGACCTTCGCCATATCGCGCAAATGGCTGGCCACGGCATAGTGGACGATGCGAGCTGCCGTTGACAGCACCGCCGCCGGCCGCGCGGGTTGTCCAGCAACGATAGGACAGCCTTGTCGAGAGTGACAGCAGCTGTAGTCATCGAACTGTCACACCAGGCGGCAACCTCCATGCTAGGTTTGCCGTGGCCGCCCCCCGCGACCCCGACCGCATCAAGAGCCGGCGAAGCCGCCATGAACATCGCCCTTCCCGCCGAAGGCACCGACCTCTCGCCCTATTTGCCGGACGAGCACGGGCTGTTCTTCATCTACCATTTCAAGGCCGATGGAAGCCGCACCAAGGATCCAGCGGAGGCGCATTGGAGCTGGCGCAGCTACCAGATCACCGACATGCGCGCCCGCCAGGAGATCGGCGCCGAGCAGGCCCTGCCGGCGCCGGTGCGCGATGCGTTCCTGTCACCCAGCCATGGCTGCCAGATCGATTTCGAGGACGACTTCCTCTATGGCGACCTGCCCGACCTCAGGCACGATTTCGCCGAGGCGCGCGGGCTCACCCATTTCCGCTTCGCCTTCAACGACAGGATGCTGATCGGCGCCCGCAAGCAGCCGCTGGAATCGGTCGACAAGATCCGCAAGCTGGTGGAGAGCGGCGCGCGAAAATTCCGCACGCCGGCCGAGCTGATCGAGGCGGTGATGGGCCAGTCGCTCGACGGCATGGCGGCCGAGCTCGACAAGATGGGCGACACGCTCGACGGCATCGAGGACCGCATCGTGTGCGACGCATGGCACAATGAGCGCCAGGCGCTGGTCGACGCACGCCGGCAGCTGGTGCTGATCCACCGGCAGATGGCGACGCTCACCAGCCTCTTCCGCCATCTCGACCATTCGCATCGCAACGAACTGCCCGACCCCATCAACGACATGGCGACCAGGCTCTCGCACCGGGCGCACACGCTGCATCACGACGGCGAGCAACTGCAGGCGCGCACACGCCTGTTGCAGGACGAGCTGATGGCCAAGCTGACCGAGCAGTCGAACCAGCTGCTCTATATCCTCTCCGTCATGACGGCGGTGCTGTTGCCGATGACCATCATCTCCGGGCTGTTCGGCATGAATGTCGGCGGATTGCCGCTGGTCGGCACGCCGCTGGGATTCTGGGTGGTGACGGCGATCTCGGTCGTCATCGCCGGCATCATCTATATGTTCGTGCGACGGCTGGGGCGCGTGTAGCGCTTCAGGCGGTCCCCCGCAAATCCTCGACGATCGCGCCGGCGGCCTGGACTTCGGCTTCGTGGCCAGGCTCGCGCCACGTCTCGGCAAGTCCGGCCGCGTACCATTCTCGCATGGCCGGCAGGTCGAGCAGCCGCCGCGGATAGTTAGCCGCTTCGCCTTCGAAAGTCAGGCCATAGGACTGCGCCCTGAACGCGATGGGGACGAAGAAGGCATCGACGGCACCAAAGCGGTCGCCTGCCAGGAAAGGTCCGCCGAAACGCGCAAGGCCGTCGTTCCACAAATCTCCCATGCGAAAGATGTCGTGCTTCAGCGCCCCGGACATCGGCAATGGCGCGACGCGCACGCCGCAGCTCATCGGGCAGTCATTGCGCATCGCGGCGAAGCTCGAATGCATCTCGGCGGCGGCCGAGCGCGCCCACGCGCGCGCCTTCGCCTCCGCCGGCCACACGCCCTGGTGGCGTTCGGCCAGGTATTCGACGATCGAGAGCGAATCCCAGACCGCCCAGCCGTCATCGACAAGGCAGGGCACCCGGCCGTTGGGCGAGAATTGTCGGTAGAGATCGAAACTCGATCCGCTCGGGAACGGCGTCAACCGCTCCTCGAAGGGAATGTCGAGGACGCGCATCAGCAACCACGGCCGAAGCGACCAGGAGGAATAGTTCTTGTTGCCGATATGCAGAACGTACATCAGTCCCTGCCCTGTTTGTTGCAACCCTAGACGGTTACTTTATCGCGGGCGCCGGCTGGCGGACCTCGCGGCCCCTGAACATCGACCATGAATACATCGCCAGCGCCGTCCAGATCAGTGCGAAGGCGATGGCCTGCGTGGTGCCGAACGGTTCATCGAAGATCAGCACGGCGATCAGGAACACCATGGTCGGCGCGATATATTGCATGATGCCGATGGTGGAGAGGCGCAGCAGCCTGGCGCCGAAGGCAAAGAGCAGCAACGGCACCGCGGTGACCGGACCGCAGCCGATCAGCAAGGCCGTGTCGGCACCGGTGCTGGAGATGAGGTGATCCTGGCCGGCGGCGATCAGGTAGGCGATGTAGCCGAGCGCCGGCACCGAAAGCAAAAGCACCTCGAGCAGGAAACCCTGGCTCGGGCCGATCGGCAGCGTCTTGCGGAAGAAGCCGTAGGCGGCAAAAGAAAAGGCGAGCGCCAGCGACACCCAAGGCAATTTGCCCGCCTCGACTGTGAGCACCATCACCGCGATCGTAGCGAGCGCTACCGCGGCGATCTGCAGCCTGTCGAGCCGCTCGCCGAGCAGCACTGCACCGACCACGACGCTGACCAGCGGGTTGATATAGTAGCCAAGCGCGGTCTCGACGGTGCGGTCGACCGCGATCGCCCAGACATAGATGCCCCAGTTGATCGAGATCAGCACCGCCGTCAGCGCTGCCATCGCAAGGCTTTTCGGCGAGCGGATCGCCGCCTTGAAGTCGGCCGTGCGGCCGGCCCAGATGAGCACCGCCGCCGCGATCGGTACCGACCAGACGACGCGGTTGGCGATCACTTCGGCAAGCGGCAGATGCGCCACCGCCTTCATGTAGAAGGGTAAGAGCCCCCAAAGGAAATAGGCGCCGAGCGCCAGGAGGAACCCGCGGCGGGCCTTGGCATCCTGATCGAGATCGGCTGTAGCGGTGACCATGGCCTAACGCTATGGCCCAGCGGAGCGCCCAAGACCATCACAAAATTATGATGGATCAACGGAGTTTTGGTGATGGTTCAAACGGGCTGCGCAAGTTCCTCGCCCCACCTAGCCTACGACATGCACACATTTCCAAACGGCTGGCCTTGGCGATGCCGTGCATGGCAGCTTGGCGCATGCATTGTCCAATGTGGCGCTGGTCGACCCCCACTCCGTCTCGGCTTCGCCGAGCCACCTCTCCCCCGATCGACGGGGTAGAGGAAAGGCGCCAAGCCTTTTGCCGTCGACGCCCGTCCAGCAAGGCTCCCTTCCTTTCCCTCCGGAGGGGGGAAAGGTGGCGCTGCGAAGCAGCGACGGATTGGGGGAACCACGTGGCAATCAAGCTTCAGGTCGATCAGTCATGCCAGTCACACAAGATTTGTGCATAGCGTAGCCCGCCTTCGCGGGGGCGAGGAAAAAGAGCCCTACTCCGCCGCCACCAGTCCCGCCATCTCGCGGTTCTTCATCAGCTTGTAGACGATCGAATCCATCAGCGCCTGGAAGGAGGCGTCGATGATGTTTTCCGACACGCCGACCGTCCACCAGCGAGCTCCAGTGGAATCGTGCGATTCGACGAGGACGCGAGTGATGGCCTCGGTGCCGCCGTTGAGGATGCGCACTTTGAAGTCGGCGAGCTCGAGGTCGACGATCTCGCTCTGGTACTTGCCGAGATCCTTGCGCAGCGCGATGTCGAGCGCGTTGACCGGGCCGTGGCCTTCGGCCACCGACATCTTCTCCTCGCCGTCGACCTCGACCTTCACGATCGCCTCGGAGACGGTCTTCAGATTGCCGTTGGCGTCGAAGCGGCGCTCGACCATGCAGCGGAAGGAGGTGACGTTGAAGAACTCCGGCAGGCCGTGCAGCATCTTGCGGGCAAGCAGCTCGAACGAGGCGTCGGCGCCCTCATAGGCATAGCCCTCAGCCTCGCGCTCCTTGACCACTGCAATCAGCGCGTCGAGCCGGTGATCGTCCTTCGGCACGTCGATGCCGCGCCGCTTCAGCTCGGCGAGGAAATTGGCCTTGCCGCCCTGGTCGGAGACCATGACGCGGCGGCGATTGCCGACAGCTTCCGGCGGCACATGCTCGTAGGTCGCCGGCTCCTTGGCCAAAGCGGAGGCATGAATGCCGGCCTTGGTGGCGAAAGCCGAGGAGCCAACATAGGGCGCCTGCGCTTCCGGCGCGCGGTTGAGCAATTCGTCGAAGGCACGGGAGAGCCTGGAGATTCCGGTCAGCGCCTCGGCCGAAATGCCGGTCTCGAAACGATCGGCGAAGGCGGGCTTCAGCGAAAGCGTCGGGATGATGGAGATGAGATTGGCGTTGCCGCAGCGCTCGCCAATGCCGTTCAGCGTGCCCTGGATCTGGCGCACGCCGGCTTCGACGGCGGCGAGTGAATTCGCCACCGCCTGGCCGGTATCGTCATGGGCATGGATGCCGAGATAATCGCCCGGGATGCCGTGCGCGATCACCTTTTCGACGATTTCGCGCACTTCCGAAGGCTGGGTGCCGCCATTGGTGTCGCACAGCACTACCCAGCGCGCGCCGGCATCATAGGCCGTCCTGGCGCAGGCCAGCGCGTAATCCGGATTGGCCTTGAAGCCGTCGAAGAAATGCTCGCAATCGACCATCGCTTCCTTGGCCGAAGCGACCGCCGTCTCGACCGAGGTCTTGATCGAGTCCAGATTCTCCTCGTTGGTGCAGCCGAGCGCGACGCGCACATGATAGTCCCAGCTCTTGGCGACGAAGCAGATGGCATCCGACTTCGACTGCACCAGCGCCGCCAGCCCCGGGTCGTTGGAAGCCGAGACCCCTGCCCGCTTGGTCATGCCGAAGGCGACGAATTTCGCGCTCTCAGTCCGTTTCTTCTGGAAGAAGGTCGTGTCGGTCGGGTTGGCGCCTGGATAGCCGCCCTCGACATAGTCGATGCCGAAGTCGTCGAGCAGCCTGGCGATCGCGATCTTGTCCTCGACGGAAAAGTCGATGCCCGGCGTCTGCTGGCCATCGCGGAGGGTCGTGTCGAAGAGATAAAGGCGTTGCTTGATCATGGCTGTAGCTCGAAAGGCTGCGATCCTTCGCCGTGGAGAGCGACGTGCATCACTATTTCCCCGCGAACCGATCGGTCGCCCGGATCAGCCGGTCCAGTATCCCGGGCTCCGAATAGGCGTGGCCCGCCCCCTCGATGAGGTGGAAATCCGCCTTCGGCCAGGCCTTGTGCAGCGCCCAGGCATATTTCGCCGGGCACGGCATGTCATAGCGGCCGTGGACGATGGTGCCGGGGATGTCCTTCAGCTTCCAGGCGTCGCGCAAAAGCTGCCCCTCCTCCAGCCAGCCGGCATGGACGAAATAGTGGTTCTCGATACGGGCGAAGGCAATCGCATAGTCTTCCTGGGCGAACGGGTCGCTGGTCTCGGGCTCGGGAAGCAGCGTGATCGTCTCGCCTTCCCAGATGCTCCAGGCACGGGCGGCCTGAACCTGAGCATTGCGGTCGGAGCCGACCAGCCGCTTGCGATAGGCGGCCATCATGTCGCCGCGCTCGGCCTCCGGGATCGGCGCCAGGAAGCGCTCCCATTTGTCGGGGAACATTTCGGAGACGCCGAACTGATAATACCATTCGAGCTCGGCGCGGGTCAGCGTGTAGATGCCGCGCACGACGAGTTCGCTGACACGCTCGGGATGCGTCTCGGCATAGGCGAGCGCCAGCGTCGAACCCCAGGAGCCGCCGAACACCAACCATTTGTCGAAGCCGGTCATCTCGCGCAGGCGCTCGATATCGGCGACGAGGTGCCAGGTGGTGTTGGCCTCCAGCGAGGCGTTGGGTGTCGACTTGCCGCAACCGCGCTGGTCGAACAGGATGACGTCGTAGAGTTTCGGGTCGAACAGGCGCCGATGTTTCGGCGAGATGGTGCCGCCCGGACCGCCATGCAGGAACACGGCGGGTTTGGCGCCCTTGGTGCCGCAGCGCTCCCAATAGACGGTGTGGCCGTCGCCAACGTCGAGCATGCCGGAATCGAACGGCTCGATCTCGGGGTAGAGCGCACGCAAGGAACCGCTGTGGATCGTCATAGTTTCAAGCCCTGCTGCGGCCAGTTGGCCGTCTCGTGGTCGGGATGCTGGAAGGAGATGATCTGCTCCTGCCGCCGATAGAAGTCGGGGTCGTCAAGGATCGGCGCCTCGAAGATCTTTTCCACCCAAGGCAGGCGAACCGCGTAATTCACCTGGATCTGCGGCGCGAGGTCGGAGCGGTCGTCGAAAGCGCCGATGGCGATCTCCAGCGAGCCGGGCTGGCGATAGGTCAGCGGCGTGCCGCAGCGGGCGCAGAAGCCGCGGTCGATGTTGACCGAGGACTGAAAGTAGCTCGGCTCCTCATGGGTCCACTCGACGCCGTCCTTCGGCACCGTCACCAGCGCGCCGAAGAAATTGCCGAACTGTTTCTGGCACATGCGGCAATGGCAGATGGACGGGCGCCCGAGCTTGCCGTGGACGCGGAAACGTACGGCGCCGCACTGGCAGCCGCCTGTTCGAACTTGATCGGTCATGGTCTTTCCTCCGGCGGCCATTGGTCGGTGTCGTGATCGGGATGCTGATAGGAGACGAGCTCGGCCAGGTAAGGCGCAGACGCGATATCGGCCATCGTGTCCTCGGACGGCAGTTTGGGGATGGCGTCGACATAGGGAAGCTTTGCTTCGATGCCCCACTGGATGGTGGGCGCGATGCCGGTCGGATCATCGAAGGCGGCGATCGCCAGTGCTGTGCCATCGGGTGCCTCGAAAGTCAGCGGCGTTCCGCATTCGGCGCAGAAGCCGCGCCAGACGGCGTTGGACGAGCGGAAGCGCTTCGGCTCGCCGCGCGTCCAGTCGAGCGTGGCGCCGCGCACCGAGACCAGCGGCAGATAGAAATTGCCGCTCGCCTTCTGGCACATGCGGCAGTGGCAGACCGAAGCGTCACCTAGCGCGCCCTCGACGCGGAAGCGCACGGCGCCGCACTGGCAGCCGCCTGTATAGACCGGCCGGTTGTCGAGGCTCATCGGTCACTCCTGGTCATGGGCTTACTCCTCATCATGGCAGACCGCCTCGACATTGTTGCCGTCGGGATCGAAGACGAAGGCGCCGTAATAATTGGGGTGGTAGTGCGGCCTCAGGCCCGGCCCACCATTGTCCTTGCCGCCTGCGGCAAGCGCTGCCGCATGGAAAGCGTCGACCTCGGCGCGGCTGCGGGCGGTGAAGGCGACATGCTGGGTGGATTTGGGCTTGTCCGTGCTATCGCTCAGCCAGAACACCGGCCGGTCGCGGCCATAGCCGCCAACCTTGGCGCCGCCGGTATATTCTTCCGGCACCATGTAAAGCAGCGAAGCCCCCAGCGGCGCCATCGCCTTGTCGTAGAAGGACTTGGACTTTTCGAAGTTGGAGACATTGATGCCGAGATGATCGATCACGGGACGAGCTCCTCCGTTTGTGGCGCGGGCGCATCGGCCAGGCCGGCCACGATGACGATGTGCTGGCAGGCATTGTCGATATCGCGGATCACGTCGTCGTTCCAGAAGCGCAGGATGGTCCAGCCGCTTGCGCTTAGATATGCACTTCTTGCCTCGTCATATCGTGAATGTTCCGCATCGGCATGCTGGCTGCCGTCTACCTCGATTATGAGTCGATGCGCTGAACATGCGAAGTCAATAATGTAAGGTCCAATCGGCACCTGCCGTCGAAAGCTCATGCCCATCAAGCGATGCGCGCGCAACTCGTTCCAGAGTTTCAGCTCGGCATCGGTCATCGCGCGGCGCATGGACTTGGCGTTCTTGCGCTGACCAAGGGGAACGCGGTCGTGGCCCATGTTCAGACCGCCTTCCGCTGGAGATTAGCGAAACCGGACGCGCCGGCTAATCTCCCCCCTTGCGGGGGAGATGTCCGGCAGGACAGAGGGGGGTGCTGTCCCGCCAACGTGGCCGCAACTCGGGAGTGCTGCGCTCTCAGAAGATGGTTGTCGCCAAAGCGAGCAAGCTGAGGCGCTGGCGTTCCTTCACACCCCCCTCTGTCCTGCCGGACATCTCCCCCGCAAGGGGGGAGATTGGCCGTCGCCGACGCTTTCGCCAATCCCGCAAGGTCGCTCACCGCTTGATCTCCCAGGTCGTCACGCGCTCGCCGGTAACCGGATCCTTGCCGTCCTTCAGCTGCACGCCCTGCGCCAGGAGCTCGTTGCGGATTCGATCACCCTCGGCCCAGTTCTTGGCAGCGATAAACTTCAGCCGATCGGCGATCGCCTTGGCGATCGCTTCCTCGTCCACCTTGGCCGCGCCCGTATCGAAGCCGAGGAAGGCCAGCGCAGTCTTCAGCGAAGCGGCGGCAGTATTCTCATTGGCACCGGTGTGCTCAACCGCCTCGCCGGCGAGCTGTGTCAGCCGCTGGAAGGCAGTGTAGGTGGCGAGATCGTCCGACAGCGCTTCCACCACCTCGGCCGGCAATTCTTTTGCCGCCACAGGCGCAAGGTCGGCGGCGCGCTTCCATTTGCGCAGCGTGTTTTCGGCTTCCTCCAGCTTGCGCACGGAGAAGTCGATCGGCTCGCGATAATGCGTCATCAGCATCGCCAGCCTGAGCACCTCGCCCGGCCAGGCGCGGCTGCCGAAAGTGTCGGTCTCCAGCAGCTCGTGGATCGAGAAGAAATTGCCGAGGCTCTTCGACATCTTCTGGCCTTCGACCTGCAGGAAGCCATTGTGCATCCACACATTGGCCATGACCTTGGTGCCGTGGGCGCAGCGCGACTGGGCAATCTCGTTCTCGTGGTGCGGGAAGATCAGGTCCAAGCCGCCGCCATGGATGTCGAAGACCTCGCCGAGATAGGCGGCCGACATGGCCGAGCATTCGATGTGCCAGCCGGGCCGGCCCCTGCCCCACGGGCTCTCCCAGCCGGGCTCTTCCGGGCTCGACAGTTTCCACAGCACGAAATCGCCGGGGTTCTTCTTGTGCGCGTCGACAGCGATGCGCGCGCCAGCCTGCTGCTCGTTGAGATTGCGCTTCGAGAGCTCGCCATAGTCCGGCATCGAGGCGGTGTCGAACAGCACCTCGCCGCCGGCGACATAGGCGTGGCCGCGCTCGATCAGCTGCCGGATCAGCGACAGCATGTCGGCCTTGCCGTCGGCGCGCGGCGCGACGAACTCGGTCGCACGCGGCTCGTAGGTCGGCTCAAGGCAACCGAGTGCGGCGACATCCTTGTGGTACTGGCCGGCGGTCTTTTCGGTGACCTTGCGGATCGCATCGTTGAGCGACAGCTTTCCGGCCGCGATGTCGCCGCCGAAGTCGCGCAGCGCCCTGGCATTTATCTTGTCGTCGACATCCGTGATGTTGCGCACATACGTGACATGGCTTTCGCCGTAGAGATGGCGCAACAGACGGAAGAGCACGTCGAAGACGATCGCCGGACGCGCATTGCCGATATGGGCAAAGTCGTAGACGGTCGGGCCGCAGACATACATGCGCACGTTGTGCGGATCGATCGGAACGAAAAGTTCCTTCGCCCGCGTCAGCGTGTTGTAGAGGCTGAGGCCCTTCGATGCGTCCGACATGCGGTTCCCGGTCCTTAATTTGGGTTCACTGGAACCAGCTCTGCGCCGACGGCGCAAATCAGGCTCCAGCCTGCTGGCCGGGGCGTTTTTTCCGATCTGGGGAAAGATGAGGCGAAAACGTCCGGACCAGCGCGAGGCTAGCCAATAATGCAAATGCCACAAATGGCGAAAGACGTTTTCATGGGCGGCTTTATCGCGCCGGCGGGTGTTGCCGTCAAGTCGCTCCGCTCAGGAAACATGTCGTTGGGTCACAGGTAAAGACAGGCCGAAACATTTTATTAAACATGTCGGCACAGTGATGAAACATTCGCCGACTAGACCGCCAGAAGTCACGATTTGGTCGGAATCAGCCGACAAACGCTGAACACGAAACCGTTATCAGGGAGAGAATCATGGCTCGCACCAAGCAGGAACAGGACCGACAAACGCAGCCGGCTCTCGCCAGCCACTACCGCGCGATCGGCCCGGCGGCCATCGTCGCAGCGCTTCTTCACACCGCGAAGAAGAAGAAGCCGACGCAGAAGATTGTTTCGCCGCGCGCTGCTTGAAAAGGCACGACCGGCACGGTTCCCAACCATGGGACGCCGGCGATGAGGGCGCAAACAAGCGCCCTGGAGATGAAGGCCCCAAAGCAGCCTCTCGAGGCGAGCAGCCTTCGCTAAAAGAGCGTCATCTGGTTTTCGTCCTCGCCGGGCTTCTGGCGCCTGACCTTCTCGGCCTGTGGCCCGACGACGCCCCGTTCCTGAATCTCCGGCCCGGTGTTGGCGACCTTGTTGACCAGGTCTGAAACCGCAATCGCCTCGAAGAAATCGGGCTCGGCGGGCTTCAACAGGTCGAGCACGTCGCGCGGCTCCTGCGTGCGGCAATCGAGCCAGCGGGCGAAGTCGCGCTCCTCGATCACCACCGGCATGCGGTCATGGATATGGGCAATGCCGGCATTGGCCCCGGTCGTGATGATCGCGCCGGTATCCATCTCGGAACCGCCAGGTTCGGAGTAAGTCTCGATCAGGCCCGCGAAGGCAATCACCCCGCCTCGCTTCGGCCGGATCCAGTAGGGCTGGCCCTTCTTGCCGCCCGACTGCTGCCATTCGTAAAAGCCGGAGGCCGGCACCAGAGCGCGGCGGTGGCGCATGGCGGTCTTGAACGAAGCCTTTTGCAGCACGCCTTCGGAGCGGGCGTTGATGAGCAGCGGAAACGCCTTGGTGTCCTCGACCCAGGTAGGAATCAGGCCCCAGCGCACCAGCATCGCCTGACGATCCGGCAGGTTCGAGTCCGGCTCCCGTTGCGGCCCGGCAAGCGCCATCAGCACCGGCTGTGTCGGCGCGATGTTGTAGCGCGCCGGAAATTCCTCCAGCTCGGCCAGGCCGAGGAAGGCGGCGGTCTGGTCCGGCGTAGCGGTCAGGGCAAAGCGTCCACACATGGATCTGGGTTCTTCGATTGACGTTCCACGAAAGTGGCGATGGAACCGCCATGCCGCAACGGCTAAAGCTGGATTCGCCCAATCGGTCCACAAAAGACTGCAGAAAGATCGGCACGCATGGAACAGCGCAAGATCATACCGGCCGTTTCCGTCGCCGTCGTGCGCGGCGGCACCGTGCTTTTGGTCAAGCGCGCGCGGGCGCCGTCGCAAGGGCTCTATGCCTATCCCGGCGGCAAGGTCGAGCCGGGCGAAACGCTTGCGCAAGCCGCGGCGCGCGAGTTGCAGGAAGAGACCGGGCTCGAGGCAACAGGCTACCGGCCGCTACGCGACATCCATATCGACGGCCATGCTGAAAACCACGCGGTCGACTACCTGCTGACCGTGTTCGGCGCCACCTATGCCGGCGGCGAGCCCGTTGCCGACGACGATGCCGAGACCGCTGCGTTCTACACGCTGGCGGAAATGGCAGGAATGCCGCTGGCGGGCGACGTGTTCTCGGTCGCCGAGGAATTGCTTGGGTCAGCGCAAGGCACAAGGCGGTGAGCATCCAGAATGGCCTTGCAGGCGACGAAATGTTTCGCCACAAAGCCCTGCCCTTTCACCGCAAGGCTTTGATGACCCGCGCTCCCGCTTTTCTCGCCGCGTGCCTCGCTGTCAGCATGACCGTCGCAGCGTCGCCAGCGCCCGCCGCCGAGGCGCCTTTCGAGCCCGGGCTGATGCGGCTGGCGGAAGTGCTGGGATCGCTGCACTTCCTGCGCAACCTGTGTGGCGAGAAGGGCGACAAGTGGCGGGGCGAGATGGAAAAGCTGCTCGAATCGGAAAATCCCGATCCTGACCGGCGCGCCCGCTTCATCGCCTCGTTCAACCGCGGCTACCGCTCCTTCAGCGGCACCTACACGCGATGCACGCCTTCGGCGACCGAGGCCATCGCGCGTTACATGAAGGAAGGCGAGACGCTGTCGCGCGACATCGCTTCCCGCTACGGGAATTGAGACCGGCTCGACCGCTGCGCGTTTTACGCAGATTTGTTGCGGGCAATCGGCGCCAATGTGACGTGCCTTATTGTGTCCTGTCCCGCTCTGGTGCAATCATGTGTTGCACTTGCGCAACAGTATTAATGAAACGTTATCGCGCAGTTGTGGAATTAACTCAAACTGAAGGTTTCGATGCCCCAAGCCGGTCTAATCGGCTAAGCTTGGCATCAATTAAGGGCAGTCTCGCCCGGAATGTGGATTTCGACCGTAAAAATGTCGTATTTACAAAGACTTAATTGAGACTGCGGACGAACTGACAGACCAAGCCGGATCCCTCGTCGGATCGACGCTTGTAGAAAGTGGATATCGCAATGGAACATGGTGTCAGCGACATCGACGCTTTGGTCAGGGAAGAAAAGCGGCTGACTGCCGTGGAGAGCCACAGCGAAGCGTGGGCCGAGGGCCTGTCGGCCGGCATCGAACCGGAAATCATCGCCGAAGCGGCGCTGGAGACCGCTTTCGGCGAGATGTTGCGCGCCAATGGCGAGACCTCGGCGCTTGCCCTGCTCGACCGCATGCGGGAAAAAGTGATCGCCGGCGCGTTCGAGCCGGAACGGCTGAAGCACTAGCCACCCGTTTTGACAGCGACTTTTTGATAGTGACTTTTGACGCGCCGTTTGGGCATCATGTCCATGCGCTCGGACATTCAATGTGCCGGCCGGGCCGAGCCCGGGAACCATGGAGAGGCAAGCGGTGAGATTTTCGATGTCAGGTCGGCCGCGCGGGCTGGCCCTCAGCATCCTGATCGCCGCCTCCTGCCTGGCGCTGCCTTTGTGCCTTACTAGTACGCCTTCCTACGCGCTGAGCGAGATTCAGCGCGAGGACGTGCCTTCGCCGGTCACCCCGCCCGCCAATAGCAACAGCGCCGCGCCCGGCGCTGCCGTGCCGATGCCGGAGGCGCCCGGCACCAAGCCCGCGGACGGCCAGCCGGCCGACGACACCGACAAGTCGGAGCCGGAGACGCCGCCCGCCAATGGCGGCATCACCAGCCCGCGCGCAGACCCTGACGCGCCGCCGCCCGCGGTCGTCTACGACCTCAACACGCTTCCCGAACCGGTCAAGCGCATGCACGGGCTGCTCATCGAGGCCTGCCGGACCGGCGACATCGAGAAGCTGAGGCCGCTGATCGGCAAAGGCGATTCCATGACGCAATTGTCGCTGGGCGACATCGATGGGGACCCGGTCACCTTCCTCAAGAGCCTTTCGGGCGACGGCGACGGCCAGGAAATCCTCGCCATCCTGGAAGAGGTGCTTTCGGCCGGCTACGTCCATGTCGACACCGGTACGCCGCAGGAACTCTATGTCTGGCCGTATTTCTTCGCGCTGCCGCTCGACAAGCTCGATGCCAGGCAGCGCGTCGAATTGTTCAAGCTGGTCACCGCCAGCGACTATGACGACATGAAGCAGTTCGGCGCCTACATCTTCTACCGCGTCGGCATCACGCCGACGGGACAGTGGCTGTTCTTCGTCGCCGGGGATTGAATTTCGCCCTTACTCGGTAAGGCTGGCGGGACAGCGCCCCCCTCTGTCCGGCAGGACACCACTTGGGGGGAGATCAGATGTCACGCCGGCTTTCGCCAATCACCAACGCTGTGGGGCGAGTGAGGCGCCGAAGCTGCCAATCTCTCCCCTCGTGGGGGCCTGTTGCGTAATTGGCTGGTTGTGATTCTCTGAGAGGAAGCTCGGAGGGAATCGCGATGGCTGTGAAGCAGA